>CAZGBL010000048.1:0-12636 GCA_964523955.1 uncultured Oscillospiraceae bacterium | reverse complement strand
TTAGCTGTTTCTAATAGCTGTTTTAGGGTGTGTGTCTGCACCCTTTAAATTGAACTTGCAGTTAGTAAATGCTAACTTGGGAGACAGAAACAAAATGATATGGGATACGAAAGTCCGAGATGGAACTTGTCGCTTTTAACAGGCAGAAAAGCTGTGAAAAATGCGGGAATATCGGGAATCTGCTATAACAAATAGAAAAAGGAGAGAGGAAAGGTGAAAAAATGATGATGAAATCAAACAGGCGAAAGCTGGTGGGTTTGCTGTTATCTTTCGTAATGATCTGTACTATGTTTCCGGCAGAGGCTTTCGCGGCGAATGACGTTGCCATCGATAAGCCTGTTGCTGCAATGGGGCTGGTTGCCAATGGCGAAATGCAGGTGGGCGTTTCTTCTGGGGAAGGCTATACGCTGAGCGGTACTTATGAGGCGAAAGACGCAGGTTTATACAGCGCCACTGCTGTATTGAATGACGGCTATATCTGGTCTGACGGTACAACAGAGTCGGTGGAGATCAGGTGGGCGATTTCTTCGGCATCTGCAGAAGGCAATGAGGCGCCCTACAGCAGTGTGGATTCGCTTGATCCTGGAACGTATGTGGTAACTGCTAATCTATATGTGCCAGGGGAATATAACACAGTGCTGCCAGGGATCAACGCTTTTATGACGAACGGAAATGTTCCTCCTACGTCGCCTGTGATCGATAAGGCTCTATTGACAGTTGATGAAGGCGGAACGGCAATCTTAGATTTACATCTCTACAATGAGGTATTTTTAATTGAGGAGATTGGTTCCTCTGAAAATGCTGAGATAATAGAGGCCACACGCAGCGATACGTCCTATACAGGAGATAATTATAGCTATACGGGTAGAGTTACCGACTTAAAAGTTTCTCTTAAGGATTTTTCCGGACTTTACCAGTTTACAGAGTGTGAGGAGTGTGCTACGCTGCTGGGACAGGTTTGGAATGTAGACTTGAGGATTGCAGTCGACTTTCGCAGCGCTCATGGCGCTATTCAATATACAGCATATGTAGATAATCCGGTGTATTCTGAAGTTAACGCTTTCAAACATTTAAAGATCCTCACCTACGATGAGTCTCTCTACGAGCAGCTTCAAAACGCGACGCTGGAAATCGAAACGGTTGCATCTGGAGAAAAATACGAAAAAGTAAAAAACGATTTTCGTGAAATGTTCGTGAAGGAACCGACCTTTGGTTTTTATAATGTTAAAGTGATATCGAATGACGGAACGGAAATCGATCTGTCTGATGCGGAACGGATTCAGTGCGGAACGGCGATCGTCGATTTTGAACCGCCTTATGAAAAACATCAGAATTATCTTTTCTTTGATATTTCAGATGAAGTTCGCCTGATCACTGATCACGAGGAGGACCTCGAGATGAAATTCTGCTTCTATACAGATACCGATCTGAAAGATATCGTCGTGGTGACAGACGCTGAGCAAAGCGGTCTGAAGATGGCGACGGCTTATGAGGACGAGACGACAGGAGTGGAGGCTGTGTGGCAGACAAGCACGGCAGATGGCGTATGGATACATTGCAGCGTGGAGCCTGATAACTGGCATTTGTACGCTTCTAAGGAGACGGAAGGCAGGTATTTTGAGCTGGCTGAGACGGCGATGAATCAGGAAAATAATTACAGCGAGTATGAACAGCCTAAAGTAGCATCCATCTACCGAATTGCAATGTATAACGATAATAAAGTGGAGTGGACCAGTACAAAAGACGATAGCTTCCAGCGATTTACACTGACTCTGCCTGAAACCGAAGGAGAGGTTCATTTAATTTACTGCGAAGCAGTCGATGCAGAAAATATAGCTACAGCTGACTGCGGTATTACGGCGACACCGGAAAATGGAACGCCGATGGAAATAGAATACTATTCGTCGGAAAACGATGAGTTTTCTGAAATTCAGAAAAAAATGAGGGGAGCGTATAGGACCAGCGAATACTATAGCGGTACAAGAACAAACGTATATTATTTCGCAGTCGTAACCGACAGTGCTGTCGAGATTCCTGCAGCAGCTACAGGACTTGTCTATAACGGTTCGGAGCAGATAGGCGTTGAAGAAGGCATCGGATATACTCTGTCCGGGACCTATAGAGCTGCGGAAGTGGGCACTTATACCGCCATTGCAACTCTGAGCGAGGGATATACATGGAAGGACGGTACTACTGACAGCAAGACGATCACCTGGAGTATTGCGCAAAGACAGAGCGGCAGCTCAGGCGGTAGTTCCTCCCAGTCCAAAACCCAGACTGTGACGGCAAATCTGTATCTGCCAGGCGAAAATAATCAGGTACTTCCGGGTATAACTGTTTATCTGAACAATTCCAATAACCCTATTGACGGTACGGGAACGCCTACGACACCTCAAGCCGACAATGCTGAACTGAAAACAGCAGCGGACGGCACGATGACTCTCACCTTGAAGATCACAAATCCCGTCTTCACTCTGCAGAAGATCGGAGGCTGCGATAATGCCGAAATTATCAGCACAAAGACCAGCAGAGATGTGAAATATCAAGGAACTGATTCCGGAGAATATACGGAACGCATCAGTGAAATTACTGTAAAGCTGAAGGATAAGTCCGGTGAATATATCTTTAATGACTGTATAGAGTATCCGACTCTTCTGAAGCAGGAATGGCTTTTCCCGCTGACATTGAAGGTTAAATTTGACGGCGACGAGGATACTTCTCTGGATTCCAATGATAATACGGATACCAGCGGAGTGACAGGAGGCGGTTCCGGCGGCAGTTCCAGTACGACGGCTGACGGAGTGCAGGTTACTGTGAATACAGGTGCTGACGGCATAACGTCAGGAAAAATTACATTGCCGCAGGATAGGAATAACGGCGCGGATGTAAGTATCCCTGCTGATCTCGGTCAATATGAGGGTACTGTTTCTGTGGAATTGACGTATGAAGACGGTTCAAAAGAAACGGTTCAGGCGTCGTATAAGGATGGAAAGGTAAATCTCCATATCAACCGATCTGCAGACTTTAAAATTCTGGATGACTATATTCCAACGGGCGGATGGACAGGCATTTTTAAAGATGTGGCCGATAGCGTTTATTATGCAGAGGCTGTAAGATGGGCGGTATCAAAGGGCGTGACATATGGAATGTCAGACGATCTGTTCTGTCCGGATAATGTGTGCACCCGTGCTCAGACGGTAACGTTCCTCTGGCGCGCTGCAGGCTCTCCGGAACCGACAAATACGCAGAATCAATTTTCTGATGTCCAGCGCGGTGCGTATTATTACAATGCTGTTTTGTGGGCTGTGGAAGAGGGCATTACAAATGGTACTTCGGAAGATACCTTCCAGCCGAACGCTGTCGTATCCCGTGTCCAGACGGCTGCTTTCCTATGGCGGATGGCAGGCAGCGTAAAGACGGAGGATCATAATATGTTTTCTGATGTGGATGCTGACAGTTATTATGCGGACGCGGTGAGCTGGGCTTTGGTCAATGGTATTACCACCGGTGTCAGCGAGAATTGTTTTGCTCCGGATAACGGCTGCTCCAGAGCGCAGATTGTCACTTTCCTGTACCGTATGCAAGGGATTAACTGATTAAAAAATCGATGAATAGGAGTTCATGGATAAGCGATCGATAATCAGCTAAAATTATTAGGGGCTGTCGCAAAAAGCATTTGAAATACAAGATATGGAACTTGTCTTTTCCCGATTATTCATTCTTTTGTATTCATTTTTCTTTATGCGATAGCCCCATCAGCATTTTCGTGAGGAAAGTTCGTTGGACGATACGGCGTGTTTTAATTGAAATGAGGGCATAAAAGTGAAAAAATTATATAAAAAGTACACGATACTGGCGTTAATTGCGCTCCTTCTCGTGGCGGTGCCGTTTCTTCCCGCACAGGCTGCCGGAGGCGAAAAGACCTATATTGTAACGGCGAATCTTTTCGTTCCGGGAAAATTAAATACTCAGCTGCCAGGTGTGACCGCATATCTTACAAATGGCAATAATCCTTTAGGAGTGGACGGTTACGAGGCTGTAGCGCCTACGACGCCGGTCTCTCAAAATGCGTCGTTGGTGGTTGATTCAAATGGCGGCATTACCTTGAAAGTTCCGGTACTCAATCCGGTATTTACTCTGCAGAAGATCGGCGGCTGTTCCAATGCATCGGTTTTAAAGGCAGAGAAGGACAGTCGTCAATACACCGCTTCGGATGCGTCCGCTTCCTGTACAGGGAGAATTACTTCGCTTACGCTGGAGCTGAAGGATAGGAGCGGCAGTTATGTATTTAACGATTGTTCGGAATTTCCTACTTTGCTGGGGACGATGTGGACGGTTCCTCTTACTCTTTCGGTAGATTTTTCCGGTGTTGATTTCAGCAGTTCCGGATCGTCAGATAATGCGGCAAATCAAATACCGGCTTCTTCTAATGTAAATTATGACAAATTGAAAGCAGTTATCAGTACGGTAGATACAGCTCTGAAGACCGCCGTCATATCGAAGGATGGAACAGATGTTGACGCGGGGTCGGTCTGGATCACGCAGTCGGCGGCAGATACTCTGACGGCGGAATTGGCAAAAGCAAGAGCGGGACTTTCCGGCGAAGATCAGGCTACGGTGGATAAAGCTGCCGCTGCTCTCACCTCTGCGTACGAGACATTTTGCGGCAGTGAAAAGTCCGGTACGAAGGCAGACGGAAGTGAGGAAGGGCTTCCGGGAACGATGCTGGCGAAAGGCACTTATACCGTCAGTTGTAATATTTGGTTTAATAAAGCGGATACGGGACTTCCTCTGAATCCGCATATTACAAACGATACTTTTCCACCTTATAATTCTGTAGTTGGCAATGCTACGCTGGTGGTGGATGGGAACGGATGCGGAAAGGTGACGATACCTGTCGTTATTCAGGATAAGGTCATGACAGTCCGCTCTCTGACAGGTCTCAATTTTACCGATATAAAGAAGAATGACGCCGGTGCGATCACTTCTGTAAGCGTAGACCTGGGGAACGTTCCTACAGATTCGACCGTCATTACGAAGAGCTGTACAGCGGAGATTGAAATGGGTGATCTGGCGATGTCTATTTCCGGATTGGAAAAAAAGCATACCTGGCCAGCGACGTTTGAACTGAATCTGTCCGGTGTGTCCACTGTAGACGGCAGAACCATGCCGAAGGTTGAGGTTGAGATGACCAATGAGGACGACGCTTCCAAAGTTATGGCATCGGTGAACAGCGAGGAGGATTTATCGTCTCAGGAGGAAGAACAGGACATGGAAACAGGAAGTGATACGTATATCGTAATTTCTGCAGTCGCCCTCGGTGCCGTGCTGGTCATTGCGGCAGCTGTGTTTTTCATTCGCAAACGCAGACGCAGAGGCTGACAGCGGTCGGCAAATAGGACGCTTTAAAATGAGTGTCAGCGGAATATACCTGACTTAGAGAAGAGGAGTCGATATGAAGAAGAAAGCTATTGCACTGCTGTGCATCCTATTTTTGTTCGCAGCTGCTCTTTCCGGGTGCGGCAGTTCGGGCGGCGGAGACATTTCGTCGGTCGGTGATACCGTACAGAAGAAAGACGGTATTTCAGGCAGTTTCGATGCGACGGATGTCAATGTCGGTCTCATCATGGGACCGCCGTCTATGGGGCTGGGATATTTTATGCACGAAGCGGAGGAAGGAAATACCTATAATAACTGGAATTTTGAGGTTGCTGGTGTGGACTACTCCGCTGTGGCTGCGTCGCTGAATCAGGGGGATTATGATATCGCTACCGTTCCTTCCAATGTGGCGGCAATTCTCTATAATAATGAAGATATGAAGGAGAAGATTAAGGTCATCAGTATTGGGAATTTGGGTCTTCTATACATTCTGACGACAGATCCGGATATCGAGAAGCTGGACGATCTGAAGGGCAGAACGGTTTATTCCATCGGAGAGGGTGGCCCTCCTGAGTTTACTTTCGATTATCTGCTGGAGGCAGCAGGACTGTCCGGCGATGTGAATTTTTCTTTCCGGTCGACGCCGTTTGAAGTCCTGAATCTGCTTCAGGAGGAAAACGACGCTATCGCTCTGCTGCCACAGCCCTTTGTGGAAGTAGCGAAGCTGCTGGTGTCCGATCTGCGCGTGGCAATCGACATTACGACGGCGTGGGACGAGGTCAACAAAGACAATGGCGCAAAGTCCGTTACCACGGTAACAGTAGTGCGCACAGCTTTTTTAGAGGAACACGAGCAGGCTGTCATGGAGTTCCTGGACATGGCGAAAAAATCCACGGATTATTGTTTGGAACATGTGGACGAAGCCGCCCAATGGACGGAGGATTATGAGACTTTTCTTAATCCGGACATCGCGAAGGACGCCATTCCCATGTGTAATATCTGTACGATTACTGGAAGTGAAATGAAGGAAATTCTTTCGGGTTTTTTGCAGATTATCTGCGATCTGAATCCGGAAGCGGTGGGAGGTAAGATGCCGGATGATGAGTTTTATTACTTTGCACCGGAAAATGGAGAGGAGCGTTCATCATGAAACAGTTAGGTATCGATCTTGGCACGTCCACCGTAAAGATAGTATTGTGGAATGGCGAGGGGATCGACGAACTCTGGATCTCTGCCCATTATGGAAAAGTAGCGGAAACTTTGCGTACCGGTCTTCATGAGGTGGATCTGCCTGAAAAATTTGCCGTATGTGTTACAGGAGGAAACCGGAAAGCGGTGCTTTCTCTTTGTCCGCAGCTTGCAGAGATAGAGGATATTCCGGCGATTGTGGAGGGCGTGAAAAAGTTAGTTCCTGACGCAGGCAGCATTATTGAAATCGGCAGTCAGAGCGCCCGGTTTATTACAGAGTTGGGGTATAAAACGCCAAGATTTAGCGTAAATGAGCATTGCGCGGGAGGTACGGGCTCCTTTTTTGAAGATCAGACATCTCGGTTGGGATTGAAAATAGAGGATTATTCGCTTCTGACAGAGCAGGCGGGGGAGATTCCGAATATCTCAGGTCGGTGCGCCGTATTCGCTAAGACTGATATCATTCATCGCCAGCAGGAAGGTGTGTCCAAACAGGATATTTTGCTGGGTCTGTGCTATGCAATGGTTCGCAATTATAAGGCGGTGATCGTCAGAGGTCTTCCTGTGGAGAAGCCCGTCGCTTTCTGCGGCGGGGTTACGAGCAACAGCGGTGTAGTGAGGGCGATTCGTGATATTTTTTCTCTCGAAAGGGATGAACTGATCATCCCTGAAAACGCTCGATTCGCTTCGGCGCTGGGAGCGGCAGTCTGTGCGGAAAAGCCGATAGAAAGGAATTCGCTGCTGCGAAGTCTCCTTTCGGAGGATGTAAATTCCGTGCAGGGAACGGAACTGCCGCGGTTGAGACTGATGGACGGCACGGATCTTTCAGAGCCTTCTTGCATCAGTCAGGCATGGAAGGAGGGCGTATATTTCGGCGTCGATATCGGTTCCACCAGTACGGATTTTGTAGTAATGGGGCAGGACGGCTCTCTCATCGATTTTTTATATCTGCGAACGGCTGGAGATCCGGAAGGTGCAGTGCGAAGAGGCTTTGCGGAAATGAGCCGAAAATACGGTGATGTCAAAATTTTGGGCGTGGGTGTAACCGGCTCTGGAAGAGAGCGCATAGGCCGCATGATGGGAGCTGACGTCATACGGGATGAGATTACCGCTCAGGCAAAGGCCGCAGCTTACTGGGTTCCCGACGCTGACACCGTTTTTGAGATCGGAGGGCAGGATTCCAAGTATATTTCTCTGAAAGAGGGGGAAGTTGCGGATTTTCAGATGAATAAGATCTGCGCTGCGGGTACAGGCTCTTTTGTGGAGGAACAGGCTTCCCGAATGGGGATTCCCATCGAGGAATTCGGATCTCTGGCGCTCGCGGGAGAACATCCCCGCGATCTGGGTGAACGATGCACCGTATTTATCGAGACTTCCATCGCCCAGGCTGCCGCTCAGGGGGCGCGGCAGACGGATATCGCCGCCGGATTATGTCATTCAATTGTAAAGAATTATCTGAATAGAGTTGTTTCAGGCAAGCCGGTGGGAAACCGCGTTGTGCTGCAGGGCGGTGTGGTATATAACGCAGGGATTGTAGCGGCATTTCAGAGTGTCTACGGAGATAAAATCCATATATCTCCAGTATTTTCTATTTCCGGAGCTTTTGGCACGGCTCTTCTGGCAAAAGAAGCAGCGGAGGCATCCTGTCAGAAGAGGAGTTCTTTTTTTGGCTTTGACTTTCCAAAGGAGGAGCGGCGGATTCAGACGACGGACGAAGAAATACGCCGCAATAAAGCGTTTTACCGAAAGGCGGGTCAGTTGGCAGCAGGAGATTATGATGGCGTCATAGATCCGAAAAAGAAGACTGTCGGCGTACCGTTGACGCTTATTATGTTTAAATTTTTTCCGATGGTAAACGCATTTTTTAAACATTTGGGCTTTAATGTCATTCTTTCCCACCCTACTGATGAAGAGACGATTCGGCTGTCTCAGAAGTATGCCCAGGGTGAGACGTGTTATCCTGTAAAACTGATTTATGGACATATGATGCAGCTGGCAGAGCAAAAGGTGGATTACATTTTCCTGCCTTCCATTCTTACAATCCGCCACCCTCACGCTCACGCGGCGCACAATTATGCCTGTCCATATATGCAGACAGCGGCGAAGGCGGTGTTTGATACGCTAAGGCTGGAACAGAGAGGAATCCGGCTGCTGAGTCCAACGCTGAATTTGGATCTGGGAGCTCGAATGATGGCGCTTGCTATGCTGGATACAGGAAAGAGCCTCGGTTTCCGAAAATCTCAGTGTCTGCCGGGGCTTCTAAAAGGAGCTGCAGCAGTTCAGAAGTATACTGCGGGAGTAGAAAAGCTGGGAGAAGAGCTGATGGCAAATTTGAAGCCGGAGGAAAAAGTGCTCGTTCTGATTACCCGAAATTATGGAATTTCAGATCCGATGCTTAATATGGGAATTCCGGATCTGTTGCTTCAGCGGGGCTATAAGGTTATGACGCTGGGACATCTGCCGGGGATGTCTCTTGACATTTCAAAGGATTATCCCGGTATGTACTGGCCTTTTGGGGATCATCTTCTTTCCGGCGCGAAGCTCATCGCAAATCATCCAAATCTGTACGCGGTCTATCTGACGAACCACGGTTGTGGGCCTGATACGCTGATTTCACATATGTTCCAAGAGGAAATGGGCGATAAGCCTTATCTGCAGATCGAGGTGGATGAGCATTATTCTAAAGTCGGCGTCATCACAAGAGTCGAGGCATTTCTCAACAGTATTTCTAATCGGCCGCCGGCAAAGCTGCCAGAGAATTTCAATATTTTAAATGTTTCGATGAAGCCCGCGAACATAAGCCGTCAGCCGGATAAAGAAAAGAAGCTGTTCCTGCCTGATCTGGGGTGGTATACGAGATACTTAAAAGATTATTTCTGCCGACAGGGGTTTGACGCGAGAGAGATGCCTGCTTTTTCCAGAGAGGTGCTGGCGATGGGACGTGCGGAGATGCATTCCAAAGAATACCTGCCGCTGCCTGTGCTTGTAGGCGGCTGCCTGAAAGTGATCGAGGAAAACGGCGACGACAAGGATATTCAGTTCCTGATTCCTTACGGTTACGGTGCGGATGCCGATGGCCAGTATGCCCGGGCTGTCCGTACGATTCTCGATCGCCGAGGTTATACGAAATGTGGGATTGCGGCTCCAATGCTGGAAGAGCTGTCGGAATCAGCGTCTGATCCGGAATTATTGATGCGGGCTCTTCTGACGGGAGATGCGGTATATGCTCTGCACGCTTCGGAAAGAGAAAAGCTGGCGCCTTTGGAGATTCCGACGGAGGAGGAATTGTTACATTTTGCCGGATTGGTAAATGCCTCATATGCCGAAAAAAAGCGTTTGAATTCCGCTGCGCTTTCAAATATGAAAAAAATTGAAAATGAGAAAATGGAGGGATCGTGGAGGTGTGAGGCTGGATCTTCTGGAAAGACGGTAGCAGTCGTAGGCAGTCCGATGTGTATTACCGGTCTGGATGAAGGAATCCTATCGGTTCTGGAGGAAGACGGATATACTGTTCGGCGAATGCCTCTTTCAGAGATGATGTGGTTTCTGTGGAAGGAGAATGGCAAGCTTTGTGATCGGCGGCAGATAGACCGCTTTACAGCGAGTCTTGGCGAGGCCGGAGGTTTTTCTCCAAATGCGGATACCCTTTTTGAGGCGGCAGATAAATACCTCGGTGTATTTGCAGGAAATCACGGCCGTTATCGCTACGCAAAAGCCGTCGAGTTTGGCAGAAGTTCAGATGCGGTTCTCACTTTGGCGCCCCGCTACGAAAATACAGCTATGGTTCTTCAGCTTCGAGGTATCGTACAAAATTGCGAGGCACCGCTCTTTGAAGTTTCTCTGGATGGAGACTGGGATGAGAATAGCTGGTCTCGCTTGAGGTCTTTCTTATACTATTGCTGAAAGGTGGATGGAACATGGATAAGTTTATTAAGAATATCGATTTTGAAACTGTTGTAAGGCTGAATGATTTGGTATCAGTTCAGGAGGGACAGATTGTCAGCAAGACTCTGGCTCAGAATTCGGCGGTCAGCGTGACATTATTTGCTTTTGATAAAGAGACGGAAATCGGTGAGCACGATTCAGAAGGAGATGCCATGGTATCTGTGCTGGAGGGAACTGGAAGGTTTACGGTAGGCGGGGTGCCGCATATTGTGAAAGCTGGCGAGACTCTCGTCATGCCTGCGAAAGTTCCTCATTCCGTATATGGGGAAGAAGCGTTTAAGTGGATTTTGACTGTGATTTTCCCGAATGGATTTCATGATTTGCATACTTGTTCTGATTAGCACGAGAAAAGATAAGAATAAACATATCGTGATCAATGAAGACAGAAACAACGATTCCGGCAGCGAGAAGAATCTGCGGATGCTGAAAGGAGGACCATCCATATAGCGATCAGGTGGTTTTATTTTATGACAAGCGCCGGATGTCCCTCCCGCTTCTGTAAGCGGCGGGTTCCATTTCCGATTTTCGGCGGTTGGGTATCATCCCCCGTCGGAACCCGGCTGAGCGAAAGCTCCCGGCGCTTGCTGCAAGCGTTCGCGTCGTTCTTGACAAGCGAGCTTGTAAGGAGCTTTGCTCCGTTTTCAATTAAATAGTTGATAAAAGACAGGAAAGAATCACTGCAGCGGCTTGGATAAGTAATTTTTCAAGACGGCAATATTCCTTATGAATGATCAGCGTAAGGGATAGCTTCGTTTTTGCGGGGATTCTTTTCCGTTTTTTGTCTTTTTCCGTTTTCAGGGTTTTGTAGGAAAACAGAGTTCTTGTAGAGTTTCAAGATGACGGATATAATAAAAAGAATGAAGAAAGCGTCACAATACATGGATTTTACAATAATGGAGCGGTGTGAAATAAACTGCTGTGCGGCGCTGCACGGATGAGAGGAGAGACAATGAGATGACACGTTATCTGTCAAGGCTGGCTGCAGGGCTGGAGCCTTACGTTCCGGGCGAACAGCCCAAGGATAAAAAATACATAAAACTCAATACGAACGAAAACCCATATCCGCCGTCAGAGGCTGTCGTGAGGGCTATCGAAGACGAAGTGGGGCAGCTTCGTCTGTATCCCGATCCGGATGCGTCTGCTGTGCGTCAGGCAGTGGCGGAATATTACAACGAAGCGTTGAATCTGACGGGGACGGATATACTTACAGAAGAAAATATCTTTGTGGGAAACGGCTCGGACGAAGTGCTGGCATTTATATTTCCGACTTTTTTTAAGGGAAAGAAAATCGCTTTTGCGGACGTCACTTATAGCTTTTATCCTGTCTATTCGGCGCTGTTTGAGGTTCCTTACGAATTGCTGCCGCTGAAGGAGGATTTCTCCGTCGATCTGGAGCAGTATTGCGGCGGGCTGGGAAATGATATTCAGGGCGTTCTGCTCTGTAATCCGAACGCTCCTACGGGAAGAGCGCTGACGTTGGACGAGGTGGAGCGGGTGCTCGATGCCAACGGAGACAAACTCATCCTGGTGGACGAGGCTTACATCGATTTCGGCGCGCAGACAGCGGCAGGCGTCGTCAATCGTCATGAGAATCTGCTGATCACCCAGACACTTTCCAAATCCCGTCAGCTCGCAGGTATGCGTATCGGTCTGGCCATCGGTTCAAAGCCGCTGATCGATGGACTCAATGCGGTAAAAAATTCGTTCAATTCTTATACGGCGGATCGGCTTGCGATTCGGGCGGCAGAAGCTGCGTTTCGGGATACGGAGTATTTCAGGGAAACCCGCGAGAAGATCATCGCCACCAGAGAACGAATCATGTCCGAGCTGGCTTCTATGGGCTTTGACGTTCTTCCGTCTGCGGCGAACTTCGTTTTTGCGGAGCCGTCGGGAATCCGCGCTTCCGATCTGTTTGCCGCGCTTCGGGAAGAGGGCGTGCTGGTGAGATATTTTGCAAAGCCGAGAATCGATAATCGCCTGCGCATCAGCATCGGCACCGACGAAGAGATGGATCGCCTTTTACAGGCGATAAAGAAAATACTGGATAAATAGTCTCCGATAGCCGCGGTCAAAGACGGAGAACCGCAAACGGCGGGACGAAGCGGCAGGAGCAAAGACAGAGAG
>CAZGBL010000047.1:0-12687 GCA_964523955.1 uncultured Oscillospiraceae bacterium | reverse complement strand
TATAAATCAAAATTCAATTCCCTCTTTTTAAAATTACGTTCTTTATAATCGAGGAGGTACGCCATGCACCGGCCTTGAACCCGGCTGGCCGCCTCGATATAGCCGTCGATTCGATCCTCTGAAATCAGACCTAACTCTCCTGCAGAGGTCAGGCGGGAAATCTGATCTTCTGCGATAAAATAGGGAATCGACGTGCGGATATTATTCTCATAATTGACCCTCATATACGGCTCCAGCTGTTCACTGTCCCGTAAACGGTATTCCGCTACGTTAAACAGATCATCAAGACCGTGAAGCACGCCGTAGCCTTCATCGTATTTACGCATCTGATATGAGTCGAAATAGATCAGGCTGGCCTGAATATATCCCCATCTGCGGCTCTGATTGTGACTGGCGATGACAAAACGCTTTGACGACTCTCCGTTTTTATTCATGTCTAAAACGATCAGCTCTGTAAATTTCGTACATCCATCGAACGTCTTTTCTCCCAATTTCTGCAGATTGCTGGGAAGCGTAACGCTGTGAAGCTCCGTACACCCGGCAAATGCAAACTGTCCTAAAGTCCGAAGCTCCTTTCCCGCTACTACCTTTGAAAGCCGGGTACAGTCCCGAAAAGCCGAGCTTTCGATGTGCTGAACCGTATCCGGGATGACGACGCTGCACAGGCGCTCGTTTGCCTTAAACGCCGAAAATCCGATCTTTCGCACCGGCACTCCGTTTACATGGGAGGGAATTACAATATCCGTCGCTTCCGGGTCGGAAAACGCCGATAAAGTCACCATTTTTCCGTCATTTCCAAACTTATAGCCGCTGGTATCTTCCGCATTTTTCACTACAGTCATCTCTGTTTCCTCCCTTTCCGGTCTCCTGCCGTTGTCATATTCTGATCCATTCCTTTGATCTCCCAAAGCCGCCCGCTGCACGTTACGCACCACGCCCCACAGCACGCTACGATTCTATTATATTTCTTCTTTTTTTAGAAATAAACTGTAAATTTTAAATGAGCGTCCGCATAGGATGTATATAGATTTTTTATCCATCCCACATTCCACTGATCTCAAAATATAGAAAGGATGATATTTATGTGCGGTATCGCAGGAGCCGTCGATCTGAAAAAACGGCTTAAAATAGAAGAATGCCTGAGCGGAATGCTCAGGACGATGAGAAGAAGAGGACCGGACGCCATGGGAATTCGTATCTTTAACGAGGCATTGTTGTTTCATACACGATTGGCCGTAGTCGACATCGAAAATGGCTCGCAGCCCATGGAAGCGGATAAAAACGGCGAAATATATACGATTGTTTACAACGGTGAGCTTTATAATACGGAAGAAGTTCGTCAGGATCTTCTAGCGGAAGGAGAAAGCTTCGACGGTCACAGTGATACGGAAGTCGTCCTAAAATCCTACATCCACTGGGGCAAGGATTGTCTCAGCCGATTTAACGGTATTTTCGCTTTTGCTGTATGGGAGAAAAAAGGCCGGCGGCTCTTTTTCGCCCGGGATCGTATGGGCGTCAAACCGTTTTTTTATCACTTCGAGGATGGTTCCTTCGTTTTCGCTTCAGAAATCAAGACGATATTGGAATATCCCGATGTCAGACCGGTGATTGACGCCCGGGGCGTCGCAGAGCTGCTCTTCATCGGTCCCGGCAGAACGCCCGGTTCAGGCGTATTCCGCGGAATCCAGGAACTGAAACCCGGGCAGTACGGCACATTGGACGAAAACGTCCTCTTCATCGATACCTACTGGGCTTTAAAAGATCTCGTCCACACGGACAGTTTTGAAGAAACGGCGAAACACGTCAGATTTCTCGTCACCGATTCCATCCGCCGTCAGCTGGTCAGCGACGTACCCATCGGCACCTTCTTATCCGGCGGTTTAGATTCCAGCATCATCTCTGCCGTGGCGGCGGCCCACTTCAAAAAGCAGGGCCGCCGCCTCGATACCTTTTCCGTCACCTATACCGACAATCAAAAATACTTCAAGACCAGCAAATTCCAGCCTACCACCGACGAACCCTATATTCGCCTGATGGCAGAATTTTTAGACTCCAACCATCACACATTTACCGTAGACAATGAGAAGCTCGCCCTGGCGCTGAAAAACGCTGTAGATGCGCGAGATCTGCCCGGCATGGCCGACGTGGATTCTTCTCTTCTGCTCTTCTGCGAAGAGATCAAAAAACATGTGACCGTCGCCCTTTCCGGCGAATGCGCCGACGAGATTTTTGGCGGCTATCCGTGGTACCGGGATGAAAAAATCCGAGCCGCCTACGGCTTCCCCTGGGCTCAGTCCACAGACATGCGCCAGAAATTCCTGGCGGAAAATCTCAGAGGCAAAATCGACGGTCACGCCGAAGTCTCGTCACGTTATGAGATGACCATCGCCGAAGTCGATAAAATGCCCGACCTCTCTCCGACGGAATCTCGCCTGAGGGAGATGGTCCATATGAACATGTACTGGTTTATGCAGACGCTTCTGGGCCGCAAGGACCGCATGAGCATGTACAACGGTCTGGAAGTCAGAGTCCCGTTCTGCGACCACAGAATCGCCGAATATATGTACAGTGTTCCGTGGGAGATGAAGGAATATCAGGGGATGGAAAAAGGTCTCCTGCGTTATGCCGTCAAAGGCATTCTTCCGGAAGAAATCCGCACCCGCAAAAAAAGTCCGTATCCGAAAACACATAATCCGCAGTATACTTCCATCGTCTCCGGCATGCTGCAGGAAATCATCGACGATACCGACGCGCCGATCTATGAGCTCATCGACCGTAAAGCCCTCTCGGGTCTGCTGAACGATGAATTTACACAGCCATGGTACGGTCAGCTTATGACGGGTCCCCAGACGATGGCATATATGATTCAGCTGAATTACTGGCTGGAGAAATATCGGGTGAAAATTAAACTGTAAAGTCATCTGCAGCTTTTCTTCACTGTCCCCACAGCCTGCAGCCTTTCTCTTTCAGGATATTTTATCTTAACCCCAAAAAGCAAACCCGTATAGGATCTCCTACGCGGGTTTGCTTCTCATATCCATTCAATATCACTTTTTTATCTTCTTATCCATATGCCTTGCGGCGCATTCCGGTAAATCGGTTCTCACTGTCTCTAATCGTCAGCTTTCTTTCTTATTCCTTTCGCTCGACAGGAAGGATCAGACTTTAAACGTCCCAAGGCGATCTGAAAACCTACAGATTCGTATAACCGATCAGATATTCGTCTACTTCCCTGGCCGCTTCTCTGCCCTCCCGGATCGCCCAGACCACGAGAGACTGACCCCGGCGCATATCGCCGGCAGCGAAGACCTTTTCCCGATTCGTCTTGTAGCCGCCCGGTTCTGTCGCCGCATTGGTGCGTCCGTCTGCCGCGATGCCGAAGGCTTTCAGCACCTCCTGTTCCGCGCCGGTAAACCCTGCCGCGATGAGGGCGATCTGCGCCGGATAGATTTTTTCCGTTCCCTTGATCGGCTGCATGCTGCTCTTTCCCGTCTTGGGATCCTTTACGCTCTGCACGCGAACGATTTCCACCCCTGTGAGTTTTCCGTCCTCTCCCTTGATGAATTTGCTGACAGTAGCGCCGAAAAGGCGAGGATCTTTGCCGTAGACAGCGATGGCTTCCTCCTGACCGTAATCTGTTTTGCAGACATTCGGATATTCCGGCCAAGGATTATCCGCGGCTCTCTTTTCCGGCGGTCTGCCGTGCCGCTGCATCTGAAGCACGCTCCTGGCTCCGTGGCGTATCGCCGTTCCCACACAGTCGTTGGCCGTATCGCCGCTGCCTACGATGACTACATCCTTGCCTTCGGCAGAGATATATGTTCCTTCTTTCATATCGTGATCTAAAAGAGCTTTTGTCGTAGAGGTAAGGAAATCCACCGCGAAATAGATTCCTTCGGCGTCTCTGCCTTCCACGTTCATATCTCTCGGCTGGGAAGCGCCGCAGCAGAGGACGACAGCGTCATATTTCTTCAAAATATCTTCCGCCGCCTTTTTCGTGCGGATATTCTCATTCGTAAAGAAATGAATCCCTTCTTTTTTCAGAATGCGGATTCTCCGTTCGATCACCGCTTTGTCCAGCTTCATATTCGGAATACCGTACATGAGCAGTCCGCCCAGACGGTCGCTTCTCTCGTACACGTCCACGCTGTGACCCCTGAGATTGAGCTGATCGGCCGCCGCCAGTCCCGCAGGACCGGAGCCGATGATAGCTACCTTCTTACCCGTTCTCGGAATATCGCGCTTCGGCTTGACATAACCCATATCAAAGGCATTTTCGATGATAGCAAACTCATTTTCTTGAGCCGTCACAGACTCTCCGTCCAAGCTGCAGGTACACGCCATTTCACAAAGGGCAGGGCATACTCTGCTGGTAAATTCAGGAAAATTATTCGTCATCGTCAGACGCTCATAGGCTGCCTGATATTTTCCTAAATAGATCAGATCATTCCACTCCGGAACCATATTATTCAGAGGACAGCCCGTGGTCTTTCCGTTGATCTCCATCGCCGACTGACAATACGGAACGCCGCAGCTCATACACCTGGCTGCCTGTTCCGATTGCTCCTCGTTGGACAGATAGAGATGAAATTCAT
Source organism: uncultured Oscillospiraceae bacterium (assembly GCA_964523955.1). GTDB lineage: Bacteria > Bacillota > Clostridia > Peptostreptococcales > Anaerovoracaceae > Alangreenwoodia. Next base: position 8,092 of record CAZGBL010000047.1, on the reverse strand, counting down.
TATAGTGTTTGATTCGGCCGAGAGGTTCTTCACTCTGTGAAGTTTTTCTCTCATACTCGAGAAATCCTAATTCCTTACCCATCAGTGAGCACCTCCCTCATATTCGTAGAATGCGCTTTCCACAGCCTGCTCGCTGCTGAGGCCTTTCTGCTCGTACTTCGTCACCAGATCCATCATGCGTTTATAGTCGTGCGGCATGATTTTCTTAAATTTCGGCAGATAATCCTCAAAATGCTCCAGGATGCGCTTCCCCTTCGGAGAACCTGTGACGCTGACATGTTCCTCGATCAGCGCCTTCAGCTCCATGACGTCTGTATTGCGTTCCACCTTTTCCAGAGATACCATCGTCCTGTTAAGCTTTCTGTAGACGTCGTTTTCTTCATCTAGAACGTACGCTACGCCGCCGGACATTCCCGCCGCCAGATTTTCACCCACCGTTCCTAAGATGACGACTCTGCCGCCTGTCATATATTCGATACCGTGATTGCCCACGCCCTCTACGACAGCCGATGCGCCGGAATTTCTGACGCAGAAACGCTCGCCTGCCACGCCGTTGACAAAGAGCTTTCCGGAGGTGGCGCCATAAAGAGCTACATTTCCGATGATGATATTGTCTTCCGGCTTAAAAGTGACGTTTTTCGGCGGATAGACGATGATCGTACCGCCGGAAAGGCCCTTTCCGATATAATCGTTGCTGTCGCCGCAGAGTTCCAGAGTCAGTCCCTTTGGAATGAACGCGCCGAAGCTCTGACCGCCGGCTCCCGTACATTTGATGTGATAGGTATCGTCCGGGAGAGAATTTCCGTATAATCTCGTAATCTTCGATCCGAAAACCGTGCCGAAGGTGCGGTCGATGTTGTCGATGTCGAGTTCCAATACAGCAGGCTCTTTCTTCTGAAGCTTTTGCTGCAGCTGGCGGTAAAGCACGGTTTCGTCCTTTGTTTCCTTAATCTTAAAATCAAAGGATTCCGACGGAATGAAAGTGCGTTTCACGTCTGCCGAAGCATACGGATTGTCCAGGAGAGATTCCAGCTTTGCAGACTTCGCTTTACCCGTAAATTTGTCGATGTCGGCTTTCAGCATGTCAGTTCTTCCCACCATCTCTTCCACGGTGCGGAACCCCAGCTTCGCCATGTACTCTCTCAGTTCTTCCGCAATGAAGAGCATACAGTTCTTCACATGTTCCGGCTTGCCGGCAAAACGCTTTCTGAGCTCAGGATTCTGTGTAGCTACGCCTACCGGACAGCTGTCCCGATTGCAGACGCGCATCATGACACACCCGATAGCCACCATCGGCAGCGTCGCGAAGCCGAATTCCTCCGCGCCCAGAAGAGCTGCGATCGCTACGTCTCTTCCCGTCATCAGCTTTCCATCCGTCTCCAGCTTCACGCGGTTTCTCAGCCCGTTCATGATGAGCGTCTGATGGGCTTCCGCCAGCCCCAGCTCCCAGGGAAGACCCGCTCCGCTGACAGAGTTTCTCGGAGCGGCTCCGGTGCCGCCGTCAAATCCTGAGATTAAGATGACTTCCGCTCCCGCTTTCGCTACGCCGGCAGCGATGGTCCCCACGCCGGCTTCCGATACCAGCTTGACGTTGATCGCAGCCTCGCTGTTAGCGCACTTCAAATCGTAGATAAGCTGCGCCAGATCTTCGATAGAGTAAATGTCGTGATGCGGCGGCGGCGAAATGAGACCGACGCCCGGCGTGGAATATCTCGTAGCGGCGATGGCAGGATAGACCTTCTGACCCGGAAGATGTCCGCCTTCGCCCGGCTTTGCGCCCTGCGCCATTTTGATCTGAATCTCCTTCGCGCTCACCAGATATTCCGACGTTACGCCGAAACGCGCCGACGCCACCTGCTTAATGGCGCTGTTGCGATTGACGCCGTCCGGTCCGATCTTAAACCGGTCCACATGCTCGCCGCCTTCTCCGGTATTCGACTTTGCGCCGATTTCGTTCATAGCGATGGCGAGCGTCTCATGCGCTTCCAGAGACAACGCGCCGTAGGACATAGCCCCTATTTTAAAGCGCTTTACGATGGATTCCGCGCTCTCCACCTGATCGAGAGGAATCCCCTTGTCAGGATAATTGAAATCCATCAGACTTCTGATGTGGCTCGCACCCATTTCATCGCTGATCATGTGCGTAAATTTCTTAAATTTACCGTAATCACCCGTCCTCACCGCCGACTGGAACATGTGAATCGTAGCGGGATTATACAGATGTTCTTCCTGCCCGCCCACAGACTTGTGCCAGCCGACGCTCGGCAGAGACATATTGCTTTCCAGGCCGAGAGGATCGAAGCCCTTCGTATGTCTGAATATAATATCCTTTTCAATGTCGGCAAGGGTAATTCCGCCGATAGGACTTATTGTATTTGTAAAATATTTATCGATCACTTCCTTGCTGATTCCCACAGCCTCGAAAATCTGCGCTCCCATATAGGACTGAATCGTGGAAATCCCCATCTTCGACGCGATCTTCAGGATTCCCGCCAAAATACCGTCACAGTAATCTTCAGACGCAGCATAAAAATCTTTATCCAGAATATTATTGTCAATCATACTCTTGATGGAATCCAACGCGAGATAAGGATTGACCGCGCTGGCACCGTAACCCAGCAGCGTGGCGAAGTGATGGACCTCACGAGGCTCGCCGCTCTCTAAGATCAGTGACAGCTGCGTTCTGTTCTTCGTGCGGACCAGATACTGCTGAACGGCGGAAACCGCCAACAGCGACGGAATCGGCATGTGATATTCATCCACGTCTCTGTCGGAGAGAATGATGATATTCACGCCTTCTCTCAGAGCGCGGTCGATCTGAAGGAAAATATTGTCCAGCGCTTCTTCCAGCGATCCGTCTTTATAATATGTAGTGGAGATCACCTTAACCTTGTAGCCCTCCACTTTCATGTATTTCAGCTTCAGCGTGTCCGTATTCGTCAGAATCGGATTTCTCACGCGAATGGACTTACAGTTTTCCGGCGCGTCCTTCAGCAGATTGCCGGACGCTCCCAGATAAATATGGGTGGATGTGACGATCTCCTCACGAATCGCATCGATAGGCGGATTAGTAACCTGCGCAAAAAGCTGCTTAAAATAATTGAAAAGCGGCGGATGCTTCTTCGACAGGAACGGCAGCGGCGTATCGTCGCCCATAGCGACAATCGGCTCTTCGCCGTTGACGGCCGTCGTCTTTAAATACCAATTCACATCTTCATAAGTATAGCCGAAGACCTTCTGCAGCTTCGTCAACTCTTCGTCGGAATATTTGATATCCGCCTTGTTCGGAATCCTGATGTCGTGAAGGAACATCATATTGTCCTCCAGCCATTCTCCGTAAGGCTGCTGCAGCGCATATTTCATCTTAATATCATTATCGTCGATGATCTGCCCCTTTTTCGTATCCACCAGCAGCATCTTGCCCGGACGGAGTCTGTCCTTCAGCACTACGTTTGCCGGATCGATATCGAATACGCCCACCTCTGAGGAAAGTACGAGATAACCGTCCTTCGTCACGTAATAACGGGACGGGCGCAGACCGTTTCGGTCGAGAACCGCGCCCATGATCTCGCCGTCGCTGAAGAGAATCGACGCCGGACCGTCCCACGGTTCCATAAGAGTCGCCTCATATTGATAGAAGTCTCTCTTACGCGGATCCATATTTCTGTCGTTGGTCCACGGCTCCGGAATGCTGATCATGACAGCCTTCGGCAGATCCATACCGGACATCATCAGGAATTCCAGAGAATTATCCAGCATCGCCGAGTCGGAAGCCCAGTGGTCTACCGCAGGAAGTACTTTATACAGGTCGTCTCCCAGCACATCGCCCTGCATGGTTTCCTCACGGGAATACATCTTATTTACGTTGCCTCGAATCGTATTGATTTCGCCGTTGTGAACGATGAGACGATTCGGATGCGCCCTCTCCCAGGAAGGGAAAGTGTTCGTGGAAAATCGGGAATGAACCAGCGCGATGGCAGATTTAAATTCCGGATCCTGAAGATCCTTAAAGAATTTTCTCAGCTGCTGCACGAGAAACATTCCTTTATATACGATGGTTCTGCTGGAAAGCGAGCAGACATATGTATTTCGGTTCGTCTGTTCAAAAATTCGTCTCACCACATAGAGCTTCCGATCGAATTCCAGACCGGCTTTCACATTTCTCGGTCTCTTGACAAATCCCTGCCAGATGGCCGGCTTACAGTCCAGAGCCGCCTTTCCCAGAACGCTGTCCACCGTAGGGACCTCACGCCAGCCGAGGAAATTGAGACCTTCCTTCTTCAAAACCACCTCAAACAGTTTTTTCGCCTGATTGCGCGCCATTTCCTCCTGAGGAAAGAAAAACATGCCCACGCCGAAGCTGCCGTCTGCGGGAAGTTCTAAATCCTTCGCATTTCTAATGAAGAACTCGTGAGGCAGCTGCACCAAAATGCCTACGCCGTCTCCCGTCTCGCCCAACGCATCTTTTCCCGCGCGATGCTCCAGACGCTCTACGATGGTGAGAGCGTCAGTAACCGTCTTTCTCGTCTTTTCCCCTTTAATGTTTACGATAGCTCCGATCCCGCAATTTTCATGCTCGAAAGCGGAATCGTACAGAGCGGGTGCTGGCCCTGATCTCTTCATCTGACCGATTTCTTCATAATATTCCATAATACACCTCACATAATTCATTCCGGCATCATCTGTATCAGCATAACAGGAATCGGTTCTTTCTCCCCTCAGCACACTTCACAGCTTAAATGAAAAATGCGGCGCATAACCTGAAGAGCCGACGAAAGAAAACAGATCATCCTGTTATTTTGGAATTTCAAAATCAATTTTTTTGATCATAAAAAAATGAATACAATTTTAAAATTGTATTCATTATAGGACGATTGTATGTAATTGTCAACCGAGTATCTGCATAAGTTTTTTGTATTTCAGCCTTTCCACGACAGCCGCCATCTCTGCTCTCGTCAGGATATCCTCCGGAGCAAAGCTGCCGTTTTCCCGCCCGGTGAGCAATCCCCACCGAACCGTATTCTCCACGGCCTCCGCTGCCCAGGAAGCGATGCGGGACGAATCCGAAAAAGAATCGATCTTATAATCCGCAAGCTCTCCGTTCTTCTCCTCTGCTGCGGAATCCTGCGAAAAATCAATCTCAGAAGCGAATTCCGGTTCCATATATTTTACATAATTTCTCAGCATAACGGCCATCATCTGCCGATCCAGACCTTCCTCCGGTTGAAACATCTTATCGATACCTTCTAATATTCCATTATTTTTCGCCCAGATAACAGCGCTGCTGTACCATAAACCGCTGCTCGTTCCGGCCGTCCCATCGCCATCCGATGTACCCATACTCATCCCGGCGAGCCCATCTGATTCCTCCGCAGATACATCCGCTGCGGCGGCTTCCAGTTTCTGATCGCCGCACAGACGAGACAGTACGGTGAGAAACATGGCCTGTGTCGTATCGCTGTTCGGAGAAAAATGACTGCCGTCCACGCCGTTCATCAGATCGTTATTGACTGCGAATTGAATCGACTCCCGCGCCCAGTGACCGGCCACATCGGAAAAACCGATTTTTATCGACTCACTGTCATACGTATCTTTATAGGACTGCCTATGAGTATAAGAAAAAAATTCCAAAGTGCTGTCAAAATACGTGTGAAGTACATCCGATGTCTGATAAGCGCCATTTTCATATACATTATCAGAATCCCACGTCACATCCATCAAAGTCCATCGGCCTTCTACAAAGGCTTCTGTCCACGCGTGATTCGCCCGATCACCATACATATTGGAAAGATTCCACGACTCTTCATCAGAATACAGCGCGTATCCGATCATCGTCTTTGCAGGAATTCCGCTGGCTCTCAGCATCGCAGTAGCGAGATTGGCGTATCCCTCGCAGACGCTTCGCTTCGTCTGAAGCGTTTTTAACGCATCTACCGGCCATCCGCCGCCTGTCTTCAGCGCATCATAATCATAATAAATGTTTGAAGCAACCCAATCGTGAACTGCGATCAGCTTTTCATAAGCGCTGATTTTTCCGGCAGTGACCTCCTGAGCTTGCTTCACGATATCCGGATCGTCGCTCTGAACATTTTCCGACGGTCTGAGATAATAGTACAGCGCATCTGCCGTCACCGCCTGAGAACTGAACTTACTTACACTGCTGTCGTATACGAGAGACGGTATGATACTCGTATTGTCATCTTCTATCAGAACTGCAATCGATTCCATACCCCCGATGACGCCGGTAAACGTCCCTTCAGCGCTTTCTCCGCGATACAGCTGAATGTAGTATACGCCCTCTCTTCGCTTCGCAATCTCATACGTAACGGATCCGTCCGCTACCTTAGCCGGCCACGCCTCCTGAGGCGTATTTCCCTGGGAATCCATAAAGGTTACGATGATATAAGAAAATTCATCCGATTCGGGTACTGTTACTGTCATTTCGTTCTGTTTCACTTCTATCGAGATATTTCCCTTTTCGCAGTACGATGTCTGAATCGATTGCGAAGAAAAAGCGTCGGCAAAGACAGACGGTACAAAGATATATCCTGCCAGAAACAAAACAGCTATACATAATGCAGTTCTTCTTTTAAAATAATCTCTGAATTGGAATCTCATTCCGTCCCCCTTTCTCGCGCATCATCCCGATGGACAGCGGCTATGGATTTTCTCATCTTTCAGCGATCTGCAGCGCTTTTACTTTTTTCGTATCTCCTACACATCTAACGATATCTGCTGAAACTGTTCTTCTTCAGACTCTGAAATTTCTTCTAATTTTGGCAATTCTTCCAGAGAAGATATTCCAAATTTTTCCAAAAATAACTGGGTTGTGCCGTAGAGAATCGGTCGTCCCAATCCTTCTCCACGGCCAGTCTCTTCGATCAGTTCCCGCTTGATGAGACCTTCGATCACCCTTTCCGACCTCACGCCTCGCACACTGTCGATTTCAGCCTTTGATACAGGCTGCCGATAAGCGATCACAGCCAACACTTCAAAAGCTGCGTTGGACAATTTTTTCTCCCTTACAGGAGTACAAAATCTGCGGATCTCTTCTTCATATTCCGGCCGCGTGCAGATCTGATAGCTTTTTCCGACCCGGCGAATCATCAGGCCACCCCCGCGAGCTTCGTATTCGTTACAAAGATCTTCGAGAATACGTTCCGCCTCTGATGGTGTTATTTGCAGAGTTCCTGCCGCCGATTTAGGATCTATCGCACTTCCCCACACGAACAGAATTGCTTCCAGAGCATTTTTTAGTTCCTGCTGTTTCACTTTTCTCGCAAAGACCCCCTTTTTTATTTTTCTGCCATTCATCTGATCTTTGAATTTCTGCCTTTAGTCTGAATCGTCATATCGCCAAACAACCGTTCCTGCTCCACTGAGATCAGTCCCTGTGAGAGCATCTCCAACAGCGTTACAAATGTAAGAATAACGTCGTAGATGTCGTCCAAATCCTGCAGAAGCTGAGAAAAAGAGATACTGCCTGTTTCACTGAGACGATTTTTCACATATTCCGCCTTCGCCTCCATGGACATGCGTTCCCGCGCTGCATGCTCGTATCTTTTTTTTACCTCACCGATCCGCTGACGTTTTTCGAGAAAAACCCGGAAAGCTTTGATAAATTGACCCATATCCACATTCAGATATTCTTCGGGATGTTCCGTGTACCTGGTCAGATCCTCTGCAGGTTTTGCGAAGATCTTCGCCGCCTCAGCTTCGCGAACCTTAAGCTCCTCTGCAAGAGCTCTATACTTTCGATATTCAGCGATTCTGTCCGCCAATTCGCTTCTGAGGTCTTCCTCCTCTGTCAGCTCCTCCGTTTCCTCTGAATGGATAGAAGGAAGAAGCATTTTCGACTTAATTTGGAGCAGTGTGGCAGCCAAAACCATAAACTCGGCGGCAGTTTCAGGATCTACATTTTCAATGGCGCTGACATAATCCAGATACTGATCTGTAATCTCCGAAATATTCACCTCATATATATCTACGCCGGATCGCTCGATAAGATAGACCAGCAGATCAAAGGGTCCTTCAAAAATATCCAGCTTTACCTTATAAGACATACGGATTCCTCACTATCTGCCTGATGCTT
>CAZGBL010000046.1:8456-12709 GCA_964523955.1 uncultured Oscillospiraceae bacterium | reverse complement strand
TCTGGCGCTCATTATATGAAAGGCAGTTTATATGACACTTGAAGAAACTATGAAATTACTGGACATAGAATCGGAATCCGATTTTATGTATTTCGATCAGTTTGCAGCACTGATGGAAATTGAGATTCCTATCGATTACGATATGTTTGCAGAACTTCTCCTGATGATGGAATCAGACCATCTGAAAGATATTTTACAGTCGTTTTTTGAAGACATGATCAAAGGGATTCCCGATGACAACACCGATCTGTACGCCGCCGTTCAGACGGTAAAAGACACGTTGATCTCACTGGCAGCTCTGGGACAGGGACGCAGCTTCGGTTTTTTTGCGGACGAGCTTTATAAATTCCGCCAATGGTATCTTATGCCCGGGATCGTATCCTGCCGCCTGGAGGATGGCGGCAAAGAGAGATTTGCGGCTCCCTGTGAGGCTCTCATGCTATTCCGTGAAGAAAAACTCTCCGGAGCGAAATACATCTACGACTTTTCCTCTGCAATGCCGGAACTGCCGGACGAATACGCCCTGGATCTCCTGTCGGAAATGTCAGAAGATACCTGCGCGGAGGGAGAGGATGACAGGAACCGTGAAGAGCTCATGGATATGCTTCCCGACGAATACGATCCCGACACCTATGATCCCGACGGCGACTCCGACAGACCTATCGATCCATACCTCGACGGTTTCATCGATCGATACGCTCCGGTAATCGAAGGAGAGGACTGCGATTCATACGACAATTAACAGGGAAACGCCGACAAAAAACGAATACACACAGATAGTTTCTATTAATAATATGAATAATAAAAGGAGGATTTTATGAATCGAAACTATACTACAATCCCTATCTTTACCATAGGTGAAATAAAAAAGATGGCAAAAAAGCAGCTCAGAGGAAAGTGGCTGTCGCTTCTTCCCATTATGATCTTATTTATAATTGTCGTAACCGTTCCTTCCCTAGTGGTTCAATTAGAAAACTACGGATCACGAATGTCAGATCTCACAGCGATGCTGGACGGCGGCCTGTACACAGACGCATATTCAAACGCTGCGATGGACTTTTATATGCAGCCCGCCTTCGGCGGCGCGGCACTCTCAGTGATCGTCACTCTTCTGTCGATTTACTCGTTTTTAACGGCAGGAGTATTCAACACGTCGCTCTGCGATCTTTCACTGCGCATTCTCAGAAATGAGCCGTATTCCGCCCGTACCATCTTTTCCGGATTTTCGCAATTCGGAAAATCGTTTCTGACCTATCTGCTGATAACCATTTTCTCTTTTCTGTGGATGCTGCTCTTCGTTCTCCCCGGCAGCATTTTCCTCGGCGTCGGTATAGCCTCGCAAAGCGCTTTCCTGATGCTGCTGTCGTTCACCGTTTTCTTCATTCTGATCATCGCGGCAGTGATCTTTTTGATGCGCTACGGGCTGGCGTTCTTCATCGCGTCTGACGATAACTACACCGCCAACGATACTGTAAAGAGAAGTATTCAGTTAATGCGGGGAAATATTTCCAATTTTTTCCTTCTTCAGTTTTCCTTCCTCCCCTGGATTCTCTTGCTGTGTATTCCGATTCTGTTGACGGTGGGAGCCGTAATCATAGCGAGTGAAACTGCCTCGACGACTGGCACAATCATAGCCGTCATTCTATCTATTATTTTCGGCATCGTATCGCTTATCGGCAATGCGTTTCTGACAATCTATATGCAGACAGCTTCTGCGGTATTTTATTCCGGCGCCAGCGGCAACTTCCGTTCTTCCGTTGATATGCATTCCGGCGACACTTTCAACGGTGAAAGCTCCTCTGGATTTACAGAATATTCTCAGAACACAGACAGCGAAATGGCCGCCTTACACGATGAAGCGGAGAGCCTTTCATCGGAGGCAGACGACGCGATAAATCCCCCAACGCCGGCAAATGGCTCCGTTTCTCTGAAAAAAGAAGATAACCGCGATGAAACGATTTCGATTCTAGAAAACGACGACTCCCTTGATCAGCTATACGAGGATGAGAAATAACGATGTGGGTGATAAGACGTACGATCCTACTTTTTCGCTTTTCGATATCCTGCGTCCTGAGCTTCCTGTTCCGTATTAAAAGTCACCAGATACTTTGAATCCGCCATATCATCATAGGACGCCTGACCTGGACAATGATAAATTTTAGACTTCGCATTACCTCGGATAACGCCTTCTGTCTGTGAGACATCCGATCCCTGCGATACCTCAGAGTAAGAAGCGCCTGAGTTCTGCAGTGACGGGGAAGATTGTGATTCTTCCCCGTCTGTCAGCCAGCTGTTTCCCGTAGCGTAATCTATGGAAATGCCTGGCTGAACATTGAATACAAAAACATTGAAGCAAACTTCTTCTCCGCCGTCCTCTACAGAACACGCTTCCATCTGTACGCCGGAAGCCACCAGATTATTTCCTTCAAAGATCGGCGTCACACGGTAAAGAACGTGGCCGCCGGTTTCCTTCACATAGTCTGCGGCCATATTTTCAAAAGGCAGCATCCCTTCTACATTAAAATATCTCGTGCCTGTGATGAGATTCTGCCTGTTCGCGTTTTCTGCCGTCAGCTGATAGCCGATCAGATGGCATCGGTTATACAGGTATTTTCCGTCTACGTTATCATATTTCACCGTCTGCCAACCGGAAGGCTTTATCTGACCGATGCTTTCCCGTTTTTCTGTTGGCATCAGATCTGTTCCGACGTTAGCATAGGCCACGCCGCATCTTCCCAGAGAATCCAGCTCGCTGTACGTCTCAAAAGACAGATCGGTAAAGTCGCTCTCCGAAAAAGACGGTACATTGCCATTGATCACTGCAAAAGGTTCTCCCGTATACTGAGGAATGCTGTCCGGGGTTACGGCTGCAGGACCTGACGGACTTGCCAGTTGGAGAGACCCTCCTGCCGCTTTGACTTTACTTGAACCGTTCTCTGTGTCATTTTGGAAATCCGCCGCGACATTTCCGCCGCCAGGCTGCTCATCTGTGCTGTTTGACGGAATTTCCCCGGAACATCCGGAAAACAACAGCATCATTCCCGTCAGGAAAAGAGGCAGTAAAAAGGCTGTCATGCGCTTCATGTTATTCTTTCTTTTCATCGTCTTACCCACTTTCATAGCTTCGCCGTTTACAACATTTGATCAGCTTCCTTACTCTTTTGCCAGGCCGCTGCGCAGTGATCTGCGACTCAAAACTGTAAACGGACTCCCTTTTTTTCTCGGTTGTCTGTCATATTCTTTCTCTTTCGTAGATTTCTCTGGTGATCTTCTCGTGAGACGATCCTGGAAATTCCATAGTTTCCTTTTGATTCCATCCTTCGATGATGTCACGTTCAAAATAAAAATCCGCCGGGTAGCTGCGATTCCACCGATAAATTACGACCTGCTCCAGCTTTTCTTTTACCGGCTTCAAACTGTGGTCTTCCACAAAGCAGTAATCTCCTTCTTCGGCGTCATTTAAAAAATCTTCGGCACAAATCACATCACTGAAACCGTATTTCTCAAACATTTTCCGTGAGAACTCGTTCATCAGAAGCCTATGCCCTTTACAGAGCGAGACGATATCTGCAGCCACAGCGCCGTCTCTGCTGAGGCGTCTCTCATTGAACATCATTCCGTCACGGTCGTCCACACATAGAATCACCCTCATACTTCTGCTCCCCTTTCGATTCTCACACCGAGCCTGTCCAAAATCAAAAAAGCTCCGATTCCTAATAAAATTCCCGTTACCATACCTGAAATCAACAGTACGGGAAGATAAAAATAAATCTTTGCATTCTCAATAATCAATGCGGCTACCGTCAGCTGTCCCACATTATGCATCACACCGCCGGCCATGCTGATACCGACAGGACTGAAGAGCTTTGTCTTACTCAGCAGCACCATGACGAAAAAGCTCAGCATGCCTCCGGCCAGGCTGTACATCATAGCAGATACCCCGCCGAAAAGAAGACCTGAAAGGAGTATCCTTGTCAGATTGACGGCAAAGGCATAGGACGGTCCGATGGTGTAAAGCGTGATCAGCACCACCAGATTTGACAGACCCAGTTTAACGCCCGGAATCCCGAAATTGAAAGGGAGAATCGCTTCCACATAGGAGAAAATCATAGCCAATGCCGTCAAAACAGCACAAACTGAAATCTTGTACGCCTTTCCCTGAACGGAAGAACTCGTCTTATTCGCCATCCTGCGCATCTGTATCACCGTCTTTCCCGCTATTATTACTGCTGCCGGAAGCATGATCCGAAGCA
>CAZGBL010000046.1:0-8356 GCA_964523955.1 uncultured Oscillospiraceae bacterium | reverse complement strand
TGTATCACCGTCTTTCCCGCTATTATTACTGCTGCCGGAAGCATGATCCGAAGCACCATCTGCTGCTGTTCCGGATACCGCATCCGGCTGATCGCCGCTGCTTTCGGATGCGTTCTGATCCGCTTTGATCGATATGGCTACGCGATTCGGCAGGCATACGATCGTCTGATTAGAAGAATCGATGCCTCCGTTTTTCTCGTACTGCCCCAGACAATATCCGTCAGGACAGGATGCTTCCGTCATCCTCGCCTTGCCTCCGCTGATGACCAGCGTATTGTGCCCGTATTTGGTATCGATATCGATCACATCATCCTGCTTCAAAGGATAGCTGCCGTATTCCTCGCCATCCACCGTCACTGTGACAAAAGTTCCGCTGCTTCCGGAAGAATAGGCATACCAGCATGCTGCCGCACACAAAACCGCCAGTACGATACCCAGCGCAATGTCAGCTTTTCTTATCATTCTTCTCACGACTTCCTGCCTTTCTGACGTGACTGCTGTATATTACAGATGCTTCGGAACCCGCAGAATCTGCAGGCATCCGCGCTTTTTCCCCGCATCGGTTCGATATCCGCGCGGCCAGCGAGAAATCCAGAGGCCGCGCGCTGCAGATTTCCGTCATTTTTCTCAATCAATTCACGGAATTCTTCTTCTGAGAGAAGATTTGTTCCGCTGAACGCGCCGTCCTTCAACTTCCGTATGGGCAAAATATCGGAAAAATCTGTAAAATCTGCATCTATACACTCGATCACGCTCTGCTCGTCTAAGACGATACCGTCCAGCTTTGCGCTCTTCTGCATGCTCTTCCGGACAACCGCCTCCACCTGATCCTCCGGCGTATCGCTGATCTCGGCCATGTCATCGTGTATTTTAAAATAGAAAACGCCCGCAGGATATGCCTCTTTGATCCCACCCATAGCGCCTTTTAAATAAAGCATCAGCTGCAGGCGAAATCCATTTCGGACATCTTCCATCTCGAATTTATCACCGCCGGATTTGTAATCGATTATTTTAACGTAAGTCCGTTCCTTCTCCTCCTGCGGCTGAGACTCACTTTTTACAGAAGCTGACAATATATCGACGCGGTCGATGATTCCTTCGATAAAGATGGAACCTTCCTGACCCAAATCGATTTCTACGGGAGGGAACAGTGCGTCTGCCCGCCTTCCAAACCGCTGCTCAAAATAGATCGCCTTCGTCTTTCCACTACGCACCTGATGGATCATCAGCCATGCCGTACGAAAACAGACTTCCCGGATGCGGCTGCGGATATATTTCTCCCGTCCTTCTAAAAGAAAAACCCCTTCTCGGTAAGTGTCGGAAAACTCGTCTACAAATCCATCCATAAGCTTTCTGCATTCTTCCGGGCGGATCGTCATCCAGCGAGAATCGGGATCCGTAATCGCTTGTCCTTCTTCGGTCAGATACTCCGACAGACGCATGAGGCAGGAATGATAAATATCCCCAATCGATCGGATGTCCACCTCAAAGCGCCGTTCCTCGGATGGGCGGAGCCCGTAACGAATCATAAAAGAAAACGGACAGCGGCAAAATCTTTCCAGAGACGATGCGCTGAGGATCAGCTCCTTTGATACACCTCTTCCATATAGCTCTCTGACCACGTTATTTTCTATGCGGTCTACCTTATTTTCAAAAAAAAGTCCTTTTTTTACATTTTCATAAGAAGGATCTCCCTCATAAAAAACAGACGCCGCTTTCCAAACTGCGTTCAGAGGTTCGCCGCCTGCCGCGCTGCGCAGAGCTTCGGCAAGATGAGGAAGGGCGCCCTTCTTCGTCTGAATCAGCCGCATAGGATCGTCGCCATGCTCTGTGCTGAAAACATCGCGGGTCTCCGTGACGCGGCGGGCGTCTCCGTAAGGCGAGCCGGCTGCAGCCGGCTCGCCGCTTGTCGTAATATCCGGCGCCGCTCCGCAGCTGCCCGCCGCATCTTGAAAAGCATTATCCGAAGCGGCGCCGGGACGCCCGCCGCTTTCCCTGAGCTGCGCTGCCAGCGGGGAAGGCCGCAGCTCATTCCCTTCTGCATCCAGCTCCGCCCAGGAGACAAACAGATACTCCTCTGCTCTCGAAAGCATTTTATGCATGGCCAGCTGCTGTTCCATATCCCGCAGCTCGTCCGTCTTACAGATTCTTCTGTTCCGCTCACCGATGAGCTGCTTCTCGTCCTCTGAAAAAATGCCCCATGTTTCAGAGGATTCCGGCAGAATACCTTCGTTAGCGCCGCAGACGAAAAGCGCCTTAATACGGCCGGTTCGCGTCCTCTGCATCGTTCCAAACAAGACCTGATCATTCGTGGTAGGCAACAGGCCGATCTCTACTTCTGAAAAACCCTGTACGAGAATCTGAGCGTATTCTTCATCCGACATTTCTTCTGCTCCCAGAACCTCTACGATCTGATCGAAAATAGAGAGTATGGCCGCCCAGATCTGTGCGGCGCTCTCAGCATACTCAAACTCTCCGCTGTCCTCCAGGGCAGCTCTGGCAGAATCTATTTTTTCCGGCACACAGGCGGTTTTCGTCAGGAAAGTCCAAAGCGCCTCCGTCTTTTCCCGCACCGTTTTCTTCCCTCGGAACAGCTCCTCCGCCTGCTCTATAAAAGTATGTACCTGCTCCCGATAACCATTGAGCCGTTCTAACGCTTCCTCTCCTTCTTCATTGACGCCATAGACAAACGGATTTTTCCAACGTCCGCTTTTAATATGATACTTAGAGCAATAATTTTCCAATTCCTCACAAGCGTCATCATCCACAGGCGCATATCCCGTTTTCATCATGCGGAATACATCATGAAATTTTCTGCCGTTTCTCACGGTATCCATCATAGAGAAAATAAATTCCACCGCCGGTTCCTGCAGAATACCTCTTTTCCGGTCGATGAAAAGCGGAATCCCGTATCGGTCGAAGACACGCCGGAATACCGAGCCCCGTACCTGAGCGTCATTGCATATGATGACGATATCGCGATAGCGCATTCCCTGCTCCCGCACCAATTCCATAATGCGAACCGCCGCCGTTTCCGCTTCCGCATAAAAATCGCCGCAGGCGGTCAGCGCTATTTTAGGAGGTTCTCCTGATTTTGTATATTTTTCCGGAATCGCGCATTCACGATATGCGATTCCATTTTTTTCGGCTATTTCACGGAGCGATTTCCGCATCCTGTGAAAGATCGCAAATCTTTCATCCTGAGACAGATCGTCGCCCGTAAATACGATATTGACCTCCGGTGCCGTACAGGCGACAGCCTCCACCATAGAGAGAAGCTTGGGCGTCATATAATCGAATCCGTCGATCCAGAAGATGTGTGTCTTCACCATTTTCGACTGATAGACCTTCTCCGTTACGATACGCAAAAAATCTTCGGAATCCATATACCTTCCGTCGATCGCTTCCGTGTATTTTTCATAGATTCTTCGGACATCCTTCAGTTTTTCCTGCAAAACGGCGTCGTCCTGAAAGCCCGCCTCGATCTCCGCCAATTCCTCCGGCACCACATTGTACTGCTTCATATCGGAAATCATATCATTCATCATAGATATAAAAGAGTTCTTCGTTCGGACAGAAGAAAAAATACTCTCCTCTTCCTCCTCGATAAGCAGCTTCGCCAGCAGCATAAAACGGCCGTACTTATCTACCGCAACGCCTCCGGGACGTCCCTCCTGAGACACGATACGCCGTGTAAAGCCCGAACGGCTGACGATCTCCAGTTCTAAAAGAGCCTCTGCATTCATATATTCAAATGCATTTCGCTCCGCCTGCAGCGTAAACTGATCCGGTACCAGCAATAACACGTCAGAAGGCATGACAGACGCAATGCTGTCAAATATAAATTTGTCTTTGTCCTTATTCGTATCGCCGAAATAAACGGTTAACATCGCCGCCTCCCTTTCAAAAGCCTTGTTCTGAGAATTTCATCCCGCCTGCTGAAGATAAAGATTTCAAAAATTCCGATTTACCGAATAAACGATGAAAAAAGAAGACTGCCTCAGCGAGAGACAGCCTTTCACCTACAGATCGATATCTCTGATTGCCTTCGCCAGCTGATCGGGACAGGAAGTCGACTTAAATCCGCACCGAATACCTTCGAGCCTGTCTGCAGCCTCCGACGCCTTCATTCCTTCCACAAGAGCGCTGATTCCTTTGAGATTTCCGTTGCAGCCACCTGTAAACTGTACATTTCTCAAACATCCTTCATCGTCCACATCAAAAGTGATATGAGAAGGACAAACGCCGCTGGGCCGATATGCAAAATTCTTCATAATATAATATCTCCTGATATGATTTTTTCTTATTCATTACCGCGTCGATTCGATACGAGCGACAAAATTAAACGAAAAACGGAATCTCCATGACCTGAGTCACGATATCTGTGAAAGACCGCCAAATCCCAGACCATATCTCATAAATTCTGAAAAAACAGAATCAGCAATACTCCCGGAACGCCCAGCACTCCGGCAATCACTGCCGTCAGCAAATTCAGACTGATGTGAAGCCCCACTGCTTTTCCTACGAGATTGATCATAACGATAGCAACGCCGCCCAATATGCTGTTCATCAGAAGCTTCAACGCATATTTCAGCGGTACGATAAACATGCATACAAATACAAACAATCCAAACATCCCCACGGTGTACGCCAGCAAAACGCCTGCTTCTTCCGCCATTGACATCTCATCACCTCCGATGAAATATCTTATTCAGGATATACTTGTCCTTATGCCCGGAAAACGGCCTGTCTACAATTCACGCCGCCCTTCCATCGCTTTGGAGAGGGTGACTTCATCCGTATACTCCAGATCTCCTCCCACGGGAATACCGTGAGCGATTCTCGTCACCCTGATTCCTGCCGGCTTGATCAGCCTGGCCGCATACATAGCGGTAGCTTCGCCCTCGATGGTAGGATTGGTAGCCAGAATCACCTCCCGGACGTCATTCTGCTGAAGACGGATAATCAACTGCTTCAAATTGATATCCTCCGGACCGACGCCGTCCATGGGAGAAATCGCGCCGTTCAGTACGTGATACATTCCATGATATTCTTTCATACGTTCCATAGCAGCCACATCTCTCGCCTGTTCTACGACGCAGATGACGCCCTTATCCCGACTCTCATCTGTACAGATCTCACAGGGATCCTGATCGGTGAGGTTCCCGCAAATAGAACAGTATTTCATAGAGGATTTCGCTCTCGTGATAGAATTTGCCAGGATCTCTGCTTCCCGATCATCCATAGAAAGAATGTGAAATGCCAGGCGCTGGGCGCTCTTTCCGCCGATCCCCGGCAGCTTCGACAACTCCCTTATGAGATTGGCCAGAGGTTTTGCGTACTGAGCCATCCCGCCACCTTAGAACAGACCCGGAATATTGATTCCTCCGGTTACCTTGCCCATTTCAGCTTCACTGATCTCATCCACCTGTCTCATCGCCTCATTGACTGCAGCGATAATGAGATCCTGCAGCATTTCAATATCATCCGGATCTACGACCTCAGGCTTCAGAGCGATGCCTAACAGCTCTTTTTTACCGTTTACTTTAACAGAAACGGCTCCGCCGCCGGCGGACGTCTCGACCTCTTTTGCCTCGATAGCTTCCTGCGCCTCCTGCATGCGCGCCTGCATGGCCTGAACCTGAGCCAACTGTTTCTGCATATTTCCGGCTTTACCCGCACTCGGCTTTTTACCGGCTTTCATTCCTTTACCCATGTTATTCCTCCTGTCTTGCCGTCTTACCTTTTCCGCCGATCTTCTATTTTCAAGATTGTGATTGCTCGACGTACTCTTATTTTATATCTACTTTCATATGAAAGCGTTCTTCAATCTGCCGCGCGATGTCTTCCGCTCCGCCGTTCTCCGGACGGACGCCGGAAACCTGCGCAGCCCCGGAGCTGTCCACTCTTAAAGTCAAAGGGCTGCCATAATACATTTGAAGCTTTGACTCGATAAGATCTCTGCCCTTTTCCATCAGCACTTTTTCCGTGTATTCATCATCGGCATTCACATAAAATGCACCGCCCTCGATCTTAACAGGATGCGCTTTCGTCTCGATACGTATGAGCATCGGCTTCTCTCCCACCGCCTTTTTTACGACGGTATTCCAGAGATTTTCCACATCCGTATCTGTATCGGGATCTGTCGTTTCTGCCATATTGTCGGAAACGGCTCCCTCCGACGCTCCTCCCGGCGGTTCCTGCTCTGAGACAGGCACTGCCTCATAAATCTGCTGCGCCGCAGGCATGTTCGCCATTTCATCTGCCAGTTCATCTGCCAGTTCATCTGCGCTGAAAATCACATTCTCTTCCGAGCCGTCTCGCTCTTTATCATTATAAATATCATCGCCCTGTGTAGCTTCGTCATGTTTTGAGCCGATTGAGTCCGATCGGCTGCTCATTTGCTTTTGCAGCTGCGCCATCTGATTCATGATCGTCTGAGCTGCAGCATCCTTACGGAACTGAAATGCCTCTTCCGTCTCCTGAGGCGCGCCCAATCGCACGATGCACATTTCCAGCAGAACGCGCGGCTGAGACGACCATTTCGCATCGGAAATCGTCTTCGTCAGATCGGTTATCGCGCGATTCAGAATATCTGTAGAGATCGATGCACTCTGCGCCTTTACGCGCTGCGCATTCTCCACCGACATATTCAGCATATTTTCCGCCTGATGAACATATTTTGCCATGAGAAGATTGCGAAAATGAGCGAGCCACTCCTTCATAAACTGCTTTATATCGATTCCGGAACGAATGATTCGATCCAACAAAAGCAGTCCGTCGGAAATTCGTCCTTCGATAATGCTGTCTGTCAGCGCGATCAGAGATTCTTCTCCTGCGGTTCCCAACAATTCTGCCACATCATCTCTTGAAATATGGCGTTCTCCTGTAGAGATGCACTGTTCCAGAATGCTGAGGCTGTCGCGGACAGAACCGTCCGCATTGACTGCGATCAGGGACAGCGCGGACGGATCCGCACTGATCCCCCGTGAATCGCAGATCATCTGCATATTTTCTATTATAACATTCTCCGACACTCTGCGAAAATCCAGCCGCATGCATCGGGATAAAATCGTGGCCGGCAGTTTTTGCGGCTCTGTCGTCGCCAGAATAAAAACGACATTTTCCGGCGGCTCTTCCAGGGTCTTTAAAAGCGCATTGAATGCTCCTGGCGAAAGCATGTGAACCTCATCGATGATATATACTTTATTTCGCCCTCTGACAGGCGGGTACTTGACGCTCTCACGCAGCTCACGAATGCTGTCCACGCCATTGTTTGAAGCCGCATCGATCTCAATGACATCCATAAAGACGCCTTCTTTGATCGCTTTACAATTATCACACTGACCGCAGGGCCTCTCCCCTTCGCCTTCGCAATTCAAAGCCTTCGCAAGAATCCTCGCCGTCGTCGTCTTTCCCGTACCGCGCGTCCCGCAAAACAAATATGCATGTCCGGTCTGTCCCGACGCGATCTGATTCTTTAAAATTTTTACAATATGATCCTGGCCTACGACCTGATCAAATCGGTCCGGTCTGAAATCTCTGTATATCGCTGAATACATACCTGGCCTCCTTCGGCGGTTTGGGAATAATAGCTCTTACTTCGCGATTTGCTCCGCTTTCAAAACAAAAAAGTTGCCCTTTGAAGGCTCCGCAAAATGAAAAAGGCTTATCTGCGGCACATAAGAGGTCCCGCTTATCGCTGCTTCCTTCCGGATCTGACGAGGTTCACAGGCTCTTATTGCGCAGGACCCCAGTCACTCTTACGAAGCCATCAAAGGACAACTGCATTATTTATTATATTATATGATTCCAGCTATCGTCAATCGGTTTCTTCGTTTCTTCCTGCCTGTTTTTACTTTGTTACATTTTTAATTAAACTTTACTCCCACTATAGACATGATATAATATTTTTAACGATTGACACCGAAGGACTTTTATGCTCAAAACAGCAGCCATCGCCGTGATTTTATTCCGCTGCGCTGCACAAGAACTCTTGCATAGACCTGAGGCGAAATCGAAAAAAAACATGAAAAATCGATACGCACTGACATCAAAGATAAAGCTTCTCCCTGTTCGGTACCGCAGCATACGCGTTTTCCGCAGCCGCATTCGGCTCATTCCCGGCGGCAGATCTGCCACTACGTCGAATATGCTGACGGCGGCGAAAAGCCGCATTCGGCTCATCCCCGGCGGCAGATCTTCGGAAAGCCGCTGAAAAACCGCAGGAAGATCATTCTGAGATGGAAGGCACAGGATAAGAAGGATAAGAATAAAATTGCAGATGCCGAAGCGGAAGATCTCTATCTGCGCGCGCTGCATCGGGATACAGCATTTCATGCAGTGTTTTTGTTGA
>CAZGBL010000045.1:8818-12726 GCA_964523955.1 uncultured Oscillospiraceae bacterium | reverse complement strand
CATACTGAAAATGTCAATCATATATTTTATCGACCTATTATTAAATTTTTATTCCTGTATTTCAGAAGTTTCTGAAATTTCTGAGCTTTCTTCGTGAAAGAGCACAATGCCGTCATCTGCTTCTTCCGAAATTACAGGAGAGGAAAGGATTTCCATATTTATATCCTGTTCAGGAAGTGCAGCTGCCCTCTCGCACATCTGTATCGCTTCAGCCTCTTCACGCTTCATACGGTCAAATTCTTCCATGAGCTCCGTATTCGCGCCATAATCGAGATCCACATCTTTGTAAATCTTCATTCCGGTTCCCGCAGGAATCAGTTTACCGATGATAACGTTTTCCTTAAGGCCTCTGAGGTGATCCACCTTGCCTTTGATCGCCGCATCAGTGAGAACTCTCGTCGTCTCCTGGAAGGACGCTGCGGAAAGGAAGGAATCGGTTGCCAGCGACGCCTTTGTGATACCGAGAAGAACGACCTTCCCCGTCGCCTGTTCCAACCCCTCTGCCGCTGCAGTCTCATTCGCTTCGTCGAATTCCCGCTGCGTATAAAGAGCGCCTGGAAGCAGCTGTGTATCGCCAGGTTCTTCAATCTTTACCTTACCCAGCATCTGGCTTACGATAACCTCGATATGTTTATCGTTAATATCTACGCCCTGCATTTTATATACGCGCTGCACCTCTTTGATGAGATACTGATATACGCCCGCAACACCTTTAATTCTCAGGATGTCATGCGGATTGAGCGGACCCTGTGTAATACCGTTTCCAGCCTGAACAAAATCTCCCTCTCTCACTTTAAGCCGTGCGCCGTAAGGAATGATATAGATGATCTCTTCCTCACCTCTGACTTTTACTTCCGTCTTATTATCCTTTCTGGATTCGATGGAAATTACCGTGCCGTCAGCTTCGCAAATTTCAGCAAGGCCTTTCGGCTTTCTGGCCTCAAAAAGCTCTTCTACTCTCGGAAGACCCTGGGTGATATCTCCGCCGGCTACGCCGCCTGTATGGAAAGTACGCATCGTAAGCTGTGTACCAGGCTCTCCGATGGACTGCGCAGCCGTAATGCCGACAGCTTCACCGATGTTGACAGTTTCGCCTGTAGCCAGGCATCTTCCATAACACTTCGCGCAGACCCCGATCGTACTCTTACATGTGAGAACAGAGCGGATTTTGACCGATTCGATGCCGGATTTTTCTATAATGTCTGCCTGAGTATCGGTAATTTCTTCGTTAGCAGCTACGAGCAGCTTGCCTGTCTTAGGATGAACGATATCTTCCAGAGCTGTTCTTCCTGCGATTCTCAGCTTCAAGGATTCAATTACTTCCTTGCCGTCCGCAAATGCGCTGACTTCAATGCCTTCCTCTGTACCGCAGTCGATCTCTCTTACGATAACATTGTGGCTGACGTCTACGAGACGCCTCGTCAGATATCCGGAGTCAGCCGTTCTGAGCGCCGTATCAGACAGACCCTTACGAGCGCCGTTGGAAGAAATGAAGTAGTCCAGAATGGAAAGACCCTCACGGAAGTTTGCCGTGATAGGAATCTCTATGGTCTTACCGGATGCGTTTGCCATAAGGCCTCGCATACCGCCGACCTGTTTGATCTGGTTTTTACTTCCTCGCGCGCCGGAATGCGCCATGATAAACAAGTTATTTAACGATCCCAGGGAATCCATCAGTTCGTCGGCGATCTTTTCTGTCGTAACGTTCCATGTCTGAATGACCTTTTCGTATCTTTCCTCATCGGACATGAGTCCGCGTCTGTATGCCGTCTGATATTTATCTACGACTTCATTCGCTTTAGCGATGATCTCAGGCTTCGACTTAGGAATTTCCATGTCGGATACGCTGATGGTGATAGCCGCCACTGTGGAATAATGATATCCCATAGACTTGATGTAATCCAGCATCACCGCTGTCCCTGTATTGCCATGCACCTTATAACATTTATCGATAATCTGCCCCAGCTTTTTCTTGTCGCAAAGGAAATCTACCTCAAGGCTGTACGGATCCTGTGTTCTGTCTACAAAACCGAGATCCTGCGGAATATTCTGATTGAAAATAAATCTTCCCACCGTGGATTCTACCAGCTTGCCCGGATCGTCCGGCGACAACTTGCATCTCACTTTAACGCGGGCGTGAATACCTACGACATGAGTGCTGTAGGCCATCATCAGCTCGTCAAAGTCAGTGAAGATCTTTCCATCGCCCACTTCAGCATATGTCTCTCTGTTTTCCTGACCCGGATGCGTCAGATAATAACTTCCCAGGATCATGTCCTGTGTCGGCGTCGTGATCGGAGATCCGTCCTTCGGAGCCAGAATATTGTTCACAGAGAGCATCAGATATCTCGCTTCCGCCTGTGCCTCCACAGAAAGAGGAAGATGAACCGCCATCTGATCCCCGTCGAAGTCGGCGTTATATGCCGTACATGCCAGAGGATGCAGCTTGATCGCTTTGCCTTCTACGAGCACCGGCTCGAAAGCCTGAATTCCCAGCCTGTGAAGCGTCGGAGCACGGTTGAGAAGCACCGGATGCTGTTTTATCACCTCATCGAGGACATCCCATACTTCCGGCTTAACCTTTTCCACCATACGTTTCGCACTCTTGATATTATGTGCGATTTCGTTTTCCACCAGCTTCTTCATGATGAACGGCTTAAAGAGCTCCAACGCCATTTTCTTCGGAAGACCACACTGATAGAACTTGAGCTCTGGTCCTACGACAATTACCGAACGACCGGAGTAGTCGACTCTCTTGCCTAACAGGTTCTGTCTGAAGCGTCCCTGCTTCCCCTTGAGCATATCGGAAAGCGACTTTAACGGTCTTCCTCCCGGTCCTGTTACAGGGCGGCCTCTTCTGCCGTTATCGATGAGGGCGTCTACCGCTTCCTGAAGCATTCTCTTCTCATTCCTGACGATGATATCAGGAGCTCCCAGATCCAGAAGACGCTTTAATCGGTTGTTTCTATTGATTACCCTTCTATAAAGATCATTCAAATCGGATGTGGCAAATCTGCCGCCGTCTAACTGCACCATAGGTCTCAAATCAGGTGGGATAACAGGAATGACTTCCATGATCATCCATTCCGGTTTATTTCCGGAGATTCTCAAAGCTTCGATCACTTCAAGACGTCTGACGATTCTGATCTTTTTCTGGCCGCTGGCGTCCTTTAATTTTTCCCGAAGCTCTGCGGAAAGTGCATCGAGATCGATATGTGTAAGAAGTTCACGAATCGCTTCAGCGCCCATACCGGCTTTAAATGAATTTCCGTATGCGTCTCTCGCCTCTCTATACTGAGCCTCGGTCAAAATCTCCTTATAGGCCAGCCCCGTTCCCTGTCCCGGATCGGTTACAATGTAGGCGGCAAAGTAGAGAACCTTTTCGAGATTTCTCGGTGAAATATCCAGAACGAGACCCATTCTGCTCGGAATCCCTTTGAAATACCAGATATGTGATACGGGAGCCGCAAGTTCAATATGCCCCATACGCTCTCTTCTGACTTTTGCCTTTGTAACTTCCACTCCGCAGCGGTCGCAGACAATACCCTTGTATCTGATTCTCTTATACTTACCGCAGTGACATTCCCAGTCCTTTTGCGGTCCGAAGATTCTCTCACAGAAAAGGCCGTCCTTTTCCGGTTTCAGGGTTCTGTAATTGATCGTTTCTGGTTTTTTTACCTCGCCCCGCGACCAGCTTCTGATCTTTTCTGTCGATGCGAGACTTATCTGTAATGCTTCAAAATTATTCAGTTCGTGCAAGGAGTCTCTCCCCCTTTTCTGTTCTCATCAAATAATAACTGAACAAATTCACGAAATCGAAGATTCCATGAATTCCCGGTATGAAATCCTTCGCCGCCGTATCATAGATACGGGCAGGGCTTCCGCAGTCGATTCTTTTCCTCGCTTCG
>CAZGBL010000045.1:3944-8718 GCA_964523955.1 uncultured Oscillospiraceae bacterium | reverse complement strand
CGGAGAATCTTTGCATGAGGCCTGCGCGCCGTATCATAGATACGGGCAGGGCTTCCGCAGTCGATTCTTTTCCTCGCTTCGCTTCGGAGAATCTTTGCATGAGGCCTGCGCGCCGTATCATAGATACGGGCAGGGCTTCACCTTTATTCTTCACCTGAAAAATCTTCAAATTCCTCTTCAAAGAGTTCTGCGTCATCTGCAGCTGCTTCCACAAAAAATCCTTCGCCTTCCTCTTCTTCAGAGCTTTCCTCCATAAATCCGGAACCTTCTTTAAGATATTCGTCCGAAGATGAACTTTTCTCTGTATCGTTGGCAATGATCTTTTCAAGCTCTGGCAAGGATTCTGTATCATAAGAGTCTCGGAGTTCAACCTCCTCGCCCTTATCGTTAAGCACTTTGACATCAAGCGCCAAACTCTGCATTTCCTTGATGAGTACCTTAAATGATTCCGGAATGCCCGGTTCAGGAATATTCTCGCCTTTAACGATCGCTTCATATGTCTTAACACGACCTACCACGTCGTCTGACTTGACTGTCAGAATTTCCTGAAGTGTATAAGCCGCACCATAAGCTTCCAGCGCCCATACTTCCATCTCTCCGAAACGCTGACCGCCGAACTGAGCTTTACCGCCTAGAGGCTGCTGAGTTACAAGAGAGTACGGTCCGGTACTTCTCGCATGAATTTTATCATCTACGAGATGGTGGAGTTTGAGCATATACATTATACCTACG
Source organism: uncultured Oscillospiraceae bacterium (assembly GCA_964523955.1). Classification (GTDB taxonomy): domain Bacteria; phylum Bacillota; class Clostridia; order Peptostreptococcales; family Anaerovoracaceae; genus Alangreenwoodia. Next base: position 7,986 of record CAZGBL010000045.1, on the reverse strand, counting down.
GTTACAGGATTGTCAAAATATTCTCCCGTCCTGCCGTCACGCATCCATAGTTTTCCAGTCGGCGGAATATCTGTTTCCTTGAACAAATCGAGGATATCTTCCTCCATCGCGCCATCGAATACAGGAGTTGCTATATACCATCCCTTTTTCTTTGCGGCAAGGCCGATATGGGTTTCAAGCACCTGTCCGACATTCATTCGGGAAGGTACGCCGAGAGGATTCAGCATGACCTGAAGCGTTGTACCGTCTTCCGTAAACGGCATATCCTCTTCTGGCAGGATTCTTGAAATGACGCCCTTATTTCCGTGACGTCCCGCCATCTTGTCGCCTACGTTAATCTTTCTCTTCGTAGCTACATAACATCTCACGAGCTTATTGACGCCTGGAGGCAATTCATCCCCCTTTTCTCTGGAGAAAATTTTGACGTCAACGACGATGCCTGTTTCTCCATGAGGTAATCTCAGAGAGGTATCACGTACTTCTCTTGCTTTCTCTCCGAAAATAGCTCTGAGCAGTCTCTCTTCCGCGGTGAGTTCCGTTTCTCCTTTCGGCGTCACCTTACCTACCAGAATATCAGAAGCATTGACTTCCGCACCGATACGAATGATACCATCCTCATCTAAGTCTCTCAGAGCATCTTCGCCCACATTCGGAATATCCCTTGTGATCTCTTCCGGCCCCAGTTTTGTATCTCTGGATTCTGACTCATATTCTTCGATATGAATCGACGTCAGCGCATCCTCCATCAAAAGTCTTTCGTTCAGGATGATAGCATCCTCATAGTTATATCCTTCCCATGTCATAAAGCCTACGAGAAGGTTCTTTCCGAGGGCGAGATCGCCATGATCTGTAGAAGGGCCGTCTGCGATGATCTCGCCTTCCTCCACACGTTCATTTTTGCTGACGATCGGCGTCTGATTGACGCATGTACCCTGATTCGACCGCTTAAACTTGAGCAGATTGTACTCGTCTTTTCCGCCGTCTTCATCACGTCTGATGACAATCTTTTTCGCATCTACATACTCCACCGTACCGGCATGCTCTGCGATTACTACGACACGCGAGTCGTGTGCAGCGACAGCTTCCATACCTGTACCTACGATAGGAGCGTCTGCGATGAGAAGAGGAACCGCCTGTCTCTGCATGTTTGCACCCATGAGCGCGCGGTTCGCGTCGTCATGTTCGAGGAATGGGATGAGAGCTGTGGCCAGAGACACGACCTGTTTCGGTGAAACGTCCATATAGTCGATCTTCTCTCTTGGAACCAGATCGATCTCGCCGCCTACGCCTCTCGACGCCACTTTAGGATTGAGGAATCTATGATCCTCATCCAGAGGTTCGTTTGCCTGCGCGATGATCATAGGCTCCTCTTCATCTGCCGTAAGATAATGGATCGTGTCTGTGACAATGCCAGTCTCTTTATCCACGAGACGATATGGCGTCTCGATAAATCCGTATTCATTTACACGGCCATAGGTGGTCAGAGAACCGATCAGGCCGATATTCGGACCTTCCGGCGTCTCAATCGGGCACATTCTGCCGTAATGGGAATGGTGTACGTCCCGCACTTCAAACCCGGCTCTTTCTCTCGAAAGGCCTCCTGGCCCCAGCGCGGACAGTCTTCTCTTATGGGTCAGCTCGCTCAGCGGATTGTTCTGATCCATAAACTGAGAAAGCTGTGAACTGCCGAAAAATTCTTTGATAGCAGCTGTGACAGGTCTGATATTCATCAGCGCTTGCGGCGTAGCTGCTTCTACATCCTGAATCGTCATTCTCTCTTTGACGACTCGTTCCATTCTGGCAAGACCGATTCTGAACTGATTCTGCAGCAATTCGCCCACCGTTCTCAGTCTTCGATTGCCCAGATGATCGATATCATCGACAGTACCGATATTATGGCTTAAGTTAAGAATGTAGCTTACAGAAGCGATAATATCTTCAATTAATATATGTTTAGGAGAAAGTTCATGGCGTTTTTCATGAAGGATTCTCTTTAATTCCGATTCGCTGACTCCTTCATTTTCTTTGAGGAGGTTCATCAGAGCAGGATAAAATACCTTATCCGCCACCTTTGTATCGGATAAGTCATATTCTACATATGCGCTGATATCAACGAAATTATTGCCTATAACCTTAACCCGTTTGCCCAGGTCATGCTTGTCATATACCCATACGAAAACGATGCCTGCATTTTCAATTTGAACCGCAGCGTCACGGGATATTATTTCATCAGCTTCTACCAACATCTCGCCCGTATTCGGATCGACGATATTGTCAGCCGATTTACAGCCGATAATTCTGTTGGAAAGCCCCAGCTTTTTGTTGTATTTATATCTGCCTACCTTTGCAAGGTCATATCTCTTCGGATCAAAAAACAACGAATCAAGCAGCGACTTAGCGCTCTCCACTGTAGGGGGTTCGCCAGGACGCAGCTTTTTATAAATTTCCTTGAGGCCTTCTTCGTAGTTATTCGTCGTATCTCTTTCGAGAGTCTTTAAAAGTCTGTCATCTTCACCGAAAAGTTCTATGATTTCTTCATCCGTACTGAAACCAAACGCTCTGAGCAATGTAGTCACCGGCTGTTTTCTCGTACGATCCACTCTTACTGAGATGATTTCATTAGAATCCGTTTCGTATTCGAGCCACGCACCTCTGTTCGGAATGATGGTTGTGGAGTACAGACTGTTATTTGATTTGTCTGTCGTAACCGCATAATATGGTCCTGGAGATCTGACGAGCTGTGTAACGACAACTCTTTCCGCACCATTATATATGAAAGTACCTTTTTCTGTCATGAGAGGGAAATCTCCCATGAAAACTTCCTGCTCTTTGACCTCTCCCGTCTCTTTATTTACCAGGCGTGCCTTTACGCGAAGCGGCGCAGCGTACGTAACGTCACGCTCTTTACACTCTTCCTGACCATACTTCGGAGTATCGCTGAGAGTATAATCAATAAATTCCAATACCAGATTACCTGCGTAATCGTTGATCGGAGAGATATCTTCAAAAACTTCTTTCAGACCTTCTTCGATAAACCATCTGTAGGAATCGTTCTGAATTTCGAGAAGGTGTGGCATCTGAGCTACTTCCTTGATCTTAGCATAGCTCATTCTCGTCTTTTTGCCTATTTTGACAGGCTGTGGCATATTCATCACTCCTTGCATGCAAACAAATACATAAGTGTAGCGGCGTAGCAGTATAGTATAATACCATATCATTGTCAGTTAGTCAATATAACTTTCCAAAAAAACTATATTTTGTATACTTTTGTATACTTGTCACGATTCAGCGCAACATTCTTTCAGCGCATATCATCGAAAAGTCTCAACAGGAAAAGCGCCTCCGGAAATCACATTTCCAGCACAACACTTCTTTTCTATTCCAAAACCTGAAAAGATACTCCTTACGCACATCAAAAGAGACGCCGCTCATACGAGCAGCGTCTCTAAGGATGATAAAAGCTAAAATTCTATTTGAATTCAACAACAGCGCCGACTTCTTCAAGCTTAGCTTTGATTTCGTCCGCTTCAGCCTTTTCAACATTTTCCTTGAGGTTGGAAGGAGCGCCGTCAACGACTTCCTTCGCTTCCTTCAGGCCGAGACCTGTGATTTCTCTGACAGCCTTGATAACCTTGATCTTTTCTGCGCCAACTTCCTTGAGAACTACTGTGAATTCCGTCTGCTCAGCAGCGCCGCCTTCAGCAGCGCCGACAGCTCCAGCAACTGCTACAGGAGCAGCAGCGGATACGCCGAATTCTTCTTCACAAGCCTTAACTAATTCGTTAAGTTCTAATACTGACATAGCTTTTATAGCTTCAATGATCTGATCCTTATCCATTATGTTTTCCTCCTTTTTTGTCCGTCGTTTATATCATCTCCCTCAAGGGATGACGAACTGATTTAAAAATGTCTCTAAAACGCAAACTATTCTGCAGGTGTTTCTGCCGGAGCTTCTTCAGTGACAGCTTCTGCCGGAGCTTCTTCAGCGACAGCTTCTGCCGGAGCTTCTTCAGCGACAGCTTCTGCCGGAGCTTCTTCAGCA
>CAZGBL010000045.1:0-3844 GCA_964523955.1 uncultured Oscillospiraceae bacterium | reverse complement strand
TTCTGCCGGAGCTTCTTCAGCGACAGCTTCTGCCGGAGCTTCTTCAGCAGCAGCTTCTGCCGGAGCTTCCGCCTCTGCCGCCGGTGCTTCTTCTGCCGCCGGTGCAGGCTCCACGCCGGATGCCTTCTGATCCGCGATAGCCTGTAATAAATAAGCGAGCTTGGATACAGGAGATTTGATGCTTCCCATGAACTTCGCAATCAGTTCGTCTCTGGACGGTAACTTCGCGATTTCAAGGATGCCATCCTGATCGTAAAATTCACCTTCTACGATACCTGCTTTGAATGACATTTTGTTTAACTTTTTAATGACACTGTTGATTTCTCTTGCAGGCGCCGTAGCATCTTCATAACCGAACGCAAATGCACTCGGTCCGCTTAATACCTGTGTGAGCGATTCAAAATCAGTTCCCTGAATCGCACGATTAACAAGTGTATTCTTATAAACTGTGTAATCGATTCCGGCTTCGCGAAACTGTTTTCTCATAGCATCCGCTTCTTCTACAGTGATGCCCATATAATCGATAACTACAGCGGACTTCGCTCTTTCAAACTTGTCTTTGATTTCATCAATGACAGCCTGCTTTGCCTGTAAACTTTCTACTGACATTTTTTCTCCTTTCCGACACGCCAGGGTGTCTGATTGCAGCGAATTCTTTCCCGATATGATCCGGAATTACTCTGCATCAGCCCCGTAAAGCTGCTTTGTAAGCTGAAGACAGGGCTTTCATTTCGGTCAAGGTTTTACGCAAACGTAAAGCCTTTCCCGCAGACAGAAAAGGCTCTTAATTTATAAAATAAGACCTCGGCAGGGAATTAAGCTTGCGCACCTGCTGTCTACGGCTTGTATTCAATTATTAGTCTCACCGCTTTTATACAACGATTCTTTCGTCGCGCGGTGGAAATTCGGGCTGCAACCTGCTGATAAATTCCTACAATCAGGACAGCTTCAGCGGATTGATTTTGATTCCCGGACTCATCGTAGCTGAAATCGTAACGCTTCTCAGATACTGACCCTTCGCTGCAGCAGGCTTTGCCTTAATAACAGCTTCGATCAGTGTGTTGAAGTTTTCCTTCAGTTTTTCGGGACCGAATGATACTCTGCCGATCGGAGTATGGATGATATTTGTCTTATCGAGTCTGTACTCAACCTTACCGGCTTTGATTTCGCTTAATGCCTGAGCGACATTCATCGTTACTGTACCGGACTTCGGGTTCGGCATGAGTCCTTTCGGACCTAAGATCTTACCGAGACGTCCTACAACACCCATCATATCAGGTGTGGCAACGACTACGTCAAAGTCAAACCAGTTTTCTGTCTGGATTTTCTTTGCCAGCTCGTCAGCGCCTACATAGTCGGCACCTGCTTCTTCGGCTTCCTTCGCTTTGTCGCCCTTCGCGAACACGAGAACTTTCTTCGTCTTACCAGTTCCGTTCGGAAGTACGATAGCGCCTCTTACCTGCTGATCTGCATGTCTAGAGTCAACGCCGAGTCTGATGTGGACTTCGACTGTCTCATCGAACTTCGCCTTTGGCATCTTGTTTAAGATTTCAAAAGCCTCTGCCGTTTCATAATAAGTCTGCTTGTCATATAAAGCTAATGCTTCTTTGTAAGTCTTGCCTCTCTTTGGCATATTTTCCTCCCTGTGGTATTAACGGCGAAAGTGCCTCCCACTTTCTAACCTTCGACTACAATGCCCATACTTCTTGCAGTGCCTTTGATCATAGATGTAGCTGCATCTAAATCTGCTGCATTGAGATCCGGCATCTTTGTCTGAGCGATTTCTCTTACCTGTGCTTCTGTTAATGTAGCGACTTTCGTCTTATTCGGTTCTGCGGAAGCAGTATCGAGACCGGCTGCCTTCTTGAGAAGAACTGCTGCAGGTGGAGTCTTCGTGATAAAAGTAAATGATCTGTCAGAATATACAGTGATGACGACAGGAATAATCATTCCCGGCTGATCAGCTGTCTTCGCGTTGAACTGCTTACAGAAGTCCATGATGTTAACGCCCTTCTGACCGAGCGCAGGACCTACCGGTGGTGCCGGAGTCGCACCGCCTGCAGGGATCTGCAGCTTAATTAAACCTTCTACCTTCTTTGCCATGATTGTCACCTCCCTTATGCGCCCAAACGGCAAATTAGCAATCTATATCAAATCAATTGCTTACGAAATTTTTTCAACCTGTCCGAATTCAAGTTCTACAGGAGTTTCTCTTCCGAACATGGAGATGCGGACTTTCATGATCTGCTTTTCCATATTGATCTCTTCGATCACGCCCATAAAATTGTCGAACGGACCGTCGGTTACCTTCACCGTATCGCCTACAGATACATCGATAGAAACGAAAACTTTTTCGATTCCCATACGGCGAACTTCCTCGTTTGTGAGAGGAATCGGATCGGAGCCGTGCCCCACAAAGCCCGTGACACCCTGTGTATTTCTGATGAGATACCAGGACTCACTCGTCACTATCATCTTCACGATGACATATCCAGGAAATATCTTATGCGTCTTCACTTTACGCTGACCGTTTTTGATTTCGACGACATCTTCCGTCGGAACGACAACGCACTGGATCAGATCCTGCATTCCCCTGTTTTCTACAATCTTCTCAATATTAACTTTTACTTTGTTCTCGTGCCCCGAATAAGTATGAACTACGTACCATTTTGCCTTATCTGAATCAGATGAAGGAGTGAGAATATCCTGCGAAACCGCGCCTTTTTCCTCTTCTTCCTCATCTGTTACATCGACAACGCCGCTTTCAGACGTCAAAGACTCCTCTTCGCCGGTCTCCTCTGTATCTGAATCAGCGTAGTCATCATAATCATCCTCTTCGTAGAATTCATCATCATCATAGAATTCTTCTGTTTCCAGGAACTCATTTTTTATATTTTTATCGAATTTTGCCATTTTATTATTTTTCCGCGTTCGGTATCTTTGCGAAGTACGACATGCTAGTAAACACGCGTGTATTATCTCGTGTCAGTGGGAGATACCGATTTTTCTCCGCACACCGCTGACGCTTTATTTTTTGCAATTCATCCCGACGCCTGGAAGGAGTATGGGAATCCTCGTCATTTTTGGTTGAATCCGAAACAGCTTGCGCCGTTTATTCTTCCCGGCTTATGCTCACGATAAAACTATATTGTTAATTCTATACCGAGAAGCTTCTGAATAATGAGTGCGCATCCTGAATCCACGGCCCAAAAGCCTAACGCACAAACAGCACATACACCGATTACGACACCTGTATATGAGATAAGCTCACTCTTTGTCGGCCATATAACTTTCTTGAGTTCAATTTTAATACCGCGAAAATATTCTTTAATACTGAATTTTTTCTTCGGGTTTTCGTTTTTATTTGCCATATGGTTCACTTCCTTAGGTTTTATTATTTTGTTTCTTTATGAAGTGTGTGCTTTTTGCAGAATGGACAATACTTGCTTAATTCGATACGTTCTGCGTTATTTTTCTTGTTCTTCATAGTAGCGTAATTTCTCTGCTTGCATTCCTGGCATGCCATAGTTACTTTTACTCTCATGTTCACACCTCCTTCGGATGACTTTTTTGTATATATTCATCAAATTATATACCATATATTGATTTTTGTGCGCACTAAAACCATGCGCACACATCAGAATCGCTTAGTCATATTATCATTCTTCCCGATGCCTGTCAAGAGAATTATGGCATTCTGACAGCGATTTTCCATGAGCTTCAGCAGCCATACGCGGCGCTGCGGCGCTTTGCAGAGCACGCTCTTTACCTCTCCTTGTATTATCGTCGCCACAAAATCAAGAATCCCGTGTAAGAAAAAGGGATGCCCCTCGACATCCCTTTT
>CAZGBL010000044.1:0-12728 GCA_964523955.1 uncultured Oscillospiraceae bacterium | reverse complement strand
TCAGAGGAGCGCCGTAAAATTTATGACAAAAAATCGATATGACAAGCGCCGAATGGACCCCCGCTTCTGTAAGCGGCGGGGTCCATTTCCGACTTTCGGCGGTTGGGGTAATCATCCCCCGCCGAAACCCGGCGGAGCGAAAGCTCCCGGCGCTTGCTGCAAGCGTTCGCGTCGTCCTTGACAAGCGAGGCAAGCGAGCTTGTCAGGAGATCTGCTCCGCTTTAAATATCGATATTATTAAAAAAAGGAACAAATTTCTATCAGATAGTGCTATAATATATGTGGTACCGATCTTACGATAGTTCCACCGAGTTTCAGTGTGCGATTACAGCCCATTGTTTTCCGACATAGGAGGGTACCGCAGTATTCTGGGCTCATAGCTCAGCTGGGAGAGCGCTGCGTTCGCAACGCAGAGGTCGAGGGTTCGATCCCCTTTGGGTCCACCAGAAAAAGTAAAAAGCCGTGAAATCGTCGATTTCACGGCTTTTTTGCAATCGAAGACAAAAGAAAAAATCTGTATTTTACTCTGAATATTAGAAATGCGCAGATTTGATGAAAGTGAAATGAAAAATCAGCATTTGTATTTTGAAAGAATGTCGTCAGGGCGGAGATCCGTGAAATGGGAATCCTTCTGACTTAGGCATGAAAAATATCGATTTTGCGAATAAACAAGGAGAAGGACGATGAGGACGAAACAGGTAGCGTCGGCTATTATTCGAGACGGAAACAGAATTTTTGCTACGCAGCGAGGGCATGGTGAATTTAAAGGATACTGGGAGTTCCCGGGCGGAAAGCTGGAGCCGGGAGAAAGTCCGGAGCAGGCGGCAGTGCGGGAGGTTTCAGAGGAGCTGAGCGTGGATATAAAGCTGGGTGAATTGGTTTCTGTCATAGACTATGATTATCCGGACTTTCATCTGAAGATGCACTGCTATTTCGCTGAGGTCGTTTCTGGCGTTTTGACTTTAAAAGAACATGAAGATGCCCGCTGGCTGACGAGGGAAACTCTTAACAGTGTGGAATGGCTGCCGGCTGATACAGATGTAATCGAAAAGCTTAGACAATTGATATGATTCGGAGCGAGCGCAGTGGTTTGACTGGCTAGTCAGGAGCTCTGCTCCGCTTAAAACATATTGTACCAGAAAGGAGTAGCTTATGAACCTTTGTATAAAACGGCGGTTTATTTCCTGTATTTTGTGTGCAGCTGCAGTGTGTACTCCTGTCATTGCGGCTGCGGCAAGCGATGTTATCGAGGCGGAATTGGGGGAGGATTCCTGGAGTTTTTTTGAGAGCAGGCTGGAGGTGGTTACGGACAGCGCAGGAGATGTTGATTACGACGGATATATCGTCAAGATCAAAGCTGAAGCAGAGTGTTTAGACGTACGGACAATGGCTTCGGAGGATGGCATTGAAGTCATATCTGAAGAGGATGGCCTTTATGCGGCGGACGATCTGCAGGCTGTCGAGGACTTCGTTTATCCGGAGGATATCGAATATATTGAGCCGAATTATATCGTCAGCTTATTTGATAGTGAATTGAAGGCGGTCAAAACAGATGTTTCAGGAAGCGAAAACGACGCGCATCTGGCGCTGATGAATGCAGACGCTGCACGGAGCAAATACGGACTGACAGGCGACGATATGGACACAGAAACTGATATGGGGAATGATGGAAATCCTGATGATCAAATTATCGTAGCTGTAATCGATTCAGGTCTTGATCCAGATCATGAGGATATCGATTACTCTCATGTGGTGGAAGGTGAGAGCTTTGTCGATACTACTACGGAAGACACGATGGGGCATGGAACCTTTGTTGCAGGCGAAATCATCGCTGCTGCAGGGAATGGTTTAGGTGTTGACGGCATAGCAGATGATCTGTATGTCATGCCCTTGAAAGCCTTTTCCTCAAAGAATTCTTCGAATGCGATCCTCATTAAGGCTATCAATTACGCAGCGGAGCAGAAGAGTGTTTTTGATCAGACCTGTGGTAAGGAAGGTTCGAATATCTGTGTCATCAATATGAGTCTGGGATCAGAGGCAGGCTCTGAGGCTATGAAATCCGCGGTCGACAAGGCTATTGAAGCAGGCATTATTGTAATCTGTGCTGCAGGCAACGATGGAGATAGCAGGACAAGCTATCCGGCGCAGTATGCGATTGGCGTCGGTTCGACGAATACGAAAGGCGTAAGATCCTCTTATTCGCAGATTCTGTCGGAAGAAAACGGCGAAGGCTGGGAGAATAAGGTTTGGGTTACGAGTCCGGGGGAGAGCTATACCAGTCTCTGGTATACGGGAGTATATTATACGAGCAGCGGTACGAGCTTCTCCAGTCCTCAGGCCGCAGCTCTGGCGGGTCTGGCAGTCAGTCTGAGAAATGATCTTGTCTCTTATTATGAAGGTCAGAAGGATTTCGAGGGCAATGAGATAACGAGGAATCATTATGCGTTTCGTCAGATGCTGAAGGACACTGCAAGAACACTCGATAATAATCTCGAAAAAGCATCGAATGGGCAGGATACTTATTACGGATGGGGAATGATAGATTTTAAAAATATGGCAGATCTGCTGAGCGATTATGAAACCCGAAAGGGGGAGTCGGCGCAAGTTACGTTTACTATTGACGACGGTGCCGGAATGCTGCTCACGCCGGAAAAAAATCATCTGGAAATTTCCGTAAAGGCGTATGACGAACAGGGAGAAATTTCCGATACATCTGAAACCGCGGATGAGGATGGCGTCTATACGCTGAAGATAGGAACAAAATATCAATATACCATAAAAGCCGATAAGTATATTGAAGTGAAAAAAGACTTTACCGTGCTCATGATGTCAAGGCGGATTTTTATATCCATGGAAGGATATGATTATTATACGGATTTTTTGATAAAAAATCTGGAGGGCAATCCGATTCCGGAAGCTTCTGTCATCGTAGAAACGGAGAGCGGGGATCAGGTGGAACAAAATCCTGACGGTTCCTTTACTACGAAAAACGGCAGTTATACATACGCCGTTTCCGCACAAGGATATTTTCCAAAATACGGAGGCTTTACTATAAACGACGCCGAACGGGAGTATCCGGAGCAGAAATACAATATTTCCATAGTTTTGACGGGTGAGCAGGATGTTTGCAGTGTGACTTTTGATATCAGCGCCAGCGACGGAGAGGCGTATCCTGAAGTCAGCGTTTTCGATGCTGAGGGCAATCCGATAGAGCCGTACAGCGACGGATCCTGGAAACTCATACCGGGGATATACAGCTATTCTGCGGAATCGGATGATTATAGCCCCGTCGGCGGTGAAATTACGATTGCAGAGGAAGAAAGAGGCGCTTCAAAAGTAATATCAGAGGTGATGACAGAGCGTCTTTACTGGGTATCTATCGAGACGGAACCTCTGTCGGTTTCGGGGGCAGAGGGAACGTCCTTCTGCGTGACAGACAGCCTTGGAAATGAGGTAGAACCTTTCAGCTCTGAAGCAGGTAAATATCATGTCGTCAATGGGAATTACAGCTATACGGTCAGAGCGATAGGCTATAAGACGGAGACGGGAGATTTTACCGTGTCAGGCGAGGACGTCCATATCAATGTGAAGCTGGAGGAAGGGACGGATTTTGATGAAAGCGGATCAAATGATGATAATACTCCTTCAAACGGAACTTCTTCCGGCGGTGAAAACGGCAGCGGCGGAAGCTCCGGAAGCACCTCCGGCGGATCCGGAGGAAGCGCTGGCGGCTCTTCTGGCGGCGGATCAACGGCATCCGCTTATCAGATTTCCATAGTATCTGGCAGCGGCGGATCAGCATCTGTTTCTGCTGAAAAAGCGACAGTGGGAGAGAAGATTATCATAACGATAAAACCTCAGTCTGGCTATGAAATCGATACTCTGGCTGCGGTAGACGGGGAGGGGGAAAAGGTATCGCTTACGGAATCCGAAGGCAGCTATACGTTTCAGATGCCTGCTTCCAATGTTGCTGTAAACGTGTCTTTCCGCTCAGTAGATGAAACCGGCAGCTCTCTGTTTCCGTTTAACGATGTGGCTTCCGGCGCATGGTATCGCCCGGCGGTGGAATATGTATGGATGAACGGTCTGATGAACGGTATTTCGGCCGATCTCTTTGCTCCGAACAGCAATCTGACTCGCGCCATGATCGTTCAGGTGCTGTACAACAAAGAAGGAAAGCCGTCAGATACGTCCATAGAGAACGGCGTTACATTCACTGATGTTTCCGACGATGCATGGTACAAAGCTGCGGTAGACTGGGCGTCGGCTTTCGGTATCATAGAGGGCTACGGCGACGGAACGTTCGGCGCGGAGAAAAGGATCACCAGAGAACAGATGGCTGCGGTTTTCTGCCGCTATGCGCAGTATAAAGGCGCAGAAACCTCAGCGCGCGGGGATTTGAGCAGATTTACCGATGCGGATGAAATCAGCTCCTGGGCATCCGATGCGGTGGCCTGGTGTGTAGAAAATGGGATTCTCAGTGGTACTTCGGGAGGAATGATAAAGCCGGACGATACGGCTACCCGTGGAGAAGCAGCCCAGATTCTCATGAACTTTTGCAGTGCCATACAGCTGTCATAGCATTTTCCGGCCCTAGGCGCTGAGGGTCGGAAAATGTCTCTCGGAATTATGACGATGATATGGGCGCCTTAGGAAATGGATACGCTGTGCAATGAAAGCGAAAAATGATATTTTCAAAGTAAAATATGACATAACGATATCGTTTTTTGTATAAAATATGACAAGCGCCGGGTGTTCTTTATTTCTGCGCATTTTACGCGGCCTAACTGAAAAATTGCGTAAATTTTACGATGTGAAAGCCGCATATTTCGGTTTTCGCAGAAAAAAGAGAGGATGGAAATTATCGGATGATGCTTTTAAAAGGAAAAATCGCAGTGGTGACAGGCGGCACGAGAGGTATCGGATACGCTGTCGTGGAAACGTTTTTGAAAAACGGCGCTAAGGTAGCGCTCCTGGGTTCGAGAGAGGAAACGGTAAACAGAGCATTGGAAAAACTGAAGGCAGAGGACAAGTCTTGGAAGGTGGAAGGCTATTGGCCAAATCTTTCGGATTACGACCAGGTACAAGAGACCTTCCGAAAAATCAAAGAACATTTCGGGAGTTTAGATATTTTGGTGAACAATGCCGGCATTTCGGCACGGGAGCCTTTATATGACTACAAACCTGACGAATTTAAAAAGATCATGGATTTGAATGTAACGGCGGTATTTCAGTGCAGCAAAGCGGCGGCTGAGATCATGAAGCTCCAGGGCGGCGGTGTTATTCTCAATACCAGCTCTATGGTGAGCATCTATGGCCAGCCTGCAGGAGTGGGTTATCCTACATCCAAATTTGCGGTCAACGGGATGACGAAGAGTCTTGCGCGAGAACTGGGCAAGGATAATATCCGCGTCAATGCCGTAGCGCCGGGAGTGATTCGCACCGATATGGTAGCAGCTCTGCCCGCAGAGATGGTAGAGCGGATCTCTTCTGCCATTCCTTTGGGCCGCGTGGGCGAACCTCAGGATATCGCGAATGCCTTTCTCTTTTTAGCCAGCGATCTGGCAAGCTATGTTACGGGAGCTATTCTGTCGGTAGACGGCGCGACGATGTCGTAGAGGGAAAGATTCTCGGAATGTTTCCGGCTGGATCGCCGATGGGAATGGGAAAATCGTTATCTGGGCGGATTTTAAAAGCACGTCAGAATTATTTTGAGCTCAACTCGATATAGAATCTGGTAAAAATTTCCTGTTGAAATAAGAACAAATGTTCTTTAAAATGAATACAGGAGGTGAGCATGATGGTGATTATGCATATCGATGCTAATTCAGCTTATCTGAGCTGGACGGCGGTAAAGATGCTGGAAGAAGGCAAACAGATAGATATCAGAGATATTCCGTCGGTAATTGCCGGAGATCCCAAGAATAGACACGGTATCATTTTGGCAAAATCCATTCCGGCTAAAAAATGCGGGGTACGTACGGGGGAGAGTCTTTTCGAGGCGCGGAGAAAATGTCCCGATCTTTTGGTTTTTCCTCACGATTTTGCTCTTTATATGTCCTTCAGCGACGAGATGTACCGATTGATTTCAGAATATTCGCCTGTCCTTCAGCGATACAGTGTAGACGAATGTTTTATGGATTATACCGGATCGGAGAAGACGTTTGGTGATCCTGTGGCGTGTGCCCACGAGATCCGAAACAGGATCAGAGATGAGTTGGGATTTACCGTTAATATCGGTGTTTCATCCAACAAATTGCTGGCTAAGATGGCTTCTGACTTTGAGAAGCCGGATCGCGTTCACAGCCTGTTTCCGGATGAGATAGAGGCTAAGATGTGGCCGCTGCCCGTGGATGAATTGTTTATGGTGGGAAGAGCAACCGCACGCAAATTGCGAAAGGTGAATATCAATACCATAGGACAGCTGGCGCAGACCGACCGCATGCTTCTTCGCAGACTGCTGAAAAGCCACGGTGATATGATCTGGCAGTATGCCAATGGTATCGACGATACGCCCGTCATTCCCAATCGTGAGATCCCTCAGAAGGGTGTGGGAAACAGCACTACCATCGATCATGACGTCGTCTCTGCAAAAGAAGCCCGCATGATTCTTTTGGCATTGACAGAGCGGGTAACGGCGCGCTTGCGCAGGATGAAAAAATTCGCATTTGTCGTTTCGGTGACGATCACCTCGTCGGAATTTGTTCGCTACGGGCATCAGATGAAGCTGGACAGCGCCACGGACAGCACGTCAGAGATTTACAGCTGTGTATGCAGATTATTTGATGAAGTTTGGAAAGGCGAGAAAATCCGCCATCTGGGCGTTTCTCTGTCAGAGCTTACTCAGGAATGTGAGATCAGTATGAATCTGTTTTCCGTGGATCGGAGTGAATCCTGCAGGGCTGCCGACAGTGCGGTGGATCAGATCAGGGAAAGGTTCGGCGACGGAGCGATTATGCGGGGAACCTTCGTCAATCGCAATATGGATCACATGCAGGGCGGAGTCCGAAGCAGTAAAGACGACGATCATAACTACATTATGATGGGAGGCAAGAAGATATGAAAATCGTATCGGAACCTGTCGATATGATCGCCAAATTTGCGGCTTCCGAAGGAAAGCGCCGCAGTGCTGAGAAACCGATCCCGTGCAAATTTCGTTATACAGATCTGGCAGGTATATCGAGAGAAATCCACGTAGATAAGGTTGTCAGCTCGGAATCGGCTGTATCAGGCGGAGTAAAGGCCTATATTTACAGATGCCAGAGTATTATTGAGAATATGGAAAAGATTTACGAATTGAAATATATCATCGGTGAGTGCAGATGGGAATTGTATAAAATTTAGACGCAGACCGTTTGCTGCAAGCGTTCGCGTGGATCTTGACAGGCGAGCTTGTCAGGAGTTCTGCTTCAAAATCTGCAGATGGCGGCTTCTGAAAAAAACAAAGAAAATACAATCGAAAAAAACCTGTTTTTACGTGTGGGAAAAACGCTGAAAATCAGAGGTTTTTCAGTAAGATCTTCAAAAAGCTCTATGAGGATCAGCCGATTTCAGGGGTATTTTTCCAGAATAGAATGAGCTTAGCATGCGCATAAATAATATAGAAAATTGCTCTCGAAAAACCGAAAATTTTTCCCAGAAATTTAGGTGGATTTCCTTTCTTTTTTGTTTGCGCAGGCGGATGATCAGAAGACTCATGCACAGCGGTGCAGCTTCGGAAGAGAAAACGGAAAAGCGGGAGAGAAGAGGCAGGAAAATGGTATATGTATATAAATAAGGTAGAGATCTGCGGGATCAATACGTCGAAGCTTCCCATTATGAAAGATGTGGAGATGGAAGAGATGATCGAACGCATACGATCGGGTGACAGCGCTCTTCGGGAAGAGTTTATTACAGGAAATCTCAGACTGGTTCTGAGCGTCATTCAGAGATTTCAGAACAGGGGCGAAAATATGGATGATCTGTTCCAGGTGGGCTGCATCGGTTTGATCAAGGCCTTAGACAATTTTGACACTTCTCATCAGGTAAAATTTTCGACATACGCTGTGCCGATGAACGGAAGATGGTGAGGAAAAATAAAATTGTAATAAATTTTTTTGCAGAAAAAAACGAGTGAGATTTTTGGAAAAAATAAGGTATAACAAGCGCTGGCGTCCCCTGCCGCTGTAAGCGGCGGGTTTCATTTCCGACTTTCGGCGATTGGGCAGCAATTCCATGATCTTCCCTGCCGGATCCCGGCTGAGCGAAAACTCCTGACGCTTGCTGCGAGCGTTGGCGTCGTCCTTGACAAGCGAGCTTGTCAGAAGCGCTGCGCCTCTTTACATTTGTGCCAAAAGGTGTGAATATTTGCATACAATATATTTACATATGACAAATTAGTGGGCTAAATATATTTAGACGAAACTTAATTTTGCGCAGATATTGACAAATATCTGGCGATATTATAGACTAATTGTGTTGCTAACGATATGTTTTTTGCAGCGTTGATATTGAGACCCATCGGCACTTTGTTAAGAGTAAAGGATTTGTTCAATATCAAAGATATACAAGTTATATCTGAAGTACTGTTTCATAGTACTCTATTAGAAAGAAGGTAGACAAATGTTTGGTTTCACAGAAGACATGAAAGAAAAACAAGAATTAGTTCGTAAGTTCTGCGAAGACTGGATTTATCCAAATCTGGCAGAAATTGATGAAGGTAAGTGCTGCCCGGATTACATCTGGGAAGAATGGTGCAAGATCCCTGGCTTCGCAAGCCCTTGCGCTCCTAAGTTCACTGGCGGTGAAGAAATGCCGTTCAACACTTGCCTGGCTATGTGGGAAGAACTCGGTAAAGCTGACCTCGGTGTTGCTACTGGTTTCGGTTCCAACAACCTCGGTTCTTTCCCAATCCTCTTAACTGGTACTGAAGAACAGCAGAAGGAACACTTCGGAAACCTGCTCGCTGGTAAGTTCGGTGCATTCGGTCTTACAGAAAAGGGCGCTGGTTCTGATGCAGGCGCAGTAGCTACAGAAGCTAGAAAAGAAGGCGAATATTATATCCTGAACGGTGACAAGTGCTATATCACTACTTCCGGTAAGGCTATCGAAACGAACTCTACATTAGCTATCGCAGCTTCTACAGATAAGTCTTTAGGCAGCAAGGGTCTGACGATGTTCCTCATCCCTGGCAACACTCCGGGCCTCACTGCTGTTAAGGAAGAAGACAAGATGGGTATCAGAGGTTCCCAGACTTGCGAATTACACCTTGAAAACGTTAAGCTTCACGAATCCAGAATCCTCGGTGGACCTGAAAAGGGTATCGGTTTCGGTTTCAAGACAGCTATGATGACTCTCGATGCTGGTCGTGCGGTAGTTGCTTCCCAGGCTAACGGCGTTGCTATGGCTGTTATCGAAGAATTAGTTAAGTATTGCAACGAACATCTTGACGGCGGCAGACCTCTCTCCAAGAACCCTGCAGCTACATTCAAGATCGCTGAACTCGAAGCTCAGACTCAGGCTTGCAGACAGCTCGTATATCAGATCGGCAGAATGAGAGACGCTGGTCTCAACCACGGTCACGAATCCTGCTGCGCTAAGATCGTAGCTACTGAAAACGCTATTAACGCTACGAGAGTCGCTATGGATATCATGGGCGTTAACGGTCTCGAAAAGGGTTCAATTATGGAAAAATTATACAGAGATGCTCGTATCCTTGCTATCTATGAAGGTACAAATCAGGTACAGAGATTAGTAGTTACTAATGGCCTCTTCCCTAAGAAGAAGAAGAAGTAAGACCTGCGGCTATTAGTAGAAAATATTAGATAGAAATACCATAAGGAGGATTTTTCAAAATGAGTGAAAAAAGTTTGATTCAAAAAGCTGCTGCAGACTTTGCTGCTGCAGAATTAGCTCCAGTATCTTTTGTACCGGAAAAGACAGCTGAATATACAGAAGACGCAGTTAAGGCAATGGCAGCAAAGGGCTTCTTAAAGGTTGCTGACATTGCTGAAGCAGCTATCGTTGCTGAAGAATTCGGTAAGGCTAACGCTTCTATGGCTGAAGTGGCTGTAGTTGCTAACGCTACTGCTGAAATCATCGACGCAATTGCTCCTGCATTAGCGATCGACGGTATGACTGGTTATGCTGTATATGAAGAAGGCACTTCCTGCGGTTCTGTTGCAGCTGCAAAGGCTGGCGACGCTTATACGATCACTGGCAAGAAGATCGCTGTAGCTTTAGGCGGCGCTGCTGATCAGTATATCGTAATCGCAGCTCTCGACGAAGCTCCTGCTGCTTTCGTTGTAAAGGCTGCTGATGTAAAGGCTGAAAAGTTCGACAAGTTAGGTCTCAGATCTTATCCTACAGCTAACATCACTATGGACGCTGCTCCTGCAGTATTACTCTCCGCTGATGGTAACCAGGTAAGAGCAGAGCTCAACGCAAGAATCGATATCTTAAATTGCTACGTAGCTGCTGGTATGGCTGCTACAGCTACAGAAGTTTCTACTGAATACGCTAAGACGAGAGTTCAGTTCGGAGCTCCTATCGCTAAGCTCCCTGCAGTACAGTTTTTACTCGCAGAGATCTCTATCGCAGAAAACACTCTGAAAGCTGTTGCTGCTCCTGCAGTAGAAGCAGTTTTAGCTGGCAAGCCATATGTAATCGCTGCTGCAAAGGCTAAGTATGTTGCTGCTAAGTCTATCTGGGACGCTACTTCCAACTGCGTACAGATTCACGGTGGTACTGGTTATTCCAGAGAATATCCGATTGAAAGATATTACAGAGAATCCAAGGCTTTATTCAACAACACAGATTACTTCGATTGGCCTGAAGCAAGAATCGCTGCAGATCTGTTAAAGTAATCGGAGTTTTTTGATTAACTAAAATAAAAAATCAGAGGGCGTCCCAAAGGTTATTCAATAACCGGAGGAGGCGCCCTCTTTTGTAGTTTCTTTAATCTGTAATCGAACGAATCAGCAGGTCTACAGCTTCGGGTATGATTTCAGGCTGAAGTCCGGAATAATTGACCACAAGAGTATGATCCAGTTCAGAGCCGGAAGAAGATGCGGCAGAAAATGAAGCAGAAGCAGAGGTAGAGACAGAGGCGGGGACGGCGGCGGACGAAACGGCGGAATCGGATGAGAAAAAATCCGCGCTGTCAAAAGGATTTTCGCTCAGATTATACTGTGAAAGCGCAGAGATTCGGATACCGTATTCATCGGCGCGGCTGATGATTTCATCGTCTGTCAGTTCAGATGGAAAATGAATTAGAAAATGAAGTCCTGCATTTTCCTCTGTGATGCGGATACCTGTCGCTCTGGGGTTTTTTCTAATGCAGCTGAGAATCGTATCACGCTGATTTTTATAGTATTTTCTCATTCTATTGATATGTTTTTCAAAATATCCGTCTCGCAGAAATCGAGCCAGAGTATACTGCTCGAAATTCGATACGGTGCATGAATAAAAACCCAATTCTCTGTGAAATTTCTGTATGAGATGGGGCGGAAGGATCATATAGCTGATCCTGATGGTAGAGGCGAGGCTCTTCGTAAAGGTATTGATATAGATGACTTTTTCGATAGCATCGATGCTCTGAAGGGATGGAATCGGTTTTCCCGACAGGCGGAATTCACTGTCGTAATCGTCTTCTATAATATAGCGGCTGTCCTTCTCCGCCGCCCAGGATAAAAGCTCATAACGCCGGTTAATCGGCGTTATGATACCCGTAGGAAAGTGATGGGAGGGAGAGATATGTATGACGTCGGCGCCGCTTTTATTCAGCGCGTTGACACGTATCCCCTGGCGATCCATCGGAATATGGCTGCATGTAACCCCGTTTTTCTCGTATATCAGCGATATTTTTCGATAGCCCGGGTTTTCCACGGCGAACTGCTTATCCCGGCCTAAAAGCTGAATTAAAAGGCTATAGAGATATTCTGTGCCAGCGCCTATGATAATTTGTTCTGAAGATACCTTCATGCCGCGAAACTGGTAGAGATAATCGCTGATGGCTTCCTGAAGTTCGGAAATACCGCCGGAAGGAGAGTTGATCATAAGCTCTTCTTTTCTGTCATGTATGATTTCTCTGAGAAGCCGAACCCAGGTGGAAAACGGGAATTTATCCGGAGTTGTTCCATTGCTTACGAAGTCTGCAAAATACTGTTTTTCCTGAGCTTTATGCTGCTTTTCCCGAACCTTGCGAACAGAAGAGGTCTGTGCGGCTTCCCTTTGATGGGAGGTGCGAGGGGAAAATGATGCGTCAAAGGAAGACGGCGCGTCCTCATCGTAGAAAAACTCTGCGTCTGATGGGACAGCGGCGCGGGACATTCCTGCCGCTGGTTTTGCAAAAGAAAACGTAGGAATGGCAGCCGCAGTTTTTGCTATGTCAGATACGTAGTATCCTTTTTTTGGAATGGAATAGATATAGCCTTCATCCAGAAGCATGCCATAAGCGTTTTCGATGGTAATCGTGCTGACGCTGAGATTTTTGGCGAAACTCCGTTTGGAAGGCAGCTTTTCTCCGGGAGCTATCGTTCCGCTGAGAATGTCGTTTTTTATGCATCGATACAGATGTTCATACAGAGTGGTGGAACCTGCATCGTCGAAGGAATAAGTGAGCATGAGAAAACCGCCTTTTCATACTTTTTTGATATATATTATAATCTCTTTGCGATTGCAGTGCAAATGTGAAGTTATGTTTGACGGAGCGCGCAGTTAAACAGAATTTCCTGAAATCAGCGATAAAA
>CAZGBL010000043.1:1715-12845 GCA_964523955.1 uncultured Oscillospiraceae bacterium | reverse complement strand
ATAAAACCCGCCGCTTACAGAAGCAGCGGGATCTCCGGCTCCTGTCATATCCGTGGCCGCTTCCACCGGCCAGAGATAGGAAAAAACGTCCTCTTTGTTTCAGAAAAATTTTGTTACCATGTCATGTGATTTTCGTCATACTAAAAAAGGGCGCTGAAGTCCCCTGTTCTTTAGGAACCTCCAGCGCCTTTTTCCTTATTACTATTTCTCTAAAGCTGAACAGAACTTTCTTACCAAGTACGTCTCCGGCCTAACATACAAATTTAGTAAGCCGATTTAATTATGGAACGTAACAATCTCATCCATGCTCTTCCTGCCAGGGCTTTTTAACTCTCCATCCGGAACTCCGATCGGCATCATCGCCGCAAGAAACCAATTTTCTCTGCTGAAGCCTATTTCTTCCTTAACAAGCTCTTCGATTTCTTTATGAGCCCAATTCTGGCTCGTCATCATCGTCGTACCGTACCCCATCTCCATCATGGTGAGGACAGCATGCTCCAGCGCAGCGCCCAATCCCATCATCGCAGGACTCTGAAGAAACAGATGATCTATTTCCTCCTGCGGTTTGCCGATGATCTTATATTCCCGATAAGCGGCCGGAACTGCACTGTAAGAATAAACCAGCACAAGAACAGGGGCTTTCAGAGCAAAGAGCGTAAACAGACACGTAAATTTTTCAAACCTTCTCGCCTGCTTCTCATCACAAACTGCCACTTCTTCTGAAATTTTCTGCTGTCCTGCAGTAATCACTTCACCGAGCTTACGCTTGAAGCCCTCATTGCGCACAACGATAAAATGCCAGTTTTGTTCATTTTCAGAGGAAGGACCCACTCTGACGGAATCGAGAATTTTCAGAACATCTTCATCCGGAACGGGAGTATCTTTAAATTTTCTTACACTCTGGCGAGAATAGATCAAATCGTGTAATTCCATCATTCTTTCTCCTATATTTTTCTGTATTTGGCACTCGCATATTCTCAAAAAGCAGGGAGTTCCGCTTCACTGTCCGCCGCCCCGCAGTGTAAAGTCACAGACAACCTGCGAACGCCAGAACGCCATATCAAAGGAAGACGTATTTCGTCCTGCAGATATGCGCTGCACTAATTCATCGACTCCTTGCTCTTTTCCTTCATAGCGTCAGAAACGGTTTTGAAATTGATAAATTCTTCGCCTTCTTTTCTGATAAATGCCGTATTTACTTCCGCATCCAACAGAGGGATGATAGATTCATCAAAATTAGCCATGACATTGAGCGGGAATATATTGGAATTGTTTACATCCGACGTATATTCCTTGCTTTCATCACCGGCAAAAAATCTCCAGCCTGAATCAGGGAAATTCTTAAACGGTTCTTCTCTATATACATAACAAGGTTTTGCGCCGTCCAAGCTGATTCTATCGGATACGAAACAGCCTTTTTCCGTAGTCAGAAGAGGCTTCAGGTTGTCTTTGTCTAACGTAGGGAAATAATCCTTCTTTTTATACCAGCTAAATACCTTCCATACGCTGACAGCTTCGTCCTCAAATAATCTCTTAACAAAGCCTATCAGGGAATCGAAGGTACTTTCCGCTTCCTGTAAATTAAAATTAGAATTTTTATACGCCGAATATGTGCCGCCGGCAACAAAGCTTACAGCAAAGTCAGGCCAATCGCTGAAATAACCTAAAAGCGGCTTCATCATATCGTCCATCATTTTTCTCGCTGTAACTTCGTTAAAATAATCACAAAATACGGACTCTCTCATCAGGTCGACGCCCAAAGCCATATCCCATGCGACAAATCCCGCTTTCCCTAAGAGCTCTTTAAACTGATCGGAAAATTCCTTGCACTTTAAAAAACGTTCCTTAGCTGCAGGGCGCAGCTTATCGATTTCATCCTTAAAATCGCCGTTATCGTACATATCAAACTGGGAATACTGCCACTGGCATCCCCTGAAGCTGGCTCTGCCGACCGCCTGAGTCGCGGACTCACTGTCCAAAACGCCGAATACTCGAAGGTTCTTCTCCACCTTATCACGCTCCGCACCGACGCCCTGCGCATCCTTCAACTGAATTGAAGTAAAATCATTATGCTTCATGAGAGAATATACCGCTGACACGAGAATTTGAAAATCAGGATATTTCGTATACTCGACATCATGAGCAATACCTGATACGGACTCTTTGAAGGCGGCCAATTCCGCCACAAAGTTTCTTTCTGAAATTTTATTATCCATATTAGTTACCTCTGTATTTTTAAATATCGCCAAATCAATTCAGCTGTTAATATTATATCAAATTTATGTTAGTCTTATAACCAACTCTTGTCAACCAAAATTTGTCTGAAAAAAAGCTGCACCGGATTAAATCTGGTGCAGCTTTGAATTTTTAAGCTAATTCAACTGACGTTGAACTATCATGCTACGGATACAATTATTCTGTAAGAGTAGCAGTCCAGCTTGGCATAGGGAACTTTTCTGGAACTTCCCAGTCGATCATATCGTGCATCCATTCTGCTCTCTGTACGAATACGTCGTGAGCGAGAGGTACAGGCGGATGGCAAACCCACTTAGCATCGAACTCATTCTTAACCTTGAGCAGCCATAAGTGATAGTTTGGACCATACTGAGGACCAGTAAGGAACAGAGGCTGGTGAGGGCCAAGGTGAGACGAATAGTAGTTGTTTTCGATATTCATCTTCGAAGTCTGCAGGAAGAATCTATCAACATAAGAAGTATCTTCATCCTGATCCCAGTAGATAAGGAATTCGGAGTAACCCTGGTGACCAGATTCGAAGTTCTGGAACCAACCTGGATCGCCGAAGTCTGGGAAGAGAGGCGGAGTATATTCGGAAGCCTTGAGGGCTGCGAAAGATTCACCGTGCTGTACAGACTGGTTGAGAGATTCGATTACGAATTCTACGGATACGTAAGAACCAGTCATCAGCCACATGCCGGCAGAGTCTGCGTTCTTGAGCCAAGATTCGTCGGAAGCCTTAGTACGTCTAGGTTTACCGCTGCATTCCTGCATGATATCATCCAGAACTGCCAGTTCGTAATCCATCTGTTCTTCGTTAGCGTAACCGATTAACATTACTCTTACGAGGTGGAAGTTAGCCAGAGATTCTTCGCTCTCCTTGAGCCAGATATCCCAGAATTCTTCCTTATCTTCTGCCTTAGCGATCGCTCTCCAGAATACTGGAACCTTTGTGCAGGCAGCGCCGATTTCAGCAGCACCGATTTCATACATAGCCCGAACCTGATCAGCCTTAGTAGGAACCTGATAGTTGATCCATCTGATTCTCTTTTCGTCCAGAGCCAGGGAAGTATTAGGAGCGATACCCTGAGGCTTAGGAGATTCCTGAATGAACGGCAGATACTTAACAGCCATTCTGGTAACGATACCTAAGCAGCCTCTTAAACCTGTGAAACCTCTGAGGATACATCTGAGGTCAGGACCAGGACCTTCGCCCCAGAACGGATCGTCGCAGTTAGCCAGAGAACCCATCTTTACGATTTCGCCGTCAGGCAGTACGAGCTCTGTACCCAGAATACGTCTGTGAGGAAGACCGATCTTCAGGGAGATTGGAGACCAGCCGTCACCGAGGAGATTAGCGATAGCGGAACACTGAGCACCACCACCACCGATTACGCCGTAGCATCCCTTATTGAATGCTTCCTGCTGTAAGGAGGAGTAGATGATACCAGGGCCGATATCAGCATACATGTGCTTTTCATCCCATACGAAGTGCTGCATACGCTTCATGTCGATGATTAATTCATCGTCAACGTGGCAGTGAGTCTTAGGACCATAAAAACCTGTTGCATAAGGTACATATGGGATATTATATCTATTACAAATCTTTACGATTCTCTGAACTTCGTCAGTGTCCTTAGGAAGAGCAACTGCAGCAGGAAGAACCGTCATTACTCTTTCATAACCGAGACCTGCTTCGTAACCACCAGGACCAGACTTATAGCCCTGCATGATAACTGGATCTTCGGAGATATATTTAGCACCTACTACATTTTCGATTGCTTTATAAGCCTGTGTTAAAATAGCCATTAATTTTCACCTCCAGAATCCTTAAAGTGCTTTAACGATAAGTTCAGTGATGTCGATAGCTTCAATACCATCCTTAGGATCTTTATAAGTATTGAATGCGTCTCTGCACTGAGGATCAGCAGATACGATTGTCTCGATACCACATTCCTTAGCTTCGTCAAGGCGATGAGTTGTAGCAAACTTAGTTAATGCAGGGAAAGCGATGTCAGTACCACGACCAGCGCAGATATCGAAAGCGTTTTCTCTGATTCTGATGAATTCAGTATTGTCAGCGCCCGGAATAGCAGCCATGATCGTTCTAGCCTGAGTATAGAGACCTTCTCTACCTCTTCTTCTTCTCTGACCTGGATAGATCATACCCATCCAGCCTCTTTCGCCCTTATAAGGAGTCCAGTCGTCGCAGAGTCTGGATACGGAAGAAGCATCGTGATAAGCCATTCTCGTGTCAACTGGTGTAGTCAGAACGAGCGTACCGTCTTCGATTGCCTGAGCAGCGAGCTCGAGAATATGAACTACTTCAAATCCGAGGTCAGCTGTAGCGATATTGAGAAGCTTAGGATAATCAACCTTCATCATTCTGTAAGCTTCAGCGTCAGATACTACGACTCTCTTAGCGCCAGTAGCTTTGATAGCTTCAACAGTTTCCTTAGCGATCTTTCTAGCAGCGTCTACCATACCGATGGAGAAAATAACGTTACCGTCATTCTTTTCGCCGTCGAGAAGCATGAAGTCTACGCCGATCTTCTCGAGGATAGTAGCAGTTGCCTGAGCGATCTGAGGATTCTTGTAGGAAGTATTATCACCAACATAGTAAAGTGTGTCCGCCTTAGCAGCTACCTTTACATCCTTAGCCCATGCTTTACGGTCACCCTTTTCGCCATAGATGTTGCCTGTTTCCATGATCTTATCGATCGCAGTCTTATGAGCAGGCAGTGGAGCAGCCCCGTCCTGAACAGCCTTAACTCTCAGAGATTCGAGAGAGAGGTTGATTTCCAGGTCGAGGTTTCTCTTACATGCAACGTCGCAAGCGCCGCACAGAGGGCATGCATAAATAACGCTGAGGAGAGACGGAGTCCAGTCGATTGTTCCATTGATAACGCCCAGACCAATTCTCATCTTGCCGAAAGCGCCGTAAGCGTCGAAGTCATTCCAGAGGTTGGACGGACATCTAACGTTGAACTTAACGCCAGGATTATATGTATGCTCTACCCAGTAACAACCCTTGCATTTAATGCAGTGATCCATATCATACTTGAAGTTATTGATATCTTCAATGTTGAATTCTAAAGGTGTTCTAGGAGTATCATATCTGCCGTGAGAGTTGCCCTTACCATCACCATATGCAGGGTCGATAGTGGATAACTTATAACGGTCACCTGTTAATCTTTTATCTTTTGCGACTTCAGCAGCATATTCCATGTTTTTCTTGGAAACTGATAAGTCGAAACGATCATCTCTTGCCATAGTCAATGTGCCTCCTTTCTATATTAGAAACATAATGTGCCAGGATTTAAGATGTTCTTTTCATCAAAGATACCCTTAATCCTCTTGAGAGTAGCAGTATAACCACCAGCTCTGTCATAGATTACAGGAACGAGATTTCCGTAAGGTCTAGTGAACTGAGCGCCGTTATTCATCATTTCAATACCTGCTTCGTAAACGATAGCTGCGATTTCTGCCTTTTCAGCTTCGTTTTCAGGATTATAGAAGAATGTGAATTCGATCTGGCAAGCACGATTATGTTCGATCGGCTGAACGTAAGCGCCAACCATTGTGTGTGGATAAGTGTGCTTGGAAACAACCTTCTTCATGATTTCTACATATTCACTTGCCTTTTCAGGGCGAGCGATGAAGAACATATCTTCATAAGCGCCATAAGGCTTAGTTTTCCAAGAAGGAGCATCCCAAGGAGTCTTCAGGATATTTAAGAGCTTTCTGCCGAGGCCAGGGAATCCTGGTAATGCAGGCTTCAGAGAAATATCCTTGAATGTTGTATTGATAACGTCTGTGAGATACTTTTCTTCGTAAGCGATCTTTTCTTCCGGACGTCTCTTAACACCGCTCAGTACGATAGCGAGTGTCCATTCAGGAAGCTTTTCGCAGAGTGCTGGAATATCTTCCACTCCGTCAGCGATGACTGTAGCGAGATCAACCTTGTTCAGAAGAACGATTTCCTGACCGATTCTTCTAGGCATGATCTTATATAAAAATTCATTTGCATAATCGAGGCTATCGATCGGAGCAAATAAGATCTTATCGATCTGGCTCTTTAATTCGAGCTTAGCACTCATCCAGGTGATGATACCCATAGTACCCTGAGCGCCCTGTACGATACGATAGAAGTCAAGTCCCGGGCCAGATGGGTCAACACCTCTGGAAGGAGTATAGAGACCGTTTGTCGGAGTGTTGTCAGCTGCGAATCCATGAACGGAAGCGGAACCGGATCTGAATACAGAACCGTCGCCCCAGACGATTTCAAGAGACTGAGTAACTTCACCGTAGTCATATACTGTATTTGTAATAACTGAACGATCGAGAGTATCAGAAAGTACAGATCTATTGCCGAGCGGTGTGAACGGCATCATAAATCTTGCACCTACCTTATCAAGCTCTTCGTACATCTGATTCCAAGTAACACCTGGCTGGAAACGAACGAACTTATGCTTAAGGTCGATTTCAAGAATCTTGTTCATGTTCTTCATATCGATGATAATACCACCCTGCTTAGGAATAGTGCTACCATACATATGTGTCTGCGAACTTACTGGGACAACAGGAATGTTGTTTTCATATGCATACTTAACGACTGCGGAAACTTCTTCAGTTGTGTCAGGCCAAACAACAGCGTCTGCATATCCTGCAGGGAGAAGACTCATATCTTTAGCATAAACCTCAAGATCAGCAGCTTTGTCACTCGCTTTCCCAACCAACTTTTCGAGTTCATTGATTAATGACATAAACTCACTTCCTCCTTTCAATAATGAAATTACGATACAACGTCATGCTTTACATTCTTTATGGCTCATTTTTAACAAACCATCTTTTAGCTAATATCCGACACCTAAATTTTCCGTAATAACTATCATTTGTTTACCCTTTGGTGTTTCTGCCCGATGTTATCATCAATTTTGCAGCATTCATGTGTGAATAATATTTTCGAAAAATCTAATTTATGTACTCAGATATCTGCAATGTAAAATAATCTAAGCAGTATCATAACTATGAGCTACAAGCTCTCTATTAAACACCGATTTTAAAAATCAGTGTCTCTTAAACCCATATCACATAGATATAGAAATTAAGACAAAGATATAACTAATAAATTGTACAAATCTTTCTGAACGATGATCAAGACCGCCTCAGCTCGATTCAGAAGAAGCCAGCACCTCTTTTTTACAAACGCTAATCCCAGAATATCGCTTATGTGCAAATCTACACACAAAAATCTATCTGACTACTCCATCTACATATCATACTCAGAATGATTATACTTTTAAATATATTCTGCAAATCTATATTATTTCTGCAAATAATTTGTATGCTTGCTTTCTTCGTTTTCAATTATACGCTGCTACGAATAATATGTCAACCTATTATTTTCTTTCTATAAGTTGGCAATCCCTATAATCGGCCGATTTTTCTCAAGAACTCTCCATGTGATTCCACCCGATTTTTTCCGATAAAATGTTCTTAAAATCATTATCGAAATATGCTATCATGGTTAATACATCAAGACTGATTTGAGATTCTTACGAGTCTTATCTCGTTTTCGTTATTATTTTATCGTCACACTAATAATATGTCAACTGATTACTTTTTTGTAAGTAGTTGCGCTTTTCTTGATATTTGAGTATTGTATTTTGTAGAGAGAAAAAGGTGGAGAAGAAACATGGAAAAGAAAAAAGTTCAGCGCAGCAAAATGCAGGATGGTTCATTTCCTTATGATCATTTCTTTGACATTCTCAGCGGCAAATGGAAATCCTGTATAATGATCGCAATCGACTACGATGACTATATTCATTTTAACGCATTTCAAAAGCTCTGGGGAATATCAAGCAAGGTTCTCTATACCCAGTTGGCAGATCTGGAAAAAGACGGGCTCATTATCCGGCAAAAGCTTAACACCGACGACAAGCAGACAACGCAATACGTCATGACAGAAAAAGGAAAAAGCGTCATGCCGATTCTAAAAGAAATCTATCTCTGGGCGATGAAAGATCTCGAAGATAAGAATATGAAGATCGACCCTCGCTCCTTCGAATACTATATGCCGAAGGACAAGAAAGAGAAGACAAAAAAAGAAAAAGCTGATGTCTCTGACGACTCGGCAGTTTAACCCGACTGCCGGACTGCCGTAAAGTTCTGCACTTTATCAAGACATGATGAGCATACAATATCTACATAATATATGGGTCTAGTATATTCTTGTATATCTCGTTTTCTCATCTGTCTTTTCTGTCTTTTTGACAATGGCTTGTCGGAGCTTTGATTTAGAATCCATCCTAATATATACGCAGTATATCTTACAGATACGCGGACATGTTTTTAGAAATCTGCGGAATACATCTTTTGTTAACAGATCATCCATTGCGTATACATTATTATGGATGCATCAAAAGTCAGCGGAATATTTAAAGCGGAACTGAGTTCATCACACTCATCGTCTATTATCACGGCAGATAAAAAATGACGGTAAATGCGTCTATGCACTTACCGTCATACTTTTCTATCTTAGAGAACACTCTGTACTATCTTTTTAACAGCGCCTCCGTCTGCAACACCTTTAACTTTCGGCATAACAGCTCCCATGAGCCTGCCCATATGATTCATGCCGCTGTCGATTCCGAGCTCCGCTTTTGTATCGAGCACAATTTGGGTAATCTCTTCCTCGGTCAACTGTTTTGGCAGATATGCCATGAGGATCTCTATTTCCTTACTGTAGTCTTCGATTAAATCGGTTCTTCCGGCTTTTTCAAAATCAGAGAGGGCATCTTTTCTCATCTTTACCTGTTTGGTTAAAATGTCGATGATCCCTTGCTCGTCAAGTTCAACCCTATTGTCAACCTCGTACTGCTTAATCGCTGCACGGGCAAGGTTTATCGTGTTTTTTGCAGTCTCATCATGAGCCTTCATGGCTTCCTTGAAATCCTGCGTAAGTCTGTCTTTTAAAGACAATAACAACACCTCTTTTTAA
Organism: uncultured Oscillospiraceae bacterium; assembly: GCA_964523955.1. Lineage (GTDB taxonomy): Bacteria > Bacillota > Clostridia > Peptostreptococcales > Anaerovoracaceae > Alangreenwoodia. The sequence goes on along the minus strand of CAZGBL010000043.1, from coordinate 3,607 downwards.
TACTTCTTAGCCTTTTTTCTAGCCGCTTCAGACTTCTTCTTTCTCTTTACGCTAGGCTTTTCGTAATGTTCTCTTTTTCTGAGTTCGGACATTACTCCATCTCTAGCGCAAGAACGCTTGAATCTCTTCAGCGCGCTTTCCAAGCTTTCGTTTTCTCTAACTACTACCTGTGCCATATTCCTTTTTCCCTCCCTCCGTATTCTGAAATTCTAAGTTGCGTAAAAACCGAAATAGTCCACAGCGCGTTAAATTATATATTTTTTTTGCTGATAAATCAAGTACTATTTTTGTGCTCCAGATATCCGTGTGGTTTAGCCTGGCGGCCACGTCATCTTTCTCTTTCCGAGAAGATGGAAATGCAGATGCTTTACGGTCTGCTGTCCGTCTTCTCCGCAGTTATTTACCAGACGATATCCGTCAGCCAGTCCCAGATCTGCCGCAATATCTTTCACCTTGAGCATGATATAGCTCAACAGCTCAGCGTCTTCTTCCGACGTATCATCCAGAGAAGCGATATGTTTTTTCGGAATGATTAGCGCATGAACCGGAGCCTGAGGTGCATTGTCTTTGAACACACAGATTTTATCGTCTTCATAGACAATCTCAGACGGCAGCTCTTTCTGCGCGATCATGCAGAATATGCAGTCTGACATCTTTATCACCCCCTTCTTTAGTGTAAATATATTACTATATTATCACATTTTTATTTATATAAAAACAGAATACTTGAATTATTTTTTATCATTGAATAAATTTCACATGGTCAACAAAAATCTCGTATTTTGCCCGCTTTTTATTGTCAATTCCCCGCCCTGCAGCTGCCGCTTTAGAAGTCGGAGCTTCCTGGCCTGCGGCTTCGGTGAAATAAAAACGACCTTACTCGAGTTATCTATGATCCATCGAAAAAAGACCTTACTCCAGAGCCTGATCTTCTCTCTGGTACATTTTTTCAGTTCAAGCAACCTGCAAGGCCGTCTTCATATAACTCACCCAGCTGCACGTCCGCAAATCGATTTAAATATTTTTTTGCTTTGTCCTCCCCTATTCTACAGTAAGTGTGAATATAATTATCTGTCAATCCTATAAGCATCGATGTCTGCGGATCGTATCTTTCAAACAGCACTCTTCGTACCGTTCCTGTATTTCTCAGGAAAAATTCCTTCGATATTTCATCGGAGAAGCGCAGCATACTGTCCACACGCTGAGATTTTATTTTCCCGTCGATCTGATCCGGCATCTCGGCTGCCTTTGTCCCGCTTCGCCTGGAATACTTAAATGCGTGAACCTTGCTGAAGCCGATCTTCTGTATCGTAGCGAGACTTTCCTTAAATTCCGCTTCTGTTTCACCGGGAAATCCCACGATAATATCCGTCGTAATAGCAAAATTGGGGTCGTATGCCTTAAATACGTCGACGATGCGCCGATAAGCTTCTGTATCATACCTGCGGTTCATCCTCTTCAAAACGGTATCGCTGCCGCTCTGCAAGGAAAGATGCATATGAGGGCATAGCTTTGGATACTTCATCAGTCTCTTCGCCGTCTCTTCATCGACGACATTCGGTTCCAGCGAACTCAGCCGGATTCGGAATTCTCCTTCGATTCTGCTGATGGCGTCTATTGCGATTTCTATGCCGGAAAGTCCGTTGATTTCCTGTGAAAAATCCCGTCCGTACAGCGCCGTATTGATACCGGTGAGAACGATTTCTTTAAAGCCTGCTTGTATAAGCCCCTCCGCTTCGTTTACAATTTCCCGGACATCTCTGCTTCTGACTCTGCCTCTGGCATAGGGAATAATACAATATGAGCAAAACCGATCGCAGCCCTCCTGTATTTTGATATAGGCTCTGGTGCGCGATTCCATAGATGTTATGCTTCCCGTCTCCTCATATTCA
>CAZGBL010000043.1:0-1615 GCA_964523955.1 uncultured Oscillospiraceae bacterium | reverse complement strand
CACACCGGTATCCAGATCAATATGCACTTGCACTTCGGCATCTATGGATTCAGACACTGCATTTTTTTCTTTTATACCGCCTGTCTTGCCTTCCTCCGTCCGTATTTTTTTGTGCATCTGCATATATTTCTCTACGAACTCGACGATATGCGATTTTTCATTCGTCCCAGCGATGACAGACACTCCCGGTATCTTTGCTACCGCCTCTGCATTCGTCTGAGCATAACAGCCGGTGACGACGACGACAGCGTTTTCATTCTGTTTTTTTACCCGGCGTATTCGCTGCCTCGATTTTCTGTCGGACAAATTTGTAACAGTACATGTATTGATGATATAAATATCCGCAGGATCATTCTCTCCCACGGTCTCATACCCCGCCTTCGCAAAACGTTCTCTGAGCATCTGCGTCTCATATTGATTGACTTTGCATCCCAGTGTATAAAATGATACTTTCATGTATTAAGGCCCCTCCAAGGATGATGTTTACATCATCAAAATTTCCCCTTTCCACTATGACTTTAACCTTGCTGCGATAGCGCACCATCCTTCTTCTTCCATTATTTCCATAATTTCAAATCCGGCGCCTTCCAAAGCCGTCGATACCTTCTCCTTTTGCTCGCTGAGAATTCCGGAAGAAATAAAGATTTTCTTACCGGACAGATGCTTCGCAATATCCGCTGCCAGTCCGATAATCAGCGGAGCTATAAGATTGGCTACGATGATATCGGCGGTAAATCCCAAACCTTTTGTCACATCTCCCTGCCGTATTTCGATCTGAGAAGTCAGACCGTTTTTGTCTACATTTTCCGTAGAAGCTGCTGCAGCATCCGGATCGATATCCACACCTTTGACGACTTTCGATCCGCAAAGGGCCGCGGCGATGGACAAGATACCTGAACCGCAGCCGAGATCCAGGACGGCGTCATCTTCACTCTCGATATATTTCTGCAGATGACAGATACACATCTTCGTCGTAGGATGTGTTCCGGTGCCAAAAGCCATGCCGGGATCGATCTCGATGATCTTATCGCCCTCCTTTGGCTCATATTTCTCCCAGGACGGCTTAACCACGATGTTGTCGGTAATTCGCGCCGGCTTGAAATACTCTTTCCAGCGATCTTTCCAGTCATCATCGCAGACGAGCCTGCTTTCCACCGCAAGACGTCCGTAGAGCTTATGATCATCCTGCGCGCTCAAATGGGAAACCGCAGCCTTGATCTGGTCGATCTGCTGCATGGAATCTTCGCTCATCTCCATATAAAGCGTAATATTCGACTCATCCTGCCCCATCAGAAGCACTTCCTCATCTACATAATCCCAGTCGTATGTATTTTTCTTTTTCAGAAAATCATCTATCACCGACTTATCTTCTGTTACAAAAGTGTCGTGGCCCAGCATCATGAGAACGCCGGACAGCGGTTCGATCCCTTCTGGCGACGTGTATATTTTCACTTCATAGTAATTCATTTTTTCTCCTCAGAACTCACCGCCGATCCATATGCATAATTCTGCATCTGCCGGCGCGTTTCAAAATCATCGTTTAAAGCGGAGCAGAACTCTTGACAAGCTTGCTTGTCAAGGACGGCGCGAACGCTTGCAGCAAGCGCCAGGAGCT
>CAZGBL010000042.1:0-12848 GCA_964523955.1 uncultured Oscillospiraceae bacterium | reverse complement strand
TTGTAAACATATATTAACATATAATCGTGGCAACTGCAAAGAACATCCTTTCGCTATATCTTCTTCACTATCCCAAAAATGGAACCCGCCGCTTACAGAAGCGGCAGGGTGTCCGAAAACCTGTCTTTCAGCTTCTCTGCATACATTATATTGACACACTTATTAGACTTAAATACTATATTTGGTGTCGCATATCGCTTTGCATTGAGTTTTCGGACACCCTGTCGGGGGGAACATCTGGCGCTTGTCATATTATCTGTTAACTAAAAAGCCAGCCATGCGCCGAAACGCACAGCTGGTTTTTATTGCATAAGAATATTTTATTTCATCAGCTCACATACATGATTTGTAAATGTCACAGGATCCTCGATGGCGAGTCCGCCGATGAGCATAGCCTGATCATAAAGCAATGCGGTGTATACGCGCAGCTTCTGTGTGTCTTCCCCGCTGTAGGCATTGACCAGAGACTGGAAGACCGGATGATCCGGATTCAATTCGAGCACTTTCTGAGATTTCACCTTATCCTTCATCGGCATCGAATTGAGAACCTTTTCCATTTCGATGGACACATCTCCGTCCACCGTCATACATACCGGATTCGATTTTAAGCGCTGTGAGAGCCTTACTTCTTTTACACGGCCGCCGAGCATTTCGGCCATCTGGGCGAGCATCTCCTTATTCTCGTCCGCCTTTTTCTCAAATTCTTTCTTTTCTTCCTCTGTTTCCTCCAGACCGAGATCTTCACCGGAAGCGGAACGGAATTCTTTCTCCTGATAACTTTTCAATATGCGGATGAGGAAGTCGTCCACATCGTCTGTCATATAGAGGATCTCGTATCCTTTATCTCTGATGATCTCGATCTGCGGCAGTTTTTCGATCTGTTCCACAGAAGAACCGGTTACATAGTAGATATACTTCTGTTCCTCTTTCATTCTCGCCACATATTCTTTCAGCGTGACGAGGCCTTTTTCCGTAGAAGAATAGAATAACAGAAGATCCTGCAATTCCTCCTTCAGCTGGCCAAAACTGTTATATAAACCGAATTTTATGGAAAGGCCGAAATCTTTAAAGAACTTTTCATATCCTTCTCTATCTGTATTGAGCATGGATAACAGTTCGTTTCTGATCTTCTTTTCGATGCTCTTAGCCATATTTTTCAGCTGTCTGTCCTGCTGCAGCGTTTCTCTCGAAATATTGAGAGACAAATCCTGAGAATCGACGATACCTCTGACGAAGCTGAAATGATCTGGAACCAGTTCCGAACATTTATCCATAATCAGAACACCGCTGGAATACAACTGAAGCCCTTTTTCATAATCCGCTGAAAAGTAATTGAACGGCGGTCTTTCCGGAATGAACAGAAGGGCATGGAAAGAAGAGAGTCCTTCCACGCTGTAATGAATCGTTTTCATCGGCTTATCCTGACCGTAGAATTTTTCCTGATAGAATTGCGTATATTGCTCCTCTGTAATTTCACTCTTACTCTTCTTCCAGAGCGGGATCATACTGTTCAGCGTTTCTATATCATTATAGGTCTCAAACTGGTTATCTTCCCCGCCTTCCTTCGGTCTCGTCTTTTCCACTTCCATCTGAATCGGATATCTGATGTAATCGGAATACTTCTTAACCAGAAGTCTCAGCTTGTAATCGAAGAGATACTCGTCGAAGTTGTCATCCTGCGTATTGCTCTTGATATGGAGAATGACTCGCGTGCCATGACCGACCATAGAGCTTTCAAGCAGCGTATAGCCATCTGCGCCTTCCGATTCCCACTGCCAGCATTCTTCTTCGCCGAATTTTCTCGAAATGACGGTCACTTTATCCGCAACCATAAACGCAGAATAGAAACCGACGCCGAACTGGCCGATGATATCTACGTCAGAAGTATTCTCTTCTATAGATTTTTTGAAATCAAGAGAACCGCTTCGAGCGATAGTACCGAGATTCTGTTCCAGTTCGTCTTTGTTCATACCGATGCCGTTATCGATAATCGAAAGTGTTCTTTCTTCCGGATCGGTTTCCAGCGCGATATAGAAATCGTCCCGCGACATGCCTTCCGGCCCTTCATAATAAAGCTTGTCGATAGCATCGCTGGCATTCGAGATCAATTCTCTGAGAAATATCTCTTTATTCGTATATATAGAATTGATCATCATATCGAGCAGCTTTTTCGATTCCGCTTTAAATTGTTTTTTCGCCATTTTTTAGCACCCCTCACTTCATTTTTCTAAAAAAGCAGAAAGAGCATCAAAAATTGACACTCATTAAAACTGGATTGTGACAGAGACAAAAAGAATCCTTTTCCACCCCGCTATATTTCCGTGCCGCAGACCTTTCAGGCAGACTTCTATGGAATTCTGCCGATTCTACAGTCAATGCAGTCTGATTTCTGCACCGATGCACGATTTTCGCTTTATGTTAGCACTCACTTTAATCGAGTGCTAACATAACTATAAAGCACACCGTAAGAAAAATCAAGTACTATTTTGTTTAAACGATTCTATCCGTTTCAAACGGAACATCCGGCGCTCGTTTAAAGCGGAGCAGAGCTCCTGACAAGCTCGCTTGTCAAGGACGGCGCGAACGCTTGCAGCAAGCGCCAGGAGCTTTCGCTCCGCCGGGTTTCGGCGGGGGATTATTACCCACCCGCCGAAAGTCGGAGATGAAACCCGCCGCTTACAGAAGCGGGGAACATCCGGCGCTCGTTATACATCTTTGCGCACGACATCGATTCTGTCATCTTGACAGATCACTTTCAAATCAAACGCTTCCTGATAGATTTTTTCTGACAGGCAAACCGCAAAGAAATCTCTGGAAACTGAACCCTCCACCCGGTGTTTTTCCCCGCTGTCATCTTTCCAGCAGAGCACCGCTGTGGTGTCCTTTGCGGAATAATAATACACTCTTCCATCGAGTGTAATCTCCATACGGTCCGTCCATCCTTCCGGCAGTTCAATACTGCCGCCCAACGTCTCGATAATATTTCTAAGGGGCAGAAGCCACTCTCCCTCCTTACCGGGCAGCGCCGGAGACGCTGCCCTTTCGCTGCCGACATAAACAGCAGGAAGCTTTTCACTGTAAAAATAAACTTTTACCGTTTCGCTGTTAAGCCCTTCCGATTTTAAATAAGAGTTATAAAAATATCCTCTGTCGTACGCCTTGATATGCGTATACTCCTCATCATAATCGACACAGTAGTAATGTACGCCTGTCCGCCTGGCCTGGGCAGCATCCAGACGATTTCTGAAATCCACCTCATAATTATGCAGATAGCCGGGCATTTGTACCGATATGGATGCAAAAGAAAGACAGCTCATAAGGATCAATATTCCCATACATACGGCGGTTCTCACATTCTTCAGAAGCTCCGCAAGCACCTGAGACAGCACTGCCAAAATGCACAGGCAAAATGGAAGAAAAATTCTGTGGCCTGTGCTGCCGGTCAAAAGCATGACGCCGACAGACCCCAGAGCAGCAATCTGCAGAAGCGATAATCCGTTATATCCCATCCGCTGATACGCCGCCGCCTGCACCAGCAGAAAGCACAAAATTCCCGCATAAGGCAGCAGCGGGCTGATTCCTCGGGAAAAATACAGAAGAAAAAGAAGACATACAGGTATGCAGGCCATACCCAATCCTGCTATCACTTTCCGTTTTCTGAAGATCAGCAGACCTCCGGTGCAGATAAATAAAACGGCCAGCCATAAAAGAACGGAGGTATACTCTCCCAGCAATTCGGCCTGCCCGGCGAGCTGCGTTTTCATATGCACGAAAAACGACGCTTCATCCTCTAACGTTTCCGTTTGAACCCGCGCTCTGGTTGCAGGCGATAAAAAAATCGAAAGCAGCCCCAAAACTCCGCCTGTCGATGCGAGCAGACACGCCGCTGTTCTCTTTCGATTGTGAAGCAGACAATGCAGCAGAAAAAACAGCGACATGAGAACCGCTGCGATTCCCATCTGCTCGGTGGTCGCCGCACACAGAAACACGTAGAGACATGTCAGAAAATCCCGTTTTTGAAGTCTCCGCTCTTTTTCAGAGCAAAAGTTCTGCAGCAGAAGGATTTCTAATACAACCATAGCTGTCGGCAGAGCGTAATTGCAAAAACCGGAGATCCAGAGGAATCCGTTGACTATCACCGCTCTTGGTAAAATGAGCACGCCCATGACGAACAGAAGCACAGAGATAAAGAGATCATCGCCGTTTTCCTCTGCCGGCCTCCTTATTTTATAGGCAGCGGCGGGAATCAAAACAGATATGGATATGGTGAACAATGTAAATAAAACATTCCCGAAATGCAGAATGAATTGTGCAATAAAATGGACGAACACACGACCGTTAAATGTAAGGTAATGTTCCTTCATCATCGAAACATATTCTTCAATACTGCCGTCCATAAAAGTCGAATACCAGTAATCATCTGAGCTATACACTGTCGTCATGGACAAAATCGCAAGAAACACACAGGATATGGCTGTGAAGAAAAAAGGGAGTCCCTTCTGCCACGAGAGTTCCAAGTCGATCCAATCCGTTATCTTTGATTTTTCCAGCTTCATCACAAGCCTCATCACCTCTTATTTCTTATCAGTACGATGATTCACAATCTCACTTCCGGTGAAGATCAAAAATCTGCTGAATATATAATTCAATGCCAATACGATCAGCTGCATCATAATTTTAGATATCATATCATCGATTTCTGTGGCCTCCGCCATAAGCCATACACCCCCAACTTCTATAAGCATCGTCAAAACACGAGCCGCTGTAAACTCGATGAACTCTCTTATACGTGCCTTCCATAAACGCTGTCCCGACGTAAAGACAAATCGGGAATTGACCAGATAAGCAAACAGGACAGCCGCAGCGACAGAAACTATATTGGCCGCTGTCAGAGGCAGAAGACAGATATTTCTCAGAATATAAAAAACGAGGAAATTAACGATTGTCGTCATTCCTCCGAAGAATATGTATCGTATCATCTTATTATTCTTCCAAAATAACGCCGGCGATTTTACCATTTCATAGATTCCTTCTGTCATACTTCACGGCTGGCGCCATATCCTGCACGATCCGATATGATATATCGAGGGCGGCCTTTCACTTCTTCATAAATTCTGGCGATATAATAGCCTATGATCCCCAGGCTGATCATAATCGCGCTGCATGTGATGAGAAGCAGCAGAATTACCGTCGTAAACCCTTCCACCGCCTGATCCCTAAAATAACAGATCAACGTCTGCACTCCTAAAATTACAGCAGCCGCTAAAGTCAAAAAACCTGCCCCTGTCACTGTCTGCAGCGGCGCTGAGGAATATCCCGCAACATTCCTGACAGCGTAAGAAATGAGACTTCTGAGCTTCCATTTTGACACGCCTGATTCTCGTTCCTGAACATCAAATTCCACCGATACACAACGATAACCGATCCAGGAAGAGAGCGCTCTGAAGAACACATTTCGCTCCGGCATATGCAGCAGCGCTTCGACCGCTCTGCGATCCATGAGCTTAAAATCAGAAGCACCCCGCATATCGATATCTGTGACATTTGACATCACAGTGTAGAACGCCCCTGCACATGCTCTGTATATTGCCCCCTCTCTTCCCCTTCTCTTCTTTTTTCCCTCGACAACATCATATCCCTGCTCCCATAGACGATACATTTCCACCAAAGTCGCAGGCGGATGCTGAAGATCACAGTCCATCACTGCAACACAATCTCCCAGAGCGTTCTCTAACCCTGCGAAAATAGCCCCTTCCTTTCCAAAATTCCGGCTAAAATGGATCCCCTTTCTTCTCGGCGACGCATTGCATACCTCTTCAATTCGTTCCCAAGTATGGTCGTTGGAACCATCGTCAACAAAAATTAATTCAAAATCGATGCTCTCTTCCGACAAGATACGATTGAGCGTCTCTGCCGCTTTCGGCAGCATTTCCTCCTCGTTATATGCAGGAAGTACTACTGACAACATAGCTAAATTTCCCCCTCTTTTCAGAATATACAAAGCGCCAGATCCTTTACAGCCATTGCGGTATCGAGGCGATTTTATAAAAACTATTGTAATAGTTTGCACTACTATTATAGTTTATAAATTTCTCATATGCAATATTTATTTTTTCAATAAGAGTATTTTGGTGAAAAAAGGCCGATTTTCTATTGTTGACGAAGGGTTGTAATCAAAAGGGGGGGAATGTTGTCTCACCCAGGAGGGGACTCTAAAATCCGGATTTTGGAGTCCCCTCCTGATTATCTGCAAACAAAAAGACTGCGGCAGATCGTCTCTGCGGCAGTCTTCTATTTTTCTTATCTAACTCAGACTATTTTTCGAGTCTAGGTTCAACGTAATCTGCGATTTTACAGTCTCTGTTTCTATTTGCTAACTGTTCTTCGTACCAGTCGAGAAGCTCATCTGTAGTGCCAGGGAAATCCTTCATGAGGCTTCCTACATGTGTTCTTACGCCGCCTGCTCTGTCAGGCTCAACGTAACGGAGCTCGAGGCTATTGCCATCCTTTGTAATGATACCATACTGCGAATTATTTTTAGAGTCAATCTTATACTTTGTTCTATAGCCTCTTGCTTTAGCTGCTGCTACGATTTCGTCCATTGTACAAGTCATTTTAAAATCCTCCTTGAATATAATATGAATTCATAAATCTGTACCGATTTATCGGTATATATCCCACAATTACGAATTATACCACATTTTCACTAAATTTCTACCCTTATTTTTGACTTTATAGCTAAATAGTAACAATATTCTCCAGCTCCGAATATAATGCATAAAAAATACTTCAATTCATCAGTTAAAGGAGGAAATCTTATGGGTTGCTTCAATGGTTGTTTCAGTAATTGTCATACGGGTTGCAACAGTGGCTGTACATCACCTGACACTGCAGGCAGCTGCTGCAATGCTCACGATCTGTGCCAGTTTGACGGAGATTTCAGCAACGTCGTATCCGAGCCGATCTATGTTCAGAAAATCTACGATGCTGTCATGCTCAATTTGCAGGGGCTGAAAACGGCCAGCGCACAGAAATTCTATCCAGCGATTCCGAACGGATTCCGCCTGATAGGCGTTTCAGGTATCTGCTGTAAGAAATTTTTCAATCCGTCCAATATCAAAGACAGCGCAAATCTCACATTAAAGTGCAACACCACAATCTCCGGCGCAAGCTTTGTATGCGATCAGTCAGGCGAAGTAAAAGTCGTAGGCTCTGACGGTACGCTCTCAGAAAGAATTCTTTATGCTGATACATCAGAATGTGATGAAGAAGGAAAGGGAACGCCGATCTTCGGCACTCAAAAAGTCAATATTTCCGGTCAGGTTGTCGTCACCCTCAACTTAATCCTCATGGATAACTTTGGAAGAGAGGTCACATTCCCTGTCTCGGCCAACGTATCTATCGCGACAGTTTCTTCGCCTCTGGTGTTAACCAGCTTCTTTGAAATGTGCATGCCTTCTGTATTTGACACTGCGATTCTTCCAAGATTTACAGAATTATGCAATCTCAGCTGTGAAACGAGACTGGCGACCAATAACTTCTGCAGAGATCTTACGATCAATTCTAACGGAGAAGTCTCCGCTAACCTCATCATCGCTCTGTGCGTTAACGCTGAGAAAAAGATCATCGTACCGGTACAGCTCTGCGTTCTTTCTACCGGTTTCGTAGAAGTGAGTCCTGACTCTTCTCAGGTATGCTCCAGCTTCCCTCAGCTCTTCCCGAATCAGCTGCAGAGAGACGAAGATGAGGACGACGAAGTAGAAGGCGATACCGATTGCTGCTCGTCGTGCGCCGCCCCTGAAAATGACTGCTGCACACCGTGCATGCCTTCCGGCTGCTTCGATCCGATGCCTTCCTGCAGATAACCAACCTCGAGAAGATTCTCTCGGATAATACCGGATAACAGCTGCTGACAAACATCAGATTCTATCAGTCTTTCGTTAAAAATGCGAGGACGCCCCAAGCCATTTCGGCTTGGGGCGTCCTCGCATTTTTAAAGCGGAGCAGAGCTCCTGACAAGCTTGCTTGTCAAGGACGACGCGAACGCTTGCAGCAAGCGCCAGGAGCTTTCGCTCAGCCGGATTTCGGCGGGGGATGATTACCCAACCGCCGAAACCCGGAAATGGAACCCGCCGCTTACAGAAGCGGGGGGACATCTGGCGCTTGTTATCGAACGATTTCCTCATTCCAGTCATATACGACTTTCATCTGCATTACAATGACTACAGATCTTCGGCCGACAATACCTGATCGTTCATCGCATTGCCCGGAGGAACGATCGGAAATACGTCTTCACCGGAATCGATATCGCAGACGATCACGTTGCCTTTACCGCTGTCAACCGCTTTTTCCAGCGATTCCTTAAGAGCCGCCAGCGTATTCACCTTATAGCCGCCGAGACCAAAAGCTTCTGCTAATTTTACATAATCGATGACATCTGGAAGAGTAGTGGCTGAATACCTCTTCTCAAAGAAGAGCTTCTGCCACTGCCTTACCATACCCAGCACATTATTCTTAAACAGAATTGTAATAATAGGAAGCTGATTGGCTGATACGGTAGCCAGCTCGTTGCAGTTCATACGGAAGCTGCCGTCTCCGGTGATATGAATCACTCTTTTTCCAGGATTACCCATCTGTGCGCCGATAGCAGCGCCCAGACCGAATCCCATGGTACCCAGTCCACCTGACGTGATATTCGTGCGAGGCTTCGTAAACGGCCATTCCTGCGTCGTCCACATCTGATGCTGTCCGACGTCAGTCGCAACGATGACATCGTCTCCGATAACTTCATGAATGACTTTAAAAATATTCTGAGGTATGAAAGCGTCCTTCGGAATATTTTTTGCTACACGGAAGGATTCGATTTTGGAAATCCAATCCGTATGCTTTTTCTCTTCCACCTTTTCCATGAGACGCTCGAGAATTTCTGTCATATCGCCGATAAGACTTAAATCCACCGTGACATTTTTATCGATTTCCGAATCGTCGATATCGATCTGAGCGATGACAGCATTCTTTGCAAAATGATTGACATCGCCGGTCACACGGTCGCTGAAGCGTGCGCCCAATGCGATCAAAAGATCGCTCTGATGAACGGCCTGATTCGCTTCCCTCTGACCATGCATTCCTACCATTCCTAAAGAGAGCGGATGTTTTCTGGAAATTGCGCCGAGATTCATGATCGTCGATACGACAGGGATCTCGGCTTTTTCTGCCAGCGCGGTCAGCTGCTGGGACGCGCCTGCAGTGATTACGCCGCCGCCCGCGTAGATAAGAGGCTTTTCTGCACGATTGATCAGATCTGCCAGCTTATCGATATCCGCGTCTTCATATCTGCTCTCTATCGCGTCCTTTTGAATCATCTCTTCAGGCTCGTATTCAAACACCTGCTGCATAATATCTTTTGGCACATCCACCAGAACAGGCCCCGGTCTTCCGCTCATAGCGATGCGGAAAGCCTCCCTGATAATGTCTGCCAATTCACTGATATGATTGACGAAAAAATTGTGCTTCGTGATCGGAAGCGTGATACCATAGATATCGACTTCCTGGAAAGAATCCCTTCCGATAAGAGCCAGAGGAACCTGGCCTGTAATGACGACCATCGGCACAGAATCCATAAATGCTGTGGCGATACCCGTAACGGTATTAGTAGCGCCCGGACCGCTGGTGGCAAATGCTACGCCTACCTTACCTGTGGAACGTGCATATCCATCGGCCGCATGTGTCGCGCCCTGCTCATGGCTTGTCAGTATGTGATGAATATCATCGGTATAGTCATACAGAGCGTCATACAGAGGCATGATCTGTCCGCCGGGATAACCGAAAACTGTATCTACGCCCTGCTCTTTCAGACATTCCAATATTATATTTGAACCTTTTATCTTCATAATTTCCTACTCTACCATCTGTCTGCAATTTTGTTTCAATCCACACTCGGCATATTATCAGAGTGCGATGTGCGTCACATAGACGCGTAGATTTACCTCTTGTCAGTTGGGATACCGATTTCTCTCTGTCCCACTGCCGTTAGTGCTGTTTCATTCGATTCATTCCGCCGTCCGCAGATGTGGGAAATCCTCATCTAATCAAGCTGAATTCCCCCTGCTTTTTTCATATCTGAAACGGGCAGCGCACAAAGGCGCTGCCACGGCAGGATTTCGTCTGTATTTATGTATTGCGTCAGAGCTGATTTCGATCTATTTGTCGTCGCTCCAGGAATACATCTTTCTGAGTTCCTTGCCGACTTCTTCGAGCTGATGAGCAGCCTTGAGCTTTCTCGTAGCGTTGAAGTGCTGTCTGCCGACTTTGTTTTCCATGATCCAGTTTCTTGCAAATGTACCGTCCTGGATTTCGCTGAGAACCTTCTTCATTTCTTTCTTTGTATCTTCTGTGATGATTCTCTTACCGATCTCATAGTCGCCGAATTCAGCTGTGTCGGAGATAGAATGTCTCATCTCAGAGAAACCTCCATGATAGATGAGGTCTACGATGAGTTTCATTTCATGGATACATTCAAAATAAGCGTTGCGCGGATCATAGCCAGCCTCTACGAGAGTTTCAAAGCCTGCCTGCATGAGAGCTGTTACACCGCCGCAGAGAACCGTCTGCTCACCGAAAAGGTCAGTTTCTGTCTCTGTCTGGAACGTAGTCTCCAGAATCGCAGCTCTTGCGCCGCCGATGCCTGCGCCGTAAGCCAGAGCCTTTTCCAGAGCTCTGCCGGAAGCATCCTGATGGATTGCAACGAGGCATGGAACACCTTTGCCCGCAACGTATTCACTTCTTACTGTATGACCAGGACCTTTAGGAGCAATCATTGCAACATCAACATTTGCAGGTGGAATGATCTGCTGGAAATGAATGTTGAAGCCGTGAGCGAACATGAGCATATTGCCTTCCTTGAGGTTCGGCTTAATGCTTTCGTTATATATGTCAGCCTGCTTTTCATCAGGAGTGAGAATCATAATAATATCTGCAGCAGCAGCAGCGTCCGCCGCCGTAGTGACCTTTAAGCCCGCATCTTCAGCGATCTTCCATGATTTGCTGCCCTCGTAAAGACCGACGATGACATTGACGCCGCTTTCCTTTAAGTTCAGCGCGTGAGCATGTCCCTGACTGCCGTAGCCGATAATAGCAACCGTTTTTCCATCTAATACGGAAAGATTGCAGTCGCTCTGATAATAGATATTTGCCATTTTTTATTCCTCCTTCTGATCCATAGGATCATATAAATATCATATCAACGCATTTAATATGCATCTTTAATCTTACTATTGTAGCCTCTTTAAGTCAATAGATTTTGAACGTATGCAGGGATTTTTTGTATCGTTTTTCATACATGCAGATGAGAAAAAGATCTGCGAAAAAACGTCTGATTTCAAAAACTAAAATTCTCACCGCATATTTTTCACGATTCTTACCGCAGCGCGGCATGCGGCCTGGATATTCGGTACTGGGATCATCGCGGAGAAGCGCAGATTTTTACCGCAGCGCAGCTGCGGCAGCGAGATTTGCAGGATAACCGCCGCCTCAGCTAAGGTCAATGATTCCAAAAATAATAATCTCTGTTGAGATAATCACATCGATCTCCCTGTGAAATATCCTCTGCCTCCATGATCGCATCGATTTGATCGCGAACCCGCCACCAGCTCATGCCCCAATTGCAGAAGGCCGTATTTTCCTCAGGCGCTCTGCTGACAAGACGCTGAATGCAGATTTTCGGCGAAAGATAAGATAAAAAAAGAACAACTCGTCTCGCATATGCTTCAGCGCTGATTAACGATAATTCGCCCATTTCATACTGTCGGCAGAGTTCTGTATTTTTTTCGATATAAAGAGAGTGTAATTTTACCTGTTCAATATCCAGTGCGGTCAGGATTTTAGCCGATTCCACCGCATCTTCATCGTCATCCCAAGGTAAATTCAGGATAAGATGGGCGCAGACTTCCAGACCATATCTTTTGCTCCGTATCACGGCGTCTATAAATTCAGCCAGCGTATGCCCCCGATTGATGTTTCTCAGCGTCCGATGACTGATACTCTGGAGACCCAGCTCCAGCACCGCCCGTTTCCCAAATTTCTTACATTTTTCATCGATAACAGAAAGATACCTGTCCGATATGCAGTCCGGACGTGTGGAAATACAGACCTCTACGATATCCGGCAGTCTCATCGCTTCTTCCAAATACTCTGACAATTCTTCCAGCGGCAGATATGTATTCGTGAAATTTTGAAAATAGGCGGCGAAAGTATCCGCACCATATTTTCTGCCGATATACTCCATATTTCTTTTCAGCTGATCTGTCACAGAAAGATGCGAAGAAAGATTTTCAAATCCGGCTCCTTCGGTGCCGCAAAAAGTACAGCCAGAGATCATGACGTTTTGATCTTCCCCACGCGTCTCCCTCCTATTTGCAATCTCATCGCTGTCCGCGTCGTCCGCGTCGTCCGCTATCGCTTTTTTTCCGGGATGATTTCTGTTGGGGCAGGAAACCGCCAGACTGACAGGAAGCTTATAAATCTTTTTCCCGTATTTTTTCTTCATATATTCTGCATAAGTCAGATATCTCATTCGTCCTTCCTCCGCTTTGGATGATATTCCTTTCGGAAATTGGAAAAAGATGAAAGATTTCGATACGCGGCACACGGCGTCTCCCACCGTCCTTAAAAGAGAAAATGGAACCCGCCGCTTGCAGAAGCGGCGGGACTTCCTGCACTTGCAGAAGCGGCGGGATTTCCTGCGCTTGTAGAAGCGGCGAGATTTCCTGCGCTTGCAGAAGCGGCGGGACTTCCTGCGCTTGCAGAAGCGGCGGGACTTCCTGCACTTGCAGAAGCGGCGAGATTTCCTG
>CAZGBL010000041.1:0-12862 GCA_964523955.1 uncultured Oscillospiraceae bacterium | reverse complement strand
GACTCAGACAGCAAACTGTAATCGTATGCGTTTTTCTCCGATGCGGATGCGCTTTCAGCGGATCCTATTGCAGTTCCTGCAGCGGCGTTAGCCTCTTCTGCCGCCTGCGTAGAAGCAAGCCGATGCCCTTCTGCGATCTTCTCCGCCTCCTGTGCCGCCAGCGCGCTTGCCTCTGCATCCTCCTTCGCCTGAAGTGCCGATTCAGCATATATCTCAGCATTCGTTTCTGATTGATTCACCTCAGATAAAACGGTAACATCCAGCTTATCCTTCGTGATCGAGCTGTCTTTGACGTCAAACCGTACATTTCCGCGATTACCTTCTCTGCTCACCTGAGCGATGATCGTATCAGTAGACAAAAACTCATATTGCGTCAACAAATTCGTTACATTCGACTGCGTATAAGTACCGTCTGTATTCGTAATCCGGATATATGTATTCTCCTGCTCTTCTACGATCCCCACCGCCACAGGAATTTTTTCAATATTCAGATCAAATACTTGTGTGACTCCACCCGCCTGTGTCGCAGCCGTCAGAATCCCCGTCTGAGAATCAAACGATAGAGACTTAATCAAAGGATTCGTTTTTGCAGTCACAAGACTATCCGTCGCCGCTTTCGTATACCGATCAAGAATCAGAGCATAAAGCCTGTCCACGATACTCTGTGCGTTCATCGGTGAGCCATCTAAATATCCTCCGATATAAGAAAGCGTATCACTATCCGTTAAGTTAGAATGCGTCAGAAGTATATTCACGATAGCCGCAAGCTGTGAGTACACATTATTCTCAGCCTGTAGGCCTTCAATCGGTGCGCTGCCGATCTTAGAAGACATATCAGGATCGTCGAGCTGAAAATCAAAGTTCTCCGGACTGATGCCTCCGGGACTTCCATCGGAATGTACCGCCGTAGGATCGAACATCGCCGCAAGTTCGTCAAGATCTCGCTCAATCGCATCGGGTCCTGCATTATCGACAGAATAATCCCCTTCATTCGCCGAAAATGTTCTTATCGGTTTAAATCCGCTCATTTCAGTAACACCTCATCTTTCAAAATCGTAGGAGTGATAAGGTCTGTTACATCGTACACGAACCCTATCCCGATCAGCGTAATCGGGTCGTTCAGGCTACTGTTTTCGAGTTCAATCTGAAAAGTGTTAGAGACCATAACAATCTCTGCCATCTTAACTATAGATTCTCGATAGCCCCATATCTTTCCCCAGGCACGGCCATAGTACAGAGACTCCGCCAAATCCTGCGTCTTAAGCTTGTAGGACGAATAGCCAGCGTGAATCGTAAGATCGACGCATGATTCAAGCTCATCATGCTGTTGAAATATAAACCCTATCATCTGCACGATTTTATTAGAGATCGGCGTACTGAAATAATACTCTTTCGTTTTGATATGAAGATGAATCGGCTTTTCTTCTCCTGTTTCTGTATCGACATCAGAATATCCCTCAAAAGCTTT
The DNA here is from genome assembly GCA_964523955.1 of uncultured Oscillospiraceae bacterium. Lineage (GTDB taxonomy): Bacteria > Bacillota > Clostridia > Peptostreptococcales > Anaerovoracaceae > Alangreenwoodia. The sequence goes on along the minus strand of CAZGBL010000041.1, from coordinate 11,394 downwards.
CAGAACATAATAGTCAGATGCGAAATACAGATTCTCCGGGTCGTGCAACCAACGATGAACCGTCCATCCGGTCACAAGGGTAAAGGACGATGTATTCCATTCGTACTTCAACACTCGGTCACAATACTCCCCGTTAGTAGAGAATGACAGCAGATACACATTCTCGTAGAATATCCCTTCGCATAGCTTCTTATTAACGAATTCAGCGATAGTCTTTTCTACCACGTTCTCTGATAAGTTCTTTATAACAGCATCGCTTTCCATCAGAATGTAATCATCGGATAAAATCGCAGCAGAAACACAATACAGCCCATCTCTTGCTAAAAATGTAAAACTATTCGGTGTAAGATGCAGCGTCCGATCGCTGACACATCCGTAAGGAATATTCAGGGGCTGCCAATAAGCATTCACCAAAGGAGCCGTCCCCGTCCATGAATACCATCCGCTCTCATAAGAGACCAACAATGCGCTCGAGAGATTTATCATCGCTGTCACCGCACCGTACCCATTCGCCGAAGGATAAATCTTATTGATCTCCGACTTGAAATAGGTTCCCTGCCCGATCTCAGAATAATAAAGCGCGTTATCCTCTGGATTTCCCGCTGCGAAAACTCTGTGTGAGCCTTGATGCACGCAAAAAATTCTGCATTTCTTGATTGCACTTAAGTCGCAATCATCGTCCTTGCCATCCGTCTTCGTCTCGTATGTAAACGTAACCCCGCTGGTGGAAGGATCAACATACCCCGGATCCCTCGCCTTCTTCTCGATCGAAGTAAAAACCACGCTGTTAGAGACTTTCGCAGCTTCCCAGCCTTCAAACTCCAACTTCGATATCGCATCTACAATATTTGTTACGCTCATCCCTACGGAAACCTTAAATTCTTTGGACTCGTTGTCAAGACACAGAGTACACGTCGCCGCAGACTGAGCCGAACTGACTACCGAAATGCTAACGACTTCCGCCTCAGACGGATCATAGGGGCTCATGACTCTGACGTAGGAGGATGAAAAGTTTAGCACGTCCGTGCATTCTTCCCAGTTTTCGGTGTCGAGGAAATTTTCTTCCGACAGATTCACCGCACCGCGCTGTTTCAATGAACGATAGAATCCGCCCTTGATTCCGAGTTCCTCATCATTACATTTCACGATGGTATCTTGCTTAACCGACTTTGTTCCGGATTCCGTAGCGTAATCAAAAGACCCCCAAACATAAAGCTCTGTTCCATCTCCAAAATACAAGGTATTATACAGAGTATACGGATATATCCTCTCCGCACCCGGAGTAAGATCAATTCGGTGTGTGATTTCTCCGGTAGCAATATCGAGGTCGTAAAGCTTACTGTCAATTACGACGCATTTCTTAAACACGGAACCGATTAACCACGAATAACCGTCTGTCACTCGCCCGCTGTACGCTTTTTCATTTACTTTCGTACAGCCCTTTCTCGTCTGAAGTGCTTTCACTTCAGCTGCATAATCAGCATTTTCTGACAACGTCAATTGACTGTCTGCAATGCCGATACCCGCGGAAGTATCATTATAGCCGCCGCTAAAATCAGAGTATACCGCTTGTTGAAAAGCTCCCACTATAACCCCCTCCTCGCCGGTGGCATACGACGGTAACGTTTATTCTGCCGTATCATACTCAGATCTGCCGCCTGAATCGCGTTCGTATACTCTTCGTAAAAAGAAACAGCATCTGCGTTTCCCTGCCCGGTTAAACGCGCTCGAATGCGGGCAGCGATATAAAACTTTAGCGCATTCACATATGGGAGAGGCATGTCTATTTCCGACGTCGCCGTAGCCGGTTTCTCTGGAAACGCATAATACATCAATACGTAGTCATCGGGATACAGCATTAGCAAATCGCCGCCGATCAGCTCATAATCCGAGACCAATATACGATGCTTATTCAGTACCTTGTCAATTCTCACAATCTTCTTTGCCGGGGCATACCTCTGATATTTCTCCTGCGTTGAAAAGTCTTCAATGGTATACTTCGCCGCGCGAAAATGTTCCGAAGCGATATTATCCATCTGCTCCTTAATCCACTCAAAACAAGTCGTCTTGTCGATCTGAATAGAAGAAATCAGCTGCGCTTGAATCCTCACATTTTCAGAACTGCTCATGCTGTCTCTCCTTTCTACTTTTCACCGCGGATCATATGATTTTTCCGGTATCCGGCGTGCAGTTGATCCTCTTCTACAGCATATGCCATCCGATCGCAGAGTTCCTCCACATGATCCGCTACCATGCTGTCACGAGCACGTTTCTTAGATCTCCGCAGCTTCTCATTATGCGCTTCGATCCGCAACGCGATATCACGGCTGACCAGCGTCTCCCTGCAATAATCCAGCGTCCGTGCGTCCAACTCGCCATAAGGCACGGTAAAACAATATGTCCCTCCGACATTTCCAGAGTTGTGAACCTCGTATTTCCCGCTGCGACGATTGAATACGACGAAATAATCAGGATCGATGCCGCAGATTCTCCGAGAGATCTGAAAGATATCTCGTTCGATCAATTCATACCACGGACAGCGAGAAAGCGTGTCGCATATTTGATTTTTATCCATGCCCTTTTCACTCCCTCTTCCTGAAATCTGCGACCCGAAGATAATTACGAGCCGCAGACAAAATTAAACTTCTGTGATTCCGGAAATCTTCGCCTGCGCAGACGGATACTTACAGAGAAGCTCACAATACTTCGTCAGAACCGCCTCATACGCCGCTTTATTCGGTACACGGTTAAGTATGGAGCCGTCTGCGTCCATCCAGCCCCAGTCAGCCAGCTGCGCAAGAGTGAAATCCTCTGTATTCAAAAGATAGATTTCCCCCTCGCCCATATACTTTTCCTTGGAAATAGCGACGTCATTATAAGCGATCGTTTTATAACCGCCGTCCACATCCTTATATTCGAGATTGCGCTTATACGTATTTTGCTCCTGAATATAAGCACGCTGTACTCCCGCATCGCAGGCGATAAAATTCGGTTTCTTGCCGGTAAAATCGTCAATATCATCGATAGCCTGCTGTAAATACATGGAACTAAATGCGCCGTTCTTTTCATAAATGTGCGGGTTATACCACTTATTAGCTCTGCGGTCGATACCGTAAATCGTGTTATCCACCGCCATAACCTCACCCAGTCCGATCAACTCTTTTTTGTAGTTGTTGTGAAGACTGATAAGATCTCCCGCCGCCAGTGTAACATTGTCGGCGAACACGATCTTCCCCGCCGCATAGTCCACGTCGAGAATCATCTTTCCGTCAACTTTCTTTGTGACCGTACCGGCATTGTCTGTAAAAATATCCACCACCTGACCGACATAGAAAGTCTTAATGTTTCCGGTAACAGGAACTTCTTTTACCGAACTTACAGCCTCTTTTACCGTGCCCATAATACCGTCAGACGTCCCCATCAGATTACGGCGCATCATATCGCGCGCATCGTTCGTGATATCTTTCATCTGTGTAGATACCGCATCCACAAAAGCTGCTTTATTATTCTTCGATGTGAGCATCAGCTTCTCTGTAAAATCGATTCTCGCAAACAGATTCTTCGGATAGCACACACCCTGCTTGTAGCTTCTCGGAGACGCTTCAGGAAGATCATCCATCTCGCCGCGTGCTCCGATTCCGCCGTGTCTTCCGTACTGAAGACCGAAACGAATTTCATTGCCGATAATATTGTCACTGTTCTTCTCGATTGCCGCCAATATAGGACCGGACTGTTCATCGATCATCTTGATAATCGGGTCAAGATATAACGTTTTTAACGCCTCTTCCAGCGTCTGTACTGCTGACATCATAGCCATTATGATTCACTCTCCTTATATCATCTTCTTAAACATTCTCGCAGCATCATCAATACTGCTGGCTTTCGTCGAATGAGCCGCACTCGGATAATTCCCGGTACTTCCCGTAATCATCTGCGGCTTTTCCCCCTGTGAAAGGCCTTTCAGATAATCCTCGATCACCATTTTTCTTAATTTCTCATTTTCTGCCATCTGCTCCAACGCATCATCATCCGACATATAATCTGCCAGAGTCCGTCCCTGTGTTCTCGAAAGCTCGTCATTCAGCGCCTGAAGTTTATCAATCTTCGCCCTGCTGTACGCTTTTTCATAAGCAGATGGATCGTCCATGGCATACTCTCCGTTTTTCAGAATCTCGAGCATACCGTCTTTGTAATCCGCAAAATCTTCATGCCCGTCCTGCGCAAACTGCTTAATCGCATCGCGGATATTTTGATTCTTGCGAATTACTTCACTCTGCTCCATTAACGGCTGAAGCTTTTGCGTAAGCCCCCTGATCTTCTCTTCTGAAAGCGCGCTGGCGATTTCCATAATCGCCTGCCCCGGATTCTCCGTAAACTTTTCATAAAACTCCTCAGACTGGATATCCGGAACCAGCACCGCTTCTTCTGCCGGATTCGCCTCCGCCGCAGCCAAATCATCCTGCGGCGTAAAATTCATCGCCTGCGCAGCAAGATCATTCTGCGACAAATCCGCTAACTGACCATTCGCTACCGCATTCTGCACCGCTTCCTGAATCTTCTCCGTTATGTCATCCATAGAAAACGGTGCATGCGGATTTCCCTCCGGCTGCACCGGAATGACACCAGGATACGCTTCGTTATTTAATACCGCCTGAACTTCTTTATCTCCCTCTCCCGCTGTCGGCTGAGCCGCCGTATCACCTTCCGTATCCATGCCCGCGAGCATTCGGGAAAATGCGTTCTTCGCATCATCCAGACTGTTATTATGTAATGGCTGATTCGTATTTTGCATGTTGCCATTAGCTACGTCGTCAATCAAACCCTCTCCCGAAGGCTGAACGTTCACATTATTCATCTGCTGTACGGAACCTTCTGCGGCGGGCGCTGCATTCTGCACTCCGCCCGGAACCGTATTCATCGCGTCAGCAGGTATCACAGCCTGCGGCGCTGCATTATTCATCGTGTTATTACTCTGATCCTTCATACCTTTCACCCCGTGTTTCTATTAATTTTGTACCGGTTCAATCTCAATCTGCTGCGGCTCTCCCCGCGTACTATCCTCCGCAGCTAAATTCATACCGCCCTGACTGGTGCCGTCCGTCATGCCCGTAGACGATTTCACCTGCAAATTATGGAGATGATCTTCCACATGAGCCCGGAACAATTCGTCAATTTCCGGATGTTCCTGAAGAGCCTCTTCATATTCCGCATGAAGCCGGAAATTATTATGCTTGCTAATATGAATAACATCATCGTCGAACTCTCTGATCTGAGGTTTTTTACTGATCAGCATAGAATTGTTTTCACGATCGGCGCGCCGTTGCTGCGCGTCATCCGCGTCCACAAAATCTTCCCAGTTTCCGAGTTCCAGCATTTCAAAAATTTTGATTCTTCCCTCATTCGTAATATTGCCGGTTTCCGTATCATTAAAGAGACCGCTGTTAAGAAGCTCGATTACCTTCTGACGCCTCTGAGCCAACGTATCGGAAGACTCTGTCTCCGCCTCGATAAATACATCGAAGGACGTCAAGTCGTTACCTACAAATTCGCTGATTTCAAACTCGTCATTTCTGCCGATATCCCGCACCATCCGCGCGTATTTCACGTGTGCCTTATATAGCAGCAGCCATTTTTTTCCGATAGAAGCGATACACGTTTTTATGTTTTCCGCCTCCAGACCGATTCTTGTATCATCCTGTTCCGCCAAAGAACTCAGCGCCACACCCGACGTGATATTCGACGGCGTAACAGACTGCTGCGCCAACTGCGAGACGCCGGATAGACGATTAAACGAATTTAAAAGATCCGCCTCCTCATTTTCAAAAACAGACGGCAGCGTTCCCGGCTCCAGAAAATACGGCTGTCGAAATCCTTGATTATAGGTTAAAATTTCACCCGGGCCGATTCCGTTCTGGCGTAAATACTCTTCATCGGTCAGCGCGCCTTCTTCCGCTACCAGTACGCCCAGAGATACACGATTGATATAATCCTGCTTCCGATTCTTCAGCGCATTGTACTTATTCTGGAGAGGAATCAATCGCTCCACCAGAGATTTTCCGAAAAAACCATCTGTTCTGAGAGATTGCTGTACATCAAAACATAACTCAAACTCTCCGTTTTCCCCCAACTGCTCTGACTGAGGTCCGTAATACAAAAGATTATTATCCGTACATATGATCAATCGACCTTTAGGGTACCTCGGACTTGGCAGTTCATGCTCTTCGTATACACGAACAGAATTTTCAATCTTGGTAACACCCAAAGTTCTGCCGATCATCCGCCCGGAAATCGAGCCGCCATAGAGCCGATTATCCGAGCTGATGATCTTATATGTTTCGTAGGACTCGCCTTCTTCCACAACGCCCCACTTTTCGTAAACCTCTTCCGGCGACATCAGAACAACATGCATGACTCGCTGATTCTCTCGGATTGATTTATTCACATTCTCCGGATAAAACTCAAACGGCGAATGCACTGTCGTATTGACATCGCCTTCGCGGATATACTTCTCCGCTATATTCAACGAATCGCCCAGAAGCTGTCTCTCATACTCTTCCGTGGGCAGCAGGTCTTCTTCCTCTGAATCAAAACTCCTCGTTTCAACTCCTACCATTCGTCCCTTCGTAGTATCCCATGTCGTTTTCCAGATCGCAGTTCCCATAATTCCCGCAATCAAATTTGCGTCCTGCTGTTTATCCGACATCCTCAGCCGGGAACGAGTGCTCGCCAGTATTCGATTCCCGATCTTCGCAGAAGTACGATCTTCCGCAGAGCTGGAAGCAGGACGATTCTTCATGAGATTCTTTCTCTTGGATAAAAACGCAAACCTCGTTTCAATATTCGGCGCGATCTCATTAAACACATTTCGTTCTTCCCATGGCGTGTGTTCCGGCGTTTCCACCACATCATTCAGCACAGAGTCTATATATGTAAACTGATCTCCGTTGTAATAATTGATATTTAATCTCCACTGAAGTTCCAACCCGTTCTTCTGCTTTTTGCGTTCGTCAAACTCGTTCTGAATATATCGAATGATTTCTTCCTCAAATGCCTCTTCGATTCGTTTCCGCTCTCCATCATCCTCTAGACGAACCTTTGACATCGTCATTCCGTTTCCTTCTTCGTCAGCTCTTCTCTCAGAAAATGCAGAAAACAGCTGTTTCAATCGATCAAAAGCGCTTTCTCCCGGCATTTTTTACACCGCCACCTATCCTGCGACGCTCGACTTACCGGCAGTCGTATGAACCTGTCTCTCTGACAACGTCACATGCTTACCATCGGAGCCGCCTTTCGTCGCCTCCTTTTCGGAAAACGCATAATTCGGCGCTTTACTCCTCGCAAACGCTCTGGCAAGCTTCGTATGTTCCCTGATGCAACGGCCAATCAACCACGCAAAAGTAAGCAACGCTGCACTCTGTACAATACAAACTGCCGCCAAAATCAGAAGTACCGTCATTTCACCGCCACCTTTGTTTTGCCAGACCTGACCGCAGATTTAGATGCCGACACGGTATCCTTTTTTACTTCATCCGATTTATTCTCCACCCGACTATCATTTGACGGTGTAGCATTAGCAGATTCTTCTGTTTTTTCGGCCGCACCTACACCGGATTCCGTCTGCGATGTTTGGCTACCGGATTTCATAAAAATCTCATGCGCCTCGTCATAGACAGACCGCAGACATTCTCTGCACAGATGCGTTGCCACAGCAGGGGTAAACTCATGTCCTACTTCAAATTCCGCCATGTTGCTGCAAGTGTACATGTCACAAACCACCTTAACTCCAATAGGTCTTACTAAATTCTTCATCTCCTATACCTCGCGTTCCTTCTCGCCCCCTGGATCAACCTATCCTTATATCTCTTGTGCGCCGTTCGGTTGTCCTGTTCTTTCGGCTTTGAATACTTTGTATGATAAGAAATCAACCCATACCCCACACTGTCGTAAGGATTGTTGATGTCCGACAAATCCGCTACGATCTCCGGCCGTTTGTCATCGTTCACCAACTGCGGCAGTGTATTGATCAAATAAGTGCAAGTAGAAAAAATCTGCAACTTCGCCGTCACTTTTCCCGTATTCTCATCCTTAAACGGCTTCAAATACTCATGAAACGTCGCCTTTCTCAACTTCTGATCCGTAACCGCCATAACGAACCCCACGCTTTTCAGACCGCCTTCTCGGTAATAGTCGATCAGCGTTTTTCCCGACTGATCTCTGTGATGCCCGTGCCAAGCGTCGAGACCCGCAACAATGTAGTCCAGTTTTTCCAGCTCATATTCTCCCTGCTTGTCGAGATATACCATGGAATTAGCGAATTGCTGCGCCTGATCCGAATAGATCATCTGCGCTTCATTTCGCCAGCGTGACTGTTCATAGTAGATGTACACAATACCATCCTCGCTGACGGCGAATTTATACCATGCATATGGATCGTTATAGCCATTATCCACCGAACCCCATCGTTTCCAGTGTTTCGGGATCTCAAAGGGCTCACACACATGAATTGCCTCCGCAAATTCAGGAAACGATACATTCTCACCTGCGTTAAGAGCCTCTTCTTCCGTACGTGGAAACTCCTGCTGCATTTTCCCCTGAAGCGTCGCCTTCGTTTCCTCATACCACTTCTCATCCCTGCGGGGGTCTGCAAAACAATTGCAAAAAATCTTATGAAAATTCCGCGATTCCGCGTGCTTCCAGACATCTTCATAAAGCGTTCCCCGCTTATTCGTCGAGAGTCCGATAAACTTACCTGACGTCGGCCGAGCCATCGTCGGATACGCCGCCGTGAAAATCTCTCCCGCGAATCGGTGAAACGCCCATTCATCGAAAAATACTACATCCGCCGTTAAAGAACGCCCCGCACCTTCCGTCGCCGGTTCTGCATCAATCGTCGAGATCTTCGCGATATCCTCTCCGGCGCGTATTACCGAAATATCATGAACATTTTTCCGATAATAGAGTCCTTTATACGAATCCTTGCCGTTTACCCTCTCAAAATCCTTAAACTTGCGTTCTGAGACGATAAGCCATGACGGCAGCTTAGAAAAAATCAATTCGCACCGGTTGATCAGCTCTTTTGATTTATCATCTGTCTCCGATATGCAGATCGCTCGAAAACCCTCATACCGCAAAGTATCTCGAACCAGCATAGAAAGTACAAGCCACGTAAATCCCAGCTGACGGGCTTTTAACACGATAGATAACCGATGTTCTTCCAGCTCATGAAGCGCCGTTCTCTGCGCTTCCCACATTTTGAACTTAATAACCGGTTCACCGAGATTATCCTTATTTTCGATATACACGTAATTGTCAATGAACTCATCGGTAGGCATTCTGTTTAGAATGTACTCTCGTTCATCCATAATAGCCGCCTGAAGCGCCGCTGCTTCTTGCTGCGCAGCCGATAAACCCGTCATGCTACTCTTCCACCCAACGCCTTTCTATTCGCTGTATAAGAAAACCTACAGGCTTACACCGTGGCAAAATTCCTTTTTTACAAAAATTTTTCTATATTTTTTTGGGGAACGTACTGTTTTTTGATAAAAACGCTTTAATCTCATATAGAACCCAATATATTTATTTGACCGATAACTTCCCTGCCGACGCGCTAAAAATGCTCTCATGAGTTATTAAACGCGCCAGAAGGGTGTATAATGAGCTGGCATGTTAAAAAAGAATTTCAAAATTCCTTTCTATGCCGTTACATAGATTTTGCGCGGCGCCGTTTAGGGTTCCCCGCGCGCTGAAAATTTTTGGGTACCCCCCCTACCCTATGCCAATCATCGAGACAGAGGACAGGAGCCAGCACCCACCCCATCGAAAAAAAAAAAAGCGAGGGGTATCACGTCGTAGAAACGAGCAGCCATATGGAGGTGGCATGATTCGTATAGCCGCTCACTGCTACGCTGCTGCGATCACATCCTTGTCAGATGCAAACCGCAGCCTGCCAACGACCGAACCACAAGATATTGTGTCCGGTCTGATATTGTATCGATTCCCATTATATTCCACTCTCAAAACCGTTGAAACTGTGGGATTCAGTTCAACTATTCCGAAAATCCTCATTTTCGGAATAGTTGAAATATTTGGAAATTAATTAACACCGCTGCTGTCAGACTCTACAACTTGGGCTGCTTCTATCCTCTCTGCATCCTGCTTACGCGCTAACGCGCGCTGCATCAGAGTCAGCTTGTCCTGATCACTCATACCCGCCGTATCTATGTAAATATTATTGGTCGTCTGGCTTGACTGACCGTTGACGATGTCCTGACACTTATCATGCAGGATTCCATAGATCGTTGCTGCCTGCGCTGCGGACGCATCGCCGATGCGCTCATGCACCTGCTGGAGCGCCTCGTCCATTACAAATTGCATATTCTCGTAATGCCTTTTTGCCGCCTGGTCGATGCGAGTAGACAAAGAGTCCACCCTGTCCATGATCCCGTTACGATTATTAAGCCAATCTATAATAGTCGCTTTTGGGATGCCGAGCTCCCGCGAAACCAAAGTAGGACTGCCGTATAAACGATAGAGCGCGAGTGCCTTGACTCTATCCTCATCAGAGTGCAGCGCAAGAGATCGAGACTTTTTCGACTTTTTTGTCTTAGGAGCGGAATCTGATGTAGTGCGTTTTTTCGCCATGCTCCTTCTGCCTCCTGTCCTGTATCGCCATAGTTATACCATATTTTATGCAAAAGCACAATATTTTTGTATTTTAACTTCTCAATTTTAGGATTTTATCTGGTGTATTGGGAAATATATTGTGCTATTGGCATAGTTTTTTTCTTAAGGCTCCAATAAGTAAAAAAGTCCGTCATATGACAAAACCGGGACACATCGCTCTGTTCCCGGTTATTCTTGCACTCTATTTTCGCCTGTAAGCGATTTTTTCTATGCTGGTCATATAGCAGGATGTATTACTCGGCATCCCCTGCGCCCGGTCAATCGTTGACCGTTACCGACACGTCATTTCCAATAACGCCTGTTCGTCATAGAATGCTGCTTACATAACTCCCACATAAAACTGCATCGCTGTCAGCCAATCGTCACCAACCAAGCGCTTCCGAAACGCCGGAGACATGTACAGTTTTGGGATAGTCTTATCCAGATTCTGCCCTTTATAATCTGACTCGATCAACCGCTGCGCTACCGCTACGGCTTTAGCGGCGTTATTAACCGACGCAGCGCCAATGCAAGCCATATATACGTGGCCGTCTTTTTCCACCGCGCCTGCAATCGCCGCAGCGAGAGACACAGTATTCCCTTTGCCTGATACCTTTAATTCCGTTTCTCTCCTCATTTTTATTAAACTCCTTATCCCTCGATAACTGACCTCACAATAGGATCCTGTCATAATCTTCTGTGCCTGATCCCGCCCCAGCGTCCACTCTACGA
>CAZGBL010000040.1:0-13251 GCA_964523955.1 uncultured Oscillospiraceae bacterium | reverse complement strand
CTGATTTGTATTGTATCAGAGTACCGCCCTTTTGTGAAGTACCGTTTTTACCAAAGCGGTGGTCGATGCGCACATCTAGCCCCTTTTCCGCAGCATAACCATGATGTCCTCACGTTTAATCGTATATTCCGGCATACCATCTATGATATTGACCGTTTTGCGCGAGAAAGTGTTCGAACAATTCCTGCTCAGGAAGTGTCAAAGCCTTTCTTTTTTGTGAGTCGTTATTATGAGCCTTCTTCAACTCTTTTAAAGCATTGTCCGATGGGTTGTAACGCAAGTAATCATCTTCAACACCCAATTCCAAAACCTGATGTACAACTGTATGTATGCTGTCTATTGTGCTTGCCTTGAGATGCAATGAGTCTGCAAGATAGTTATAAAACCCTCAATGGCTGGAAGTTTAAGAATTGGCGCTAAAAAAGGAACAGCCCGTAGTTAAAGGTTGTTCCAGTTAAATGCGTTTATTAAATTCTCTCTAAAAGCTCGGCAGGCTTTATTGCCGTGACTTTGCTGTTTGCATAGTCTCTGATATTTCTCGTTATGATGTAATCGGCTTTAATTCTTGAAGCACACGCGCTTTGAAGCGCGTCTTCAAAATCCTTAAAATTCATTGACAACGCTTTCTTTATATCGCCGGCTGTCAAATCGGCAACGGTGAATACGAGCTGCAATTTTTCAATTACATCTCTTGTTTTCTGCGCGTCCAGTTCCTTTCGCATTATATATACGATGTTGGGAACAGTCAACGCTGAAATAACGCCTGTGATTTTATTTACCTCGCAATATTTCATAATTTTTGCCGCATCTTCATAAAAGCCGGCTCTTTTGCATAAAACATCAAGAACGACATTTGTGTCAATCAACACTTTCATATTTAGCCATCCTTTCCTCTCTTACAGCCTTATCGTCATAATCGTTTTTCAAGACACCGATAAGAGAGTCTGTTAAAAAGGAAACGCTTTTATCGTGAGAAATAAGCCGCGCCGTCTCCTTACCGTTTCTCAGAATAATGATTTCTTCGCCTGTTTGTACCATTTGCAGATACTTACCGAAATTGTTTTGAACATCTGTCGCGGTTACTGTGGTCATAATACGCACCTCCTTGTATTAGCTATATTTATTATATTATATTTTAGCTAATTTATCAATATAATTAGCTAAATTCATATAGCTATATTTTTAGCCAATATTACAGGGAATATACTATTGGCTAAGATTAACTTCAAATACCTCATTTGATTTCTCTTTATTTGTTTTACCTTTATTTATTTTCGTTGAGCGGATAACTTTTTGTCCCTCAAATGGTGGTTTGACGTCACCGTATAATTTTTGCTCTTTTCAATTCTGAATACCGATATAGCGAGCCTACTGATTTTGGGCACAAAAAAGCAGAGTAAAGAAATCAAAAACTTCACTCTGCTTCAAAATTATTTACTTGAAAGAGTCTCTTTATTTGGTCGTAAATTGGTCGTAAGTTTTGGCGCTAAACCGCCGTAAACCCGCATACCTGCGCCGTTTATTTGTCGAGCGGCTTCATCGTCGGGAAAAGTAAAATATCCCTGATACCCGGCTGATTTGTGAGCAGGATGATCAATCGATCCACGCCGATGCCTAAGCCGCCCGTCGGTGGAAGTCCCACTTCGAGAGCGTTGACGTAGTCAAGATCCATCGGATGAGCTTCGTCGTCTCCGGCTTCCAGCTGTTCCTGCTGCGCCTTGAAACGGTTGTACTGATCGATAGGGTCGTTCAGCTCGGAAAACGCGTTCGCGATCTCCCACTTGTTGATGTACGCTTCAAAACGGTTGGTAATTCTCGGATCGTCCGGATTTCTCTTTGCCAGCGGTGAAATTTCCACCGGATGGCCTGTGACGAATATCGGTCCGTCCAGCTTATCCTCGCAGAATTCCTCAAAGAGCTCCGCGATAATCTTTCCTCTCGTCATCTTTTCAGCATCTTCCAGATGATGCTTCTTCGCTGCGGCCTGTGCTTCCTCATCCGTATCGATCTTAGAGAAGTCTTCGCCCAGCCAGCGCAGAATGCCTTCTTCCATGCTGATTCTGTCCCACGGCGGAGTCAGATCGAAAGTCTTGCCCTGATATTCGAGGATCATCGTGCCGTAGAGTTCCTGACAGAGGGAAGCTACCAGATTTTCCGTCAGTTCCATCATATCGTTATAATCCGCATAAGCCTCATAAAGCTCGATATTCGTAAACTCCGGATTGTGGCGCGTATCCATACCTTCGTTGCGGAACATTCTGCCCATCTCATACACTTTGTCCAGACCGCCTACGATGAGTCTCTTCAGATAGAGCTCGTTGGAAATACGCAGCTTCATGTCGAGATCCAGCGTATTGTGATGCGTTTCAAACGGTCTCGCGTTAGCGCCGCCGGCGATGACAGTCAGAATCGGAGTTTCCACTTCCAGGTAGCCGCGGTCGTCTAAAAATTTACGAATGCCTTTTATGATAACTGCGCGCTTCCGGAATACCTCTCGCACTTCGTCGTTCATGATGAGATCCACATATCTCTGACGGTATCTCATATCGGTATCGGTAAGACCGTGGAATTTTTCCGGAAGAACCTGAATGGACTTTGAAAGGAGTACGACCTCAGCGGCTCTTACGGAAACCTCTCCCGTCTTCGTCTTAAAAACTTCGCCTTTGATGCCTACGATATCGCCGATATCATAAGTCTTGAAAATCTTGTATTCTTCCGGCGTGATATTATCTCTTGCGACGAAGCTCTGGATTCTGCCTGACTTATCCTGAACATCGATAAAGGAAACCTTCCCCATTACGCGCTTTGCCATGATACGGCCGGCGATGGAAACAGACTGGTCTTCCAGTTCGTCAAAATTCGCCTTTATCGTTTCACTGTGATGTGTCACATCCCACTTTTCCTGAAGAAACGGATCCCTTCCGTCTGCTCTCAGCTGCTCTAACTTTTCTCTTCTGATTCTTCGCTGTTCGTTTAATTCCTGTTCCGTCTTTTCAGGCGATATATTGTTGTTCTGTTCTTCACTCATAATACATTCTCTCCCGGTAATTTTTTTATGTCATACGCATCGGCTGCGCCGTCCGCGTCTGCGGCGTATCAAGATATCCGCCGCCGCGAAAACCGCAGAGATACGAACTAATGTCTCGAAATTTCCAGAACTCTCAGATGAATAATGCCGTCCGGAATTTCGATAGTGACTTCTTCTCCCACACTTGTTCCGATCAACGCGCTGCCTACTGCTGATTCATTGGAAATTTTCCCCTCAAACGGATCGGATTCATTGGAACCTACGATCGTATACTCTTCCAGCTCGCCTGTGCCGAGATATTCCACCTTAACCGTATGGCCCAGGTTGACTCTGTCCGACGTAATTTCAGACTCATCGATAACCTTCGCGCTGCGAATCATCGATTCCAGCTTAAGAATCTTTTCTTCCAATTCCGCCTGTTCATTCTTCGCAGCATCGTATTCCGCGTTTTCCGAAAGGTCTCCGTAAGAGATCGCCTCCTTCAGACGCTCTGCAACTTCAAGTCTGCGGACTGCGACGAGCTCTTCATACTCCGCGACGAGTTTGTCGTACCCCTCTTGGGTAAGTAACACTTCATCCCTTGCCATTTTTTCCCTCTTTCCTTCCGTGCTGTCGAAAACACGAAAGCCTGCAAATGCAGCTGCAGCGTATTCACAGCTGACAGCCGGGCATGTGCGGCTTTTTACCGTTCGACCGGAATATTTGTTTTTTCCGAAATTGCCAGAAGCCGATCCAGTGCTTCAAAGATTTCCTCTTCCGACTCCATCTCATTTATCATTCTGCGCATGGAAGCAGCGCCGCGCATTCCCTTCAGATACCAGCTTATATGCTTCCGCATAGCGCGTACCCCGACATACTCTCCTTTTTCTATGAGCATATCGGCAAAATGCTGTTTTATCACATCGACTTTTTCCTGCGGGGAAGGTCTATAATCCTTTCCTTCAGAAAGAGATCGAAAAATCCACGGATTGCCCAGCGCGCCCCTGGCCACCATCACAAGATCGCAGCCCGTTTCCTCGAACATGGATTCACAACTCTCTACGTCAAAAATATCGCCGTTGCCGATCACCGGAATATTCACAGCCTGTTTCACCTGACGAATCACACTTCGATCTGCCGTCCCGCTGTAAAACTGCGCCCTCGTTCTGCCGTGAACGCAGATAGCCGCCGCTCCCGAAGCTTCAATCCGACGCGCGTTTTCCACAGCATTGACAGACTGCTCATCCCATCCCGTCCGGATCTTTACAGTCACCGGTTTCTTCGCCGCTCTGACGACAGCGGAAACCACGGCTGAAATCCTTTCCGGATCTCTCAAAAGCGCGGAGCCGTCGCCGCCTTTCACAACCTTCGGTACGGGACATCCCATGTTGATGTCGATCATGCAGTTTTTTCGAGAGGAGAGCGCATCTGCTGCGTAAGCCATCGTCTCCGGATCGGAGCCGAAAATCTGATAGACCACCGGCAGCTCATCATCATATATCGTGAGCAGCTTTTCCGTCGCTTTATCATTGTAATAAAGCCCTTTCGCGCTGATCATCTCCGAATAAACCGCTCCCGCGCCAAACCTTCTGCAGAGCCGGCGAAACGGCGCATCCGTAATTCCTGCCAGCGGTGCCATAAAATATGGCGAATCAAAGGAGACGCCTCCGATCTCATATTTTCCGGCCTCTGCCGTACCTTCCCGTCTTTCTCTGCATACGGCACCGACGCCGTCACTTTTCTGTTCACATCCGATCCGGGCGTTGGCGTTCCACTTTCCGCCCGCTTCTCTGATTTCAGGCTCGGGCTCTAATATACTCTTTTCCACCCTGTTTTCCATTTTCATCCAGACGCTGGTCATTTCTACTCTTCAGCATGCAGCTGAATATTTTCTTTGCTCATATTATTTCGATTACCGAAATTATTTTTGTTCTTTTCATAAATAATGCTCAGGCCTTCCAGCGTCAACAGACGATCCACATGATCTATGGATTCGACTCCCTTTGAAACCATGGTGGCGAGACCTCCGGTGGCAACCACCGTAATCTTGCCGGGATCGCCTCCGGTCAGCTTATGATATTCCTGTTTCATCTTGCGGACGATATAATCGACCACCCCCATGTGGCCGTACACCAGTCCGGCCTGCATACTCTCGATGGTATTGCGGCAAATGACATGACCTGGCTCAAGAAGCTCTACCCTCGGCAGCTTCGCGGTCTTTTCAAAGAGTGCATCCGATGATATTTTGAGTCCCGGAGCGATCGTACCCCCCAGATACTCACATTTTTCAGAAATACAGCAGAATGTCGTCGCCGTACCGAAATCGATGATGATTAAGGGTCCGCCGTATTTTGCATAGGCAGCCACCGCATTAACGATTCTGTCAGCTCCCACCTGCTTCGGATTATCGTACTTGATGATCATGCCGGTCTTAATCCCCGGTCCCACCTCAATTGCTCTGATGTTGAAATACTTGATCGACAGATGCTGCAGCGTATAAGAGATCGAAGGAACTACCGTAGAAATGATGGCGTCCTTGACATCAGCCATAGCCAACTTATGATAGTCGAACAGATTTCTGATGATCATGCCATACTCGTCGGCGCTTTTGTTCTTATCTGTCTCCATTCTCCAGCTCTGAATCAGTTTTTTGCCTTTAAAGACTCCGAGTACGATGTTTGTATTTCCTACGTCAAATGCAAGTAACATATTTATCCTCCTACGTTCAGGCAGATCAATAGTTCTTTTAATGTCCTCTACTGCTTATCCGAATCCTCAGTTTCCTGCGCAGATTTTTCCGAACCGATCTCCTTCGACGCGCCGCCTTTGGAGTGGTCATCAGCCTGCGCATCATTCTTCTTTTTGTTCTCAAACACGATCGTCTCCGCCTTCATATTTTCAAAATGAAGATTAACCGTATTTGCCTTCTCCTTCTCTCTGGCAGCCTTCTCCGCTTCATATTCCTTTGCGGCAGCTTCCTTTTGGCGAGCGATCTTCTCTGCCTTTTCATCCGCTTTGCTGCGCGCCTCAGAGACGATTTCGTCTCTCGTCTTTTCACCCGTGTAAAGCGATTCAAACTGTTCGGCGTCCAGCGTTTCTATGTCAAGCAGTGTCTCCGCCACGAGAGTGAGCTTATCCATATCTGCTTCGAGAAGGCGAAGCGCCTTTGCGTATGCCTCATCGAGAAGACGCTTCACTTCTTCATCGATAGCCATAGCAGTCGCTTCAGAATAGCCTGCCCTCTTCGATGTGAAATCGTTTCCAATAAATACCTCTTTGGCATCGCTGTAATTTACGGTACCGATCTTTTCACTCATACCGTACTTCGTCACCATATCTCTGGCGATTGCCGTGGCGCGCTCGATATCGTTGCTTGCGCCGGTACTGATGTCGTCAAGCACCAGAGCTTCCGCCACACGGCCTCCCAGAAGATGTACGAGAGAATCCATCATGTGATTTTTTGAATCGAACGTGCGGTCTTCCTTCGGCAGGAACATCGTCATTCCGCCGGCCATTCCTCTCGGAATGATCGTAACCTGGTGAACAGGATCGGAGTTCGGAAGTTTCCGGATGAGTACAGCGTGACCCGCTTCATGATAAGCCGTCAGCTTTCTCTCTTTTTCCGTAACGATGCGGCTCTTCTTGGCCGGACCTGCCATCACCTTTGTGATCGCTTCCTCCAGTTCTTCCATCGTAATCGACTTTCCATCCCTTCTCGCCGTGAGAAGAGCCGCTTCATTGAGAACATTCTCCAAATCCGCAGGCGAAAATCCCGGCGTCATTCGAGCGAGTACGTCGAGATTGACAGACTCATCCAGCGGCTTGTTCTTCGCATGGGTGCGCAAAACAGCCTCTCTGCCCTTCACATCAGGAAGCCCGATGACGATCTGACGGTCGAATCTGCCCGGTCTGAGCAGCGCAGGATCGAGTACATCCGGCCGGTTTGTCGCAGCAAACACGATGACGCCTTCGTTCATGCCGAAGCCGTCCATCTCCACCAGCATCTGATTTAACGTCTGCTCTCTTTCATCATGTCCGCCGCCCAGGCCTGCGCCTCTGCGCCTGCCTACCGCGTCGATTTCGTCGATAAAGATGATACTGGGAGCGTTTTTCTTCGCCTGCTCAAACAGATCTCTCACCCGCGATGCGCCGACGCCGACGAACATCTCCACGAAATCGGATCCGGAGATGCTGAAAAACGGTACGCCGGCCTCGCTGGAAACCGCCTTTGTGACATATGTCTTACCCGTTCCCGGAGGACCCACCAACAGGACGCCTTTCGGAATCCGCGCGCCCAGCGCAGTATATTTTTTCGGCCTTCGCAGAAAATCGACGATCTCCTGCAGTTCCTCTTTTTCTTCATTCAATCCGGCTACATCGTCAAAAGTGATTTTTTTCCCATCGCTCTTGTACATTTTAGCCCGGCTCTTGCCAAAGGACATGGCCTTTCCGGCTCCGCCCTGGCTGGAGTTCATAAATACCATCCAGATGACGACGAAGATGACGATCGTCAGCGCGTACGGCAGCATGCTGATATACCAAGGCGTCGTCTTCGGCGGCTCACTCGTGATCACCAGCTTTCCATCGTATACCTGCGGCATGATCAAATCGTTATCTATCACCATCAGCTGCAGGCTGGAAGGCGCATACGCATGAATGACGCTGTCATCCTTCAGCGTTCCCTGCATGCTGGTCTCCTGCAGTGTCAATTCCTTTACGTTTTCATCCTGAAGTTCCTTTACAAACTCAGAAAATTCAACCTCCTTGATCTCTTTGCCCGACTGTGAATCCATAAAAAAATATGCCATCATTATGACAAATAAAAAAATCAGAGCATAAATCGAGAGAGTCTTATACCATTTGTTCAATTCAAGCCTCCTTTAAGCCGGTTCAAAAACCCAATTATCATCGTATTTTACCACAGCACTTGTTAATATTCAATAGAAACAATGCCCATACTTTCGGGGTTTTCGCAGCATTCCGCCGCCGGCTCTGTCCCTGCGAGCAGGATCGTATTTTCCGCTGCCAAAAGCAGAAGATGGCCTCTCTGTTCCCGGGGTATCTTTCGATCCACCATAAAATCCTGCAGCTTCTTACGTCCCTTCATGCCCTTCGGCCGTATTTTATCTTCCGGCAGGCGATGCCGAAAGACAAGATTATCATATTTCCGGAGCTTTTCCCAGTCTAAACGTACCTCTGTTATTCCGCAATCTTCGTCAATAGACGCTGACTCCTCCGGCAAAATCAAACGCAGCCGTATCTCCCTTCCCGAAAAAACGACGGTCGCTCTTCCCTCCCGCGTCAATTTTTCCATTGGAAACGCCGCTTGCTGCAGACAGATCCGCTTTTCCGCCGCCTTTGCAGCCTGTCCTTTCTTTTCCTTCTGCAGATGATCACGCTTCAAGAACCATAATTTTCCATTATAAAAACGCACAAAATTTCCATGGGTGAAATCCGTCTCTTTCCCATTCATTTGACTGCGTATAAGAGAAAGCGCCGCCCTTATATGAATTTCCCCTAAATCTCTGCCGGCTCCCGATTGGGAAGCCGCCTGCAAGAGAACTCTTTTCAGCACGGCGGGATGAAGCTTCTGCATCTCCCGGGTCTCTAAAGAGTTTTCCTCCTTATTCCAGCACTTATCCATAATCTTACCCGCTATCGTCTGCAGATAATCATCGTCTTCACCCGCAGATCGCCCCAGACGCACGAGAGCATCGCCGACGGCGGGATTATACCTCTCCCTCAGATACGGAAGCAGCTCCAGCCGAATCTTGTTTCTGGTGCAGACAGCTTCCTCATTCGTGCTGTCTCTCATCGGAGTCAGCCCGTTTTCAGAGCAATAGCGCTCCACTGCCTCCCGATTCATATCGAGAAGAGGGCGGATGATTTTTCCGTATCCTCCGTCTCTGATGTATTCGATTCCTGTAAGGCCGTGAGTTCCCGTCCCCCGCAGAATCCTCATGAGAACCGTTTCCGCCTGATCGTCTCTGTTATGCGCCACCGCTGTCTTTTTCGCGCCGATTTCACGGCAAACCTGCTCAAACGCGGCATAACGCGCCCGGCGTCCGGCAGCTTCACTGCTGATTTTCCGACGTTTCGCGTCCGCTGCGATATCAAATCGAAATATGCGAAACTCTGCTCCGAAATATTCTGCAAGGCTGCGGGAATATTCCGCATCCCGTTCCGCCTCCGCCCCCCGCAATCCATGATTGATATGGACAGCACAGAGTCTGTCGATGTTCAATTCCTCTCTCAGCGCTGCAAGTGCGTGAAAAAGACAAGTGGAATCCGGACCGCCGGATAAGCCTACTACGACGCTGTCTCCAGAAGAAATCATATCATGTTCTCTTATCGTATCTCGTATTATGTCAAGGCTCATGCCGCATCCCTCCCCATATGGTTAATTTTTGACAGAAAAACGCCTTTTTTGTCGATATTCGCCCGCCCTCAAATAACCTCCGCCGCGTTAAAATCTTTGTATCCCGTCATCGCAAAAGCCTGCCTGCAGCGACAGGCAGAAAAGACGGACAGGCTTTTTTAAGTCTATATCTCGAAGTTTCAAAGTAAAAATCGGAGGATCGAAATGCTGCGCAGACAAAAAAACAATACAGAACCCGTGCCGAATTTCGGCATCTTATCCGGAGCCTGCGGGCTCCCAAAGGCGGTAGGCGTATCAGGAGATAATTACGTATGCAGAAAACTGACGAAAACCACATATATCGTCGCCGTCGCTGACGGCATGGGAACCGGCCGTATCGCCTCTGACTGCAGTAAATTTGTGCTGGAGAGCCTGTATCAGCTTTTGAGGGTGGGACTTACGCCGCCGGATGCCATCTCATCGATGAATTCAGCGCTCCCGCTCAACATTCCGTCTGAATGTTTTTCCACTGTCGATCTGGCAGTATTCGATCTTTTAAAAGGCCGCTGCAGCGTCTACAAAGCCGGCGGAGCGCCGAGCGTCGTACAGCGCGGACAACAGGCCGGGATACTGAAAATGCCGGCTCTTCCTATAGGAATTATAGAAGAGCCGGACATAAAACATATGACATTTCCCATCGAACACGGCGACAGATATTTTTTCATGTCAGACGGCGTAACAGAATCTCCGCCGCCTGACAGCCAGCTCAGCTGGGTCACTGATCTCGTGTTGGAACACCCGGACGAGCCGCCCCGCGCCATATCAGAGAGAATCCTCTGGGGTGCGACGATACGATACGGACAGAAGGAACGAGATGATATGACAGTGGTTACAGTGGAAATCGTCTGAAATCTGCTGGCCTTCTTCAGCGAAGCGAAAGTCCTCCTCGTCCGTCTGCTGACTTTTGGGCGCTCTGTTTTTCGGCAGATCAGATCGATTCGATGCCGTAAAATTTCTTCGCCGTTTCACAGGTAGCACGCGCAACCTCTTCAAGCGATAATCCTTTGAGCTCTGCGATCTTCATCGCAGTATATCTCACATAAGACGGATCATTTCTCTTGCCTCGAAACGGCATCGGCGTAAGATACGGAGAATCCGTTTCGATGCACATGTGATCCAGCGGAATCTCAGCGATAATTTCCGGCGCTTTCTTCGCGTTTTTGTAAGTCACAGGACCTGCGATGGAAAAATAGCATCCCAGCTTCAGATACTGGCGCGCCAGCTCCGCGCTGCCCGAATAGCAGTGCATCAGCACCCTGGTATTCTCGAAAGCTTTTTCTTCCTTTAATATCCGCATCACGTCGCCGTGGGCTTCACGGTCGTGAATAGCGATAGGAAGACCCAGCTTGATCGCCAGCTGAATCTGACGGCGGAACCAATACTGCTGAACATCGTGGGGCACCGTCTTCCAGTAATAATCCAGGCCGATCTCTCCGATCGCTACCACTTTGTCTTTCTTCGCGAGACCCTCGAGAAGAAAGAGCATATCTTCATCGAGATCGCCTGTTCTCTGCGGATAAAACCCTACCGCAGCATAGATCCAGGGATACTTCTGCGCCAGCTTGACAGCATCCTTTGACGTCTGAAGATCGACGCCGGGATTGACGACATAAGAAATATCGCATTCTGTCGTCAGCCTCGAGAGAAGCTCTTCCCTGTCCTCATTAAATTCCGGCGCGTCCAGATGCGCATGGGAATCGAATAACATTTTTTGTCCTCCATTTCAAAACAGGTCCGTCTGTACCCGGCTGCGGATAAAACGGACCTGATAATTTTTTATTTCCGGCTATTTCCTTCCGGAATCGCTGCAGACTCAGCTTCGTTTTCCTCAAAAGAATTTCCGCCTTTTTCTCCTTCAGCAGCTGCGTTTCCGCCGCCTGCACTGGCTGATTTTTCCGCCTTTACTTTCGCCGCAGCCATAGAAGCCGCCGTCATGGCTTCCAGCTCCGCGATTTCCTTCTCTATGTCGAGACGAGGGAAAATCGGCGCTCCTCTTTTCACTTTTTTGCCCTGCATCAGATCGAACCGGAGAGTATCCTCCCATCTCACTTCCTCATCGGCGGCGCCGAGCTGTTCTCTGATCTTTTCTGACGTATTGTGAAGGAACGGATGAATCAGTACGGAGATCACCCGGATGGATTCCGCCAGATGGTGCATCACCGTATCGAGACGAGGCTTGGAGCTCTCTTCCTTCGCAAGAATCCACGGAGAAGTTTCGTCGATATATTTGTTCGTCCTTCTGATGAGCTTCCAGATCTCTTCCAGCGCCAGATTGAAGCTGAATTTATCCATATAGGCTTCCACGCGTCCTGCCGTCGTCGCCGCCATCTCGATGAGCTCGCCGTCAGGCTCCGCTTCCGCAGACGGTTCCGGCACGACGCCGCCGTCATATTTTTCGATCATGGCCACCGTTCTGCTGACCAGATTGCCCAGATCGTTAGCCAGGTCATAGTTGAGACGGTTGAGCATCACTTCATTCGTATACAGCCCGTCCTGCCCGAAAGCGTATTCTCTCAAAAGGAAATATTTCAGAGCGTCAATGCCGTAACGTTCGATGAGCTTCACCGGATCTACTACGTTGCCTCTGGATTTCGACATCTTACCGCCTTCCAGGAGAATCCATCCGTGACCTAGAATCTTCTTCGGCAGCGGCAGCTCTAAAGACATGAGCATCGCAGGCCAAATCACCGAGTGGAACCGAACGATTTCCTTTCCCACGAGATGAACGTCAGCCGGCCAATAATCGTTGAAAAGTCCCTCTTCTTCCTCCGGATACCCCAGAGCGGTAATATAGTTGGAAAGCGCGTCCAGCCAAACATAGATGACATGCTTCGGATCCACCGGCACCTGGATTCCCCAGTCAAACGTACTTCTGGAAATACACAGATCGTCCAGCCCCTGGCGGATAAAGCTGAGCATCTCATTTCTCCGCGCCTCCGGCTGCAGAAATTCCGGATTATTTTCGATCAGGTCGATGAGCTGATCCTGATACCTGGAAAGACGGAAGAAATACGCCTCTTCCTTGGCTTTTTCCACCGGTCTGCCGCAGTCAGGACATTTGCCGTCCACCGCCTGAACCTCCGTCCAAAAGGCTTCGCATGGAGTACAATAGAGACCTTCATATTCACCCTTGTAAATATCGCCTTTTTCGTACATTTTATTAAAGATCTGCTGTACCCTTTTCACATGACGTTCCTGCGTCGTCCGGATAAAATCATCGTAGGAAATCTCCATCGTATCCCAGAGCTTTACGATTCTTCCCACCACATCGTCTACATATTCCTGCGGTGTCACGCCGTTTTCCTGCGCTGCCTTTTCGATCTTCTGACCATGTTCATCCGTCCCCGTAAGAAATCTCACATCGTAGCCAGTAGCCCTCTTAAAGCGCGCCATGGCGTCTGCCATCACCGTGCAGTACGTATGCCCGATATGAAGATCTGCGCTCGGGTAATAAATCGGTGTCGTTATATAAAAAGTCTTTTTCTCCTGCATAAGTCCGCCGCTCCTTTTTTATTAAAATCGGGATCCTTCCCGTAAAAATCCTGTTAAGTTAAGGTATCCTCTCCCGTTCCGGAAGAACACAAAACGATACGATCCTTCACAGGCATTCACATTCCAACATTAACAGCACGTCTGTCATGCCGCTCCTTCCGCCCTCTTCAAAATTCCATCGATAAAGTCCGTGTCCTCTGTAAAATCAAGGCGTAAGGTAAGAAATGGATACTTCGATTTACAATCATATCACACTTGTCTGTTTTTATCAATTTTCCGCTGAAATCTCGCATCTTTTCTCCGCATCATTTCCGTCCTGTTCCTCTTCTCGGAT
>CAZGBL010000039.1:0-13603 GCA_964523955.1 uncultured Oscillospiraceae bacterium | reverse complement strand
TGCAGCGCCGCCCCAGCTAAACTCAGTACCGCTTCCACGTCCGCGGCATCAGCAGTATGACAATCGGGAAAATTTCCAGCCTGCCGGCGATCATATTAAAGCACATGACCAGCTTGGAAAAAGACGAAAAGATGGAATAATTGCTGGTAGGGCCTGTTCCCTGGAAGCCCAGTCCGATATTATTCAGGGTAGCAACAGCGCCGGAAGCCGTCGTCACGATATTTTCACCGTCAAAGGATAGGAGAATCAGCGAACCGATCAAGATCAGCGCGTAAATCGTCAGAAATGCGTTGACATCGGAGATCGTCGCCGATTCTATATTTTTTCCGTCCATTTTAATGCTTTTAATGCTCCTGGGACTGACGAGCCTGCGAATATTGGCGTAGGCCGCCTTTACGAGAATCATCACGCGGGAAATCTTAATGCTTCCGCAGGTAGAGCCGGAGCAGCCTCCCATGATCATGAGAAGCGTCAGGACGACCTTAGGATACAACGGCCACATATTGTAGTCTGTAATAGCGAAGCCGGTAGACGTCATAAGCGCCCCTACGGTAAAAGCAGAGTTCATGAGGCTCTCTCCTGCCGTACGATAACAGCTGCGAATCACCCCGGCGATGCTGGCTACAGAAACGGCGATCACCGCAAAGTAGACCTTTATTTCGCTCTTTTTAAAAATTTCCTTCGGCTTTCCGGCCAAAAGAAAGAAATACGCATTAAAGTTGAGACCGAACAAAAACATGAATACGGTCACTACGATATTGATATAATCGCTTCCGTAGACAGCGACGCCGTCGTTATGCACGCCAAAGCCTCCGGTAGCTGCTGTTGACATGGCGTAATTTATACTGTCAAAAGTGGTCATTCCTCCTAGCTTCAGAAATCCGAACTCAATGGCCGTCATCGCAACATAGATCATATACAGAACAGAAGCCGACGACTGCACCCGGGGCATGATCTTAGACACGGAGGGTCCGGAACTTTCCGCCCGAAAGATATGCAAGGTATTTTCTGCTTTAAGAGGAAGAATCGCCAGCATGAATACGAGAATCCCCATTCCTCCCAGCCAGTGAGAAAGACTTCTCCACAGCAAAATACAATGACTCAGATCCTGAACATTTTCTACTACAGTCGCTCCCGTCGTCGTAAAACCGGACACGCTTTCAAATAATGCACTTACAAAATTTGGAATTTCTCCGGATAAAAAAAAGGGAAACGCGCCGGCAAAACTGATGACGATCCAGGACAGACCTACGATGACAAAGCCTTCTCTCGCCCGCAGCCTGTCCGGATTTGCGTTAAGGTGAACCAGCAGTATGCCGCCGATAAAAGTCACTGCCGCCGTAGCCGCAAAAGCATATCCAGCGGTTTCTCTATAAATCACCGCAGCTAAAATGGGCAGCAGCATAAATATACTCTCGATGGTCAATATATTTCCCAAATTGTGAAAAACAGTGCGATAGTTCATATCAATAGTTACCTCAGTATATCTTCCAGCGTATTGAGTCCTTTTACAGTCGTTACTACGATGACCGTATCTCCGGCCTGAACCGCATCGGAGCCGCATGGAATGATAATTCTGCCCTTACGGTTGATCGTTCCCATCAGAATGTTTTTCCGCAGCTTCAACTCCGACAGAGGAATGTCGATCAACGGGGAATTTCTGCTTACAGAAAATTCCAGAGCCTCCGCTTTGTCATCGACGATTTTGCATAACGTTTCCACGTTTGAGCCGTAAGAATTCTGCATTGCCCGAACGTAACGGATGATATTTTCCGCCGCGATGAGAACGGGAAAAAATACGCTCCCCACATTTAATTGGGCGACCACGTTGGTAAACGGAATTCTCGTCATCTTTGTAATGAGCTTCGCCTCTGACATACTTCCCACATACAGACTCATCATGATATTTTCTTCATCCAGTCCTGTCAGTGAAGCAAAAGCATCTGCCTGCTCTACGCCGATTTCGATCAGAAGGCGCTGATCTGTGCCGTCGCCGTAAATAATATCCGCTCTCGGCAAAAGATCTGCCAACTGGTGGCAGCGTTCTATATTATTTTCCACAATGCGGACAGAAACACCGGAATCCATCAGCTGCTTCGCCAGATAATAACCGATGCGGCCGCCGCCTACGATGATAATATTCTGAATCGTATCTTCCATCATTCCGATCTGAGAAAGAAATTTTGGAATATGAGATGAGTCTCCTACGATGCTGATCTTGTCCCCTGCCTGAATCGTAAAATTTCCCGACGGAATGTAGATTTCCTCTTCACTGCGTTCCACGGCGCATACGAGGATTCTCTTTTTGTACTTTGAGATATCTTTCAGCTGGATTCCCGCCAACGGCGATTTTTCGCTGATTTTAAACTGGAGAATCTCCACTCTTCCCTTCGCGAAGGTATCCACAGTGATCATAGCAGGGAATTTCAAAAGCCGCGCCATTTCATGGGCACAGGCCATCTCTGGATTTATAGACATGCTGAGCCCCAGATCCTCTTTAATGAGAGACATGACATCGATATATTCCGGATTTCTCACCCGGGCTATAGTATTTCGCGCGCCCACACGCTTTGCGATCAGGCAGGCCAGGAGATTCAGTTCATCCTCAGCTGTAGCGGCGATGACGAGATCCGCATCGTCCACGCCGGCTTCTTCTAAAACCGGAACAGTAGCGCCATTTCCATGGATTCCCATAATGTCCAGCTGATCTACCGTATTTTGAAGCCTGGATGCGCTTTCATCGATAATCGTGATCTCATGATCCTCTTTCGTCAGCTGCTCTGCCAGTGTTTTTCCAAGCTTCCCACTCCCGATAATCACTATTTTCATGCAGACTCTCCTCTATATTACAGCTTCTATTTTAACTGAGCCGTTTTTCTGTCCACGACACGATACGTCCATGCTCCCATCCGACTCACTTCCTTCCGGCTCCGCCGCCTCTCGTACTGCCGCCGCCTCCGGAACGGCCAGAGGGAATACTGCCGCCGGAACGGCTGGAAGTGCTGCGTCTTCCCCCGCCTGAGCGGCTGGATGTACTGCTGCCGCCGCCCGAAGAGCGTCTCCTGCGAGGCGGCGCCGGATGAGATCCGCCTGGCGGAGGCGGTACAGGACCGTGTCCGCTCATCGGTGGAGGATTTCTTCTAGGCGGACGATAACCTCTCCTCGCACCCCATGCGTCATATCGTCTGGCTCTGCGGGACGGCCTGCAAAGCGCCGCGACACAGAGGAAGAATAACAGGATGACTACTAAGATCACCGTCTTGTAGCCATTTCTGTGAGAATCGCCGTAATCTCCTCCGCCAAATTTTTCTGCAGAATCATTGCGGCTGCCTGCGGCGAGGTCGTCAGACGAAAGTCCATAGATCCCTGCAATGGCGGCATAAAACTGTTCATAGCTTTTCAGGACGGCGTTGTCATAATCCTCCGATGCAAAATACGGTTCCATATAGGTATCTAATATCGTCTGTATCCTTCCGGAAGACAAGGATGACTCCAATCCCTTTCCCTGCATCACCCAGTAATTTTCCTCTCCGGGCACGAGAAGAATCAAAAGCCCGTCATTGTGATCTGCCGATCCGATTTCCCAGCTGTTAAACAATTTATAAGCGTAATCTTCAATATCCATCCCATCTGTAAAATCCACGGTAACGACGACGATCTGCGCTCCGCAGGCGTCTTCCAGCGCCGCGCTTTCCGACAAAATCCGGTTTTCCGTTTCACTGCTGAGAATATCGGCGTAGTCCGCCGCATAAAACGACGCAGGCGCGGTGGGTATCGCCGCCCACGAGAAAACCGGGCACAAAAATTCTGCTGCAAAAATCATAATTACAACAGCGATCCATCTCATAAATATTGTATACCGTGAATCTCTTTGCCAACCGTACCGCATGTGTATCTTTATATTCATAATCTCATCCATTTCGCTTTATTTTCGTGAACTGCTCCGACTTACAGAAGCCGGAGCTTCCTGCTTAAACAACAGAGGACGAATCTCTGTCTGCCCTGTTCGAGACAACATCAATAAAACAGCGCCGCTTTTTCTCCGCCCGAAAAGCGATTTACCAGACTTGCAGGGAAAGCTTTGAGCTTAGCGTTATACTCCGCTGCCGCCGCGTTATAAGGGTCGTGGCTGATCGTCTCTCCTCTCGAACGAAAATCCGCATAAAGCCTGCTTCGATATTTCTCATCATTTTCTGACAATCCATAATTTCCCATTTCTTCATACAGCGCCGTAAACGCAGCTGTCAATCTGTCATCGGATGCTTTTTTATCGCCGATTTCGGCGGCAGCCGTCAGATCAGCCGCACATTTTTCAGCATCCGCTAAAAGAGACTCGTCGCTGGAATATTTCCGTGCAATCGTGACAAGGTTAACCGTATCTTCCGCACGTCTGCTCAGATCATTTTCTATACAGACGCCGTCGTTATCCTGGCCGTGAAAAAAGATCTTCTCCACATCGGAATAAAACGAGTGAAGCGTCAGCTTGCATCCCGCAAAAGAGCCTGCTATGATCAGAATCAGCATCAGCAGAACTCCAAACCATTTTTTATCAAATAGTTTCATAACATTTCCATCCTCACATCTTCTTCTCCCGCTGCATTCTTTCCCGAAGAGAAAACGATCCGCAAATAGCAGGAATTCTTCTATCCCCTGATCTCCAAGAGCTTATTTTTGAGATCGTTCTCGATCCTGACGAGTTCTGCCTCCGCAGCATGCCGCTTCTCCGCGCCTTCCATCTGAATTCTTCTGACTTCATCCAGCGTTTCGATAAGGGATTGATTCGTCTCTTTCAGAGTCTCGATATCCACGATGCCGCGTTCCGATTCCTCAGCCGCTTCTACAGTACTCATTTTGAGTTTCTCCGCATTTTTTCTCAAAAGCTCGTTTGTCGTGTCGTTTACAGCTCTCTGCGCTCTGATCGCCTGTTCGGAATGAGCCAGACCCAGCGCCAGAACCATCTGGCTTTTCCAGAGCGGAATCGTATTGACCAACGTCGTCTGAATCCGCTCCACCATCGTCGTGTCGTTATTCTGTACGAGCCTGATCTGAGGCGCCATCTGGAGAGAAATCGTGCGGGTCAGCTCAAGATCATACAGTTTTTTTTCAAAGCGATTGCAGAGCTCTGCAAAATCGTTTGCTTTTTGAGAGTCTTCAGGAAGACCGGATCGTTTCGCTTTTTCTACTAACGCCGGAAGCTCGTTTGCGCGCACCTCGCCGAGCTTCTGTTTCCCTGCGGCAATGTACATAGAGAGCTGGCGAAAGTTGACGAGGTTCATCTCGTACATCTGGTCCAGCATCGCAACATCCTTCGTCAGCGTGATCTGATGATCTTCCAGAAGCTCAGCGATCCGATCCACGTTTACTTCCGCTTTATCGTACCGCGTCTTGAGAACTTCGATTTTATTTCTTCCCTTCTTGAACAGACCGAAAATGCCTTTTTCTCCATCTTCCGCGTCAAACCCTTTCAGCTCCACCACGAGATCCCCGATCATATCGCCCACTTCGCCCAGATCCTTCGTTCGGACTTTACTGAGCGCCATCTCGGAAAATGATGCGATCTTCTGCTGAGCATCGGTGCCGTATTGGAGAATCTGGTTCGTGTTTGTAATATCGATCTTATCTTTAAATTCGTCGATAACTTTCTGTTCTTCCGGGGTAAACTGCATCTCCTTCACCGTACTCTGCGCCTCCATCCCTTCCTCATGAACAATCGGCATCTGCTCTGCAAACGGTTCCAGAGTAAGTACGGGAATCGCTTCAGAAGAAGGCGCTTTCGCAGCCGTCATTTCTTCCATCGTCTCTCTTGTTAAATCGCTCATATCTCCGTCTCCTTCCGCCAGCTATCGATGAGATATCATCGGCAGCTCCGGCTTTACATGTTTTATGAAAAATATAGATCTCCGCGCTCTCCGTCAAATCCGCGGAAACGCGGAAAGATTCCGCTTACCGAGTCGGAAACAACTGACTCTATGACCCTACGGTATCTTTTTCCTCTTCCGCGCGTAAATTGCCGCCGTTCGTCAAGCCGTCTTTCGCCATCA
Organism: uncultured Oscillospiraceae bacterium; assembly: GCA_964523955.1. Lineage (GTDB taxonomy): Bacteria > Bacillota > Clostridia > Peptostreptococcales > Anaerovoracaceae > Alangreenwoodia. The sequence continues at coordinate 7,562 of CAZGBL010000039.1, read as the reverse complement.
GATGCTCTAGTACAGCAATATCTGCTGAGATATCCAACACATCGATGTCAAAAAGCCGATCCAGCTGCTTCTTCAGCGCCTGATCGATGTCTTCCAGAGAAGCCTTAATTTTATGCATCGCCGCAGATAGATTTTCACCATCGATTTCCTGCATTTCAAACGTTCGATAGGAATCAAACAGACCTGTGATCGACGGCATATAGTGCCGAATCAGCGAACGTATCTTTGGCGCATCCTTGGGATCCTCTTCGATATTACGCGCTATTTTCTCCACCGTCCGGGCGATGGAATCAGCGTGATCAGCTACCTCCTTATCTTCGATTCCAAAAGCAGCCTTACGCAGCGATTCCGCCTGGCGAAACAGTTCTTTCGCCGCTTCCTGCGTCAGAACCGGCTCAGGCTCCTGAATCGGCTTTTGGGGCGGCTCTTTTACAAATCGCCGAATTGCAATATACGATACTATTGACAGGACAGCGGCGATCAGCAGATCTGTCATTCTATAGAATGGAAACAGTATCGCATAGATACACCATATCGCTCCTGCGCCGATAAACGGCGCTGACTGAGGCAGTATTTTTTTCATCGTATTTCTCCCCGCCGACTTCAGAATCGGCGCTCAACAGACAGCGGACGTATTTTTCTCAGGTACCTCATGATGAACTCACGAACGTTCTCAAACGGATCCCAAAAAACAGCGGCGCTTCCTTCCGCTGAAATACAGCGGCCGCCAAACCGCAATGCATAGTTGTCAAACCACACTTCTTATCATTAATTACCTGAATATTTTATCATATCGTTCCTGATGCATAAAGACAAAAAGAAAGACCTCACCGTTTTCTGCTGCTGTTCTGCTGTTCTGCTGTTCTTATTCTGCGTATTTTTCAAAAAATTTTCCGTATCGTGTCACGCAAGCGCGCCGGACCGCATATGATAAGCTGACGAACATAGAGAGGAGATGACACATGGCCTATGATACCCGTGAGCTGTTTGCGAGACTCTTACAGTGTGAAGCCGGAGGAGAAGGCATCGACGGTATGCTTGCAGTCGCAACAGTGATTATGAACAGAGCCAATGCCCCAAATGGCGAATTTTCGAGAGTCAGCGAAGGTGGAAACGTAAGAAATATCATTTTGCAGCAAAATCAGTTCACATGTCTCAAAGAGGTTGTCGGCGGAGTATACAATTCACAAAACATTTATAACATGTCGCCTACAGAAGAACATTATGCCATCGTCGACTGGGTGCTGAATGGAGGAAGATTTTCTGACATCGGTGACTCACTCTTCTTTTACAGCCCAAAAGGCGGCGATTGCCTCGTCTATTTTCCGACACAAGTCGGCGTTATTTACAACAGAATTGGTGATCACTGTTTTTATACACCGACTGTTTTCTACGACGAAACATAAAGAAAGGATGGTTTCATGCCTGATATTCCAATCCGCACTACAGTGCCTAATTTTACTGAGTCCGGCGCCACGGCGTCATCGTCTCCCACAAGTATTACGCTGGACAGCAACACGTTGGGTCCCAGCGCCGGGCAGTTCCAGAACGCCAATCCCAGCAGCTGGGTCGTACAGGTTCCGCAAAACCGCCTGCTCCCGCAGGGCTACACGGAAATACTCGATATTTACAATATCCAATATCTCAACGGTTATTTAAGAACCCAAATCGGCAACTACTGTTCCGTCCAGATTCTGATGGGCAGTAACCGCGTCGAAACGAGAGAGGGGATGTTGATCGGCGTCGGTGTGAATTATATTATTCTCAAAATTCCTGATACAGAAGACACCATCGTTCTGGATTTTTACTCCATCAAAACATTCACCATCTACGCCTAAAGAAAAAATCCCTGCAATCATTTAGGTAAACCTGTCACGACAGCATTCATCGAACAAATCGCGCTGCTGCGCAGAAAAAGAGGCTGCTGCAGAAGATTGACATGCTCACTTTAAGGCTGACAAGTGAAACCGGAAAACTGCGTCGTTTAAAAGGGATTATACAGACAAACCGGTCTCCCATAAATCAAGCTTAAAAGCTGGTTCATGGGAGACCGGTTTGAACTCTGCAGCAGCCTCTTTTCCATACCAGAGCTGCGGATCAGAACTGCGAAAAGCTCTGACCGCGGCCAGAATCGATTCGGACTTTTCTATTTTATTCTCGAAAATTTTTTCTTAAAACGCTTTTCATACTCTTCGATCAATTCGTCACGGAATCTGGGATCTGCGATACCGATCAGCTCTCTGGCACGATCCTCCAGAGATCTGCCTTTCAGCTTAGCGATACCGAATTCCGTCACCACATAGCTGACATCCTCCCGCGTCATACTCACCTCAGCGCCATGAGCGATAAACGGTGTGATCTTAGATACGAGTTTTCCGGAAAAGTCAGGGACGCTGGCCGTCATCGCAATGATTCCTTTCCCTTTTCTGTCTCTGGCCATCGTCGCCCCACGGGTCAAGCTCGGCTGACCTCCCACGCCGCTGAACTGAAATTCGCCGATGCTGGCAGATACCACCTGCCCCATAAGATCCACCCCTACGCTGGAATTTACGATGCACATCTGAGACTGCTGTGCAATCATATACGGATGGTTGACATATTCTGCAGTCTGGAAGCTGACTGCCGGATTTCGATCTACAAAATCGTACAGACGCTTTGTCCCCATGACAAAGGATACCGCCATGACGCCCGGATCTGTCGTGCAGTATTTATTCGTAATGACGCCGTCTTCATACAGATCTACCACGCCATCGGAAAACATGTCGGAGAATACCCCCAGATCCTTTTTATTTCCAAGGAACCTGCAGACAGCGTCCGGGATCGAACCGATCCCTAAAGAAATCGTAGCCCCGTCCGGAATCAGAGAAGCGCAGTATTCGCCGATAGCCATTTCCGCGTCGCCGATATGAGGAGGCTGCAGCTCGTACAGATCCTGATCCGCTTCCACGAACTTATCGATTTTGCTCACATGAACCAGCGTATTGCCGTAAGTAAACGGCATATTGCGGTTGACCTGCGCGATCAGAAGCTTGGCGTTGTCTACTGCGGGTCTGGTGTAATCCACTGATACGCCAATAGAAACATATCCCTTCTCATTCGGCGGAGATACCATGACGAGCATGACATCATCCCGATATATGCCCTCTTCAAAAAATTCTGTCGCCTGATAATAATGATTTACCGTAACATCACCGTACCCATCGCTTACACACTTTCTCGTAGACGGACTTAAAAACCATCCGTCAAAGCGAAAATTATCCTTGTATTCCGGCTGCGCATACTTTCCCGGGCCGAGAGTCTGCATATGGTGTATCGTCACATCTCTATAAGCCGACGCGTTTTCGATCATCGCATCGATCAAGACCTTCGGCTCTGCTGCACAGTGGCCGAAGACCACATGATCTCCGGATTTTATGAGACTTACCGCCTCCTTCGCAGTACACAGTCTCTCTCTGTACAATTCTTTCCAGTTCTCCATTTCGGGTATCCTCCGATTATCTTTGAAATATCTGACCTAAATCTGGTCAAGCGCCTGCTTAATGTCGTCTATAATGTCATCCACATACTCGATTCCCACCGAAAGACGTATGAGATCCGGCGATACGCCTGCTTCCTCCAGCTGCTGATCGCTGAGCTGTCTGTGAGTCGTACTCGCAGGATGGAGTACGCAAGTCCGGGCGTCCGCTACATGCGTTACAATCGCAGCCATCTTCAGACTGTCCATGAACCTGGTCGCCGCTTCCCGGCCGCCTTTGACGCCGAAAGAGACGACGCCGCAGGTTCCATCCGGCATATACTTCTTCGCCAGATCGTAATATTTGCTGCTCTTAAGTCCGGGATATTCCACCCAGGTAATCCTCTCGTCCTGTTCTAAAAATTCCGCTACCTTCTGCGCGTTTTCACAGTGACGCTTCATTCGGAGAAATAAAGTCTCCAGTCCCAGATTTAAAAGAAATGCGTTATGAGGAGAAGGAATCGAACCTAAATCCCTCATCACCTGTGCCGTCGCTTTTGTGATAAACGCTTTATCGCCGAACGCTTCCGCATAGACCAGACCGTGATAAGAATCATCCGGCTCTGTCATACCCGGAAATTTATCTCTGTGCGCCATCCAATCAAACGTCCCCGCCTCTATAATAGCGCCGCCTACACTGGTCGCATGGCCGTCCATATATTTCGTCGTGCTGTGCGTCACGATATCTGCGCCCCACTCGATAGGTCTGCAGTGAATCGGCGTCGGGAACGTATTGTCTACGATAAACGGCACTTGATGAGCGTGGGCTGCCGACGCAAATTTATCGAAATCCAACACCACCATGGAAGGATTCGAGATGCTTTCCGCGAACACACACCTGGTATTTTCCTTAAATGCAGCTTCCAGCTCTTCCGGCGTACAATCCGGATCTACAAAAGTAGTGTCAATGCCCATTTTTCTCATAGTGACATTGAGCAGATTAAAAGTTCCGCCGTAAATCGCCGAAGAACTTACCACATGGTCTCCGGCGCTGCAGATATTGAAAATAGAAAAGAAATTGGCCGCCTGGCCGGAAGATGTGAGCATGCCTGCTGTCCCGCCTTCCAGCGCCGCGATCTTCGCCGCGACCGCATCATTGGTGGGATTCTGCAGCCTAGTATAGAAGTAACCCTCCGCTTCCAAATCGAAGAGCTTCGCCATCTGTTCGCTGGATTCATATTTAAACGTGGTAGACTGATAAATCGGCAGAATACGCGCCTCTCCGCTTTTCGGCTCATAACCCGCCTGTACGCAATTCGTATTGATATGTTTTTTATCCATAGAAATATACCTCCGAAATCACTCTGTCTCTATCTCATGGCTATCTAGCTAATGATACAACATTTAGCGTTTGCGCGTTCCTTCGCAAACAAGCCTGTCAGAAGCTTTGCTCCGCTTTAAACTATACTCCAGCCACAAATAACTCCAACGCCGTCTCAGGCTCTGTCAAACCGGTCTTTATATTTCGATCCGCTTCATAAGCCTTCATAAGCACACGCCGAAGTCCCTGGGCATCGTATTTTGACGCCGGGCCAAACGCCTTTTTGATGCGAAATTCGTGAATTCCCAGCGTCTCTCGCATCTGAGCCAAATTCATCCCATCGCTTTTCATCTCGTTCACCGCCAGGATGGTTTCATACTGAGAACAGATCAGCCCCAGCAGTTTAAAGACATTTTCGCCGTATTCCAGCAGCGAATGGAGGATCTGCAGCGCCTCTCCTTTTCTTCCGGCAGCCATAGCATCCGTAAAAGCAAATACATCCCGCGATACATTTCCTGCAACCGTATTTGCGATATCGTCCGCAGTAATGCGGCTGCCGCTGTGAGCGACCGTCTTGTCGATGTCGTTTACGAGATTGTCCAGCGTATAATCCGAATCTTTGTCATAATATCCCGACATCTCTATAAAAAAGCTCGTCAGATCAGGATCAAACTCTTTTTTCGACGACCGAAAACGTTTCGAGATAAACGAACGCAAAAGCGGCGCATCTAATCGTTCAAAATCATAAGCAGCGCCATATTTCGCAGCAGCTTTATACAATTTTTTCCTCTTGTCAATATCTTCGCACAGAAGCAGGAGCACCGCCGTCTCAGGGAATTTTTTCAGATATTCCGCCAGCTCGTCGCCTCTGCCGGACGATTCGTCAAAATCCTCTACGAGGACTACTTTTTTTTCCGACAGCATAGGCATCGTCTCACAGGCGTCTGTCACTTCTCCCACATCTGCCGTAATCCCATCGATCTTAATAAAATCGAACGTCTCCGCCGCAGGTGTGACGTATCTCTTCTTGATTTCGCCGCAGGCCCATCGAATCAGATACTTTTCCCTTCCGTACAGCAGCATGATATTTTTCAGCGTGTCCGCCTTTATTTCAGTCTGTATTTTTTTATAGCTGTGCTGTTCTGCTTTTTTTGAACCTGTATAACCTGCCATATCGCTCTGCCTCATCAGTAAGAAACCCGAAACCGTCTCTCATAATCTGCGATCAATTCCGGACGAAAATCAGGATGCGCGATTTCGATCAGCGCACGCGCGCGTTCTTTCAGAGTTTTTCCTTTTACATTCGCAATGCCGTATTCCGTGATAAAATAATCCGCATCCTGACGGGTTACGGTCACGGAAGAACCTTCGGTGATAAAAGGCTTTATGCGGGACATTCTGACTCCGTTTTTTTCGTGAACAGAAGTCATGGCGATAATGGCCTTTCCCTTTCTGTCCAGAGAAATAGCGGCGCCTCTCAAAAAATCCAACTGGCCGCCGGAGCCGCTGATATTGCGCAGCCCGCAAGAGCCGGAAACCACCTGTCCCATCAGGTCTACCTCGATGCACGTATTGATGCAGACGAGATTAGAACACTTCGCAATCGTAAACGGATTGTTGACATAAGACGCTCTCATCAGTGTCACTGCCGGATTATTATCGACAAAATCATATAATTCCTGTGTACCCATGACGAAAGCCGCTGACATCGTCCTCTTCTCTCTCGATTTTTCCGTATTCGTGACGACTCCGGCATTATAAAGATCCATGATACCGTCTGAAATCATCTCGGAATGCACGCCGAGATTCTTCTTCGCCATCAAAGCCTGGCAGACCGCGTCGGGAATCGCCCCGATCCCCACCTGAACCGTACAGCCGTCCTCCACCAGAGAAGCGCAGTTCTCACCGATTTTCTTCTCCACTTCAGTAACCCTGGCACGCGGAAAAACCGGCATCGGCTCGTCACAGCGAACGATACGATCCACCTCACCGATATGTACCAGACTATCCCTGCCGCTGTTGCGGGGCATCCTATCATTGACCTGCATGATGACCCGATCCGCCGTCTCCACGCCTTCGCGGATGAAATCCGCATTTAAACCGCAGCTGCAATAACCGTGCTCATCTGGCGTCGAAGCCTGAAACAGAAAGACGTCTACTTTGATATCTCCGTCTCTCAGCCAGTCTCCCAGCTCAAAATAATAACACGGATAAACCACCGCACGGCCTTCATTTACCGCCTGCCGCGTAGAATCCGACACAAAAAGTGTCTCATGAATAAAATTTTCTTTATATTCCTGCTTCAGATAATCTTCTCCGCCAGAGCTAAGGCCGTGCATCAGCTTAACTCCGTGAAAAGAATCCGCATTTCTGATAAGCGCTCTGACCAGACATTCCGGCCGCGCTGCAACTCCGCCGATTAAAACGCGCTCATCGTTATTTATCAACTGGATCGCCTCATCCGCAGTACAGAGTTTCCTGCTGTAATCAGTTTTCCATTCTCCCATACGAAAACCTCCGTAAAAACAATATCTTGATCTTTTTTTCATACTCTACCGTTTCATCCCGGCCTCGCCGCACCGATACATGCCGGGCACGCGATCTAAGACATTATATCACAAATACGGTTCAGTGGGACAGCAAGATACTTGTTTTATCAATAAAATTCAAATTTAAAACGGAGCAGAGCTCCTGACAAGCTTACTTGTCAAGGACGACGCGAACGTTTGCAACAAGCGCCGGGAGCTTTCGCTCAGCCGGGTTTCGGCGGGAGGGTGTCCGAAAACC
>CAZGBL010000038.1:12660-13941 GCA_964523955.1 uncultured Oscillospiraceae bacterium | reverse complement strand
GGAGGTATATACAAATGAACATGATAATGGCCTTTTCTTATGATTCCAGACCGATACAGACCCTCATGAATCAGCTCAGAAACGTAAATAAACGAGACGGCATCGACCTTCAGCCCTCTTATCAGCGGGGATACATCTGGAGCGCTGATTTTAAGGACAAATTGATCTACAGCATCATAAAAAGTTACCCTATCGGCAATATCAGCCTGAGAGTACGCACAGACAAAAATACAAAGGGCGCAATGCAGGAAGTGGTAGACGGACAGCAAAGATTGACTACGATCTACAAGTTCATCGAGGGAGAATACAGCGTACAAAGCGATGTCTCCCGAAAAATCATAGAATATATCGTGGAATACATGGGAGACGAAACGGATATTCGTCTGGAGCGTCTCAAAAAAAGACTGAATAACAAAGGTAAAATTTCTCTGAAATACAGCCAGCTGCCGGAATCCATCCGAAACAATATTCTAGCTTATAACGTATCCATCACCAATATCACAAATGCCACAGACGCAGAAATCACCGAATACTTCCGCTATCTGCAAAACCAGGAGCGTCTGCGCGCCGGAGAAATCGTCAATTCCATTCCGGAAAGTGAATTGGATAAATATCTCGACAAAATACACGACCGCGACCGGTTGCTGAGCAAGCTTTCCTTCTCCAATACGAGAAAACAATTCGACCGGGTTTTCTACAGTATTCTCGGCCTGGTAGACGGACAGATCAGCTTCGGCGTCATGGATAAAGTGATCATGAAATTCGTCTCGGAATGCAAAGAGCTAAACGATGATACGGTTGCAGGCGTCACACATATGATCGATCAATTGAATATCATATGCGACGACAGCAATATTCCGTCAAATTACATATCCTGCAACGCCCGCGCTATGAAATTTCTGCTGCTTCTCACTTCGCTGAAGCTCACGGATTTTTCTCAGGATACGAAGAAAAAGCTGAAAGCCCTGGACGCTATCAATAAAAAGCTGTCCGCTTTCAGCTCTGCTAAGGCAGACAGCATCCTCGACACATTCTACGGATATTCCGACGAGGTTATCGAAGAATACCGACTGCTGGCTCTCATCTCAAAAGGCGCTCATTCCTTCCGCCGAGTCAGAAATCGCATGGAAATCTTAGCATATTATGTAAACGATTTCACCAATCAGACGAAGCCTTCCGGCATTCGGCCGATCTGATAAGAATATGAAAAAGACTTATTTCGTGCCTGCCGCTGAAACAGACAGCGGCAGGCGCGCAGCTTCTGATTCACTTTTCACAATC
>CAZGBL010000038.1:0-12560 GCA_964523955.1 uncultured Oscillospiraceae bacterium | reverse complement strand
TGCCGCTGAAACAGACAGCGGCAGGCGCGCAGCTTCTGATTCACTTTTCACAATCTGACATTTCCGTTATTCGATCTGAATTTCCTGTGATTCATTTTTATTTCAGAGCCACATCGTTTTTAAAGGCATTTTCTTCCCTGAAATATACGCTGTCATCGTCCGCATCTTCGATCTGTACGAAGATATTGTCTACATCCGATAAATTCTGATGCAGCGCATTAGCGCCGGCGATATTCATAAACAGGAGAATTTTCTCCACATCTTCCCCTCTCCCGTATTTATGATTTATCAATTATCCACACCTTAAGCGCAGTGGGATTCCGTGCCTGCAATTTTTACGAAATCCGAACGACGCTTTTATCTTACTTTATTATGTCTGTTTTTTCCTCAAATACTACTTGCCGCAGGAAAAAACTTCATAACCAAATCGGCACCGCCTGTTTTTCTTCAGGCGGCGCCGGCTGTCATTTCTATTTATTGCCAATAAATTTAAAACATCCGCGAAATCAGCTTAAACAATCAGGGATTTCCTCATCCGTTCTCGTTCGGCCTCTTTCGCATTCGACGTTTCAGCAGAGCATCCTCTGCTGTAAAATATCATTCACTTAATTGTCATTTTTATCCGCCTGCCGGATCTTATACGGCGGCGAAAGTCTCTTTTCATTTACTTCCGTCAGAAATCTCATACAGAAACATCACTGCGTCGGCAGATAAATTTTCTGTCTCCCATCCTGACTGAAATACTTGTCTTATCGCTAAGGCTTACAAGTATTGCGCTTCTTTCGTCCTGTCTGCGGAACTTCTCTCATCCGTATTCTCGCTTTCGCCCGTTTTACCGGAACAACCCCTGAAAAAACAAAACTGCGGATCAGAGACCTCGGACTTAAAATCCTCCTTTCATTTTCGGCGCTGCCGTATTCTCATCAGATGAATCTACCTAATGAGTGATGTGTCGGATCTTCATCAGACATATCCGCCCGATTTCAGAAACGAATGAATCGCATCATACTTGGAAAGTACCTTGTTCGCATATTTTGTATTATACGAACCTTTCTTTACATTTCCCGGTCCCCAGTTGTACGACGAGAGAGCTTTCACTCTGTCTCCGCCGAAGGAAACCAGCGCTTGACCGAGATAAATGGATCCCATCTCTATATTCGGCTTCGTCTGAAGCAGCTGCGCCTTAGAAAAACCATAGCTGTTTCCGGTGGAAACCTTGATCTGCATCAGTCCCGCGCAATTGCTGGAGTTTATGATTTCCGGATGGAACATACTCTCGCAGTTTGCCACGGACATCAGCAGCATGGGATCCACACCGTTGATTCTGCCGTATGCGTCGAAATAACGAACCATGTTCGACGCTTCGAACATCGTAAGCGAATCGTTTTGGCTCACGATGTATGCAGCGCGCCCTTTGATGGAATTTGAGTGTGCTGCATTGAAATAAGACGCGGCGTCTATTTCATCATCAGTACTGATATATACACCCGAATAAGTCTCGTAATACGACGACCAGCCGAATGTTTCATTAGAAACGATTGCGTTTAGCGGAACATACACTATTGTATCCCTTACCAGTACAGGTTGCTCCATGAGATCGATCTGAAATGCCGTGAGCTTTGGAACTGCGATTTCCGCTATTTCCACTTCGCTCTCCGTCTCCGCCTGCTGCCCAGTTGCCCTGGCTGCAATGGAAACGGCTGCATTCGTAATTTCCCCTGTTACATTTGCCTGTTCATTCGTCAAGCTTGCATCCCCGTTTTGAGCCTCCGTATACGCGGTAACCGTTATGTCCGTGCGGACAGTTACCTGAATCTGTTCCAGATTGTTTTTCACTCCCCTATCGGACAGATTCTTCTGCGTAGGTTCAGTCATCAAAATTTTCAGTGTGCGGCTTTCGTTGTCCATTTCCGCCTCGAATCCCATAATTTTTCCGATCTCTGTATCCATCGGAACGTAAATGCGATCCTTATAATTGAGAAATGGATTACTAAGTTCATAGTTGACTATGTTTTCCCCGTTAATGACAATGTTTTTCAGAAAAAAATCACCCTGAATGACTTCATCCGCATAAATAGAAATTGAAGAGAAAATTAAGATCGTCAATGAAAGCCACACAGATAAAAGCTTCTTTGCCATATCTTTCTTCCTCTCTTCCTGAACGTATAAAATTTTTAACGTACAATTTAAGTATAGCACCTATTTCCGAGGATGTCCAGTGATTGTTAAACCTATCGGGTTTTTTTGCCTTACATTATTCGACATTTTGTGATTTTTCATCTAATTATTCCAATCTGGATTTCAAATGTATACTAAAAATATTAAACAAAATAAAATAAAACTCGATTCATATTTTCATCATTTTTCCAGGTAATTTTTTCTAAAAATAACATTATTATTTTTGATAAAAAAACGCGGAACACGTCTGTTTACGGCGCATACCACCTCATATCCGATGGTGTGATATCGGGCTCCCACTTCATCTGCCGAGATAAATTCCTCTCCCTGGCTGCCTATGAGAACAACCTCTTCTCCGATCTTTACATCGGAAAATCCAGACAGATCGATCATACACTGATCCATACAGATATTTCCCAGCACCGGAACGCGTTTTCCACGGAAAAGTACTTCCGCTTTTCCGCTCTGAGCTCTGGTATAGCCGTCGGCATAGCCTACGGCTATCGTTCCGATCTGATCGCCCGCAGAAGACAGATGATGACCGCCGTAGCTGATTTCGCTGTCTTCCTTCAGCGTTTTCACATGTACGATGCGCGTCTTAAACGACATGACAGGACGAATATCCAGTTGTCTTCTGTCCACCTCATCAGATGGATAAATGCCGTACAGAATGATTCCGGGACGCACCATATCGTGATAAGTGTCCGGCATTTCCATGATAGCCGCGCTGTTTGAGGCGTGCTTCATCTCGATTTCAATCCCTTCTTCCGAAAGCCGCTTCGCGAAATCTTCATAGCGCTGATGCTGACGAATCGCCTTCGATTTGTCAGCTTCATCTGCCGTGGCAAAATGGGTGAACAGTCCTTCCATCTTTACATGAGGCAGCGAAGCGATTTTCATAACCTCGGCGATCCCTTCTTCATCGGGTGAAAACCCGATTCGTGTCATTCCTGTATCCACTTTGATATGTATCCGTGCAATCCGACCCAATTTTAAGGCAGCCTCAGACAGCAGCCGAGCTTTTTCAAACGACGTTACAGCGTGCTGAATATCTGCCGCTACTGAGGCTTCCTCTGTTCCATACGGAATATTGCCCAGCACCAGAATATCCCGATCCGGTGCATAACCGCGCAGCTCCAGCGCTTCATCGAGACTGGATACCGCAAACTGATCCGCCCCCGCCTCAAGCAGTACAGATATCGTATCCTCCGCAGAATGCCCGTAAGCGTTCGCTTTGACTACTGCGGCGATTCTCACGTCATCTCCCACTTTTTTTCTTATATTTCTCATGTTGTATGCCAGAGCGTCCAGATCGATTTCCGCCCACTTAGCAGCCTTGTTCATCTCTTCTTTAAAATCCATTTTTCCGTCACTTCCTTTTACCGATATTGTTAACAATACAACATGTAAAGCAGCGCAGAGCTACTGACAAGCTCACTGACAGCGTGTCACTCACTCTCGATTCATCCCGCCGCCTGTAGAGATAGCGGAAAATCCTCGTCTGATTAAGTCGAATCCTGCCGCACAGGGATATTCTTACTTATCCAGCTCTTCCAGCAGCTTCGGAATGACTTCAAACAAGTCGCCTACGATACCGTAATCCGCAAAGTTAAAGATCGCTGCATATCGGTGCGTATTAATAGCTATGACGATATCCGATTCCCACATGCCGACGATATGCTGTGTCGCTCCTGAGATTCCGCAGGCGATATAGATCTTCGGCTTTACCGTCGCTCCCGCCTGGCCCACCTGATGTTCAAAGTCGATCCAGCCTAAGTCTACAGCGACACGAGACGCGCCTACTACGCCGTTCAGCTTATCCGCCAGCTGATAGATGATATCAAAGCCTTCCGGACCTCCTACACCTCGTCCGCCGGATACGATGATATCCGCATCTGTCAGTGCGACTACTTTCTTGGCAACCTTTGCGACTTCTTTTATCTGAGACATCATATCCTTCGGATCCACCTGGGGTTCTATCGGAATTATCTCACCCGTCCTCCCCTCGATGCGGCTTCCTTCCAGTACGCCGGGACGAGCCGTAATGATATTCGTCCGGTTTTCATCTCTGAAGACGATCTTTCCGAGAAAATTGCCGCCAAAAGATGTTTTATCCGCAGAGAGGATTCCATCCTCGTCGAAATAGATTTTTCCGCACTCTGATATGATTCCCGTATCCAGTCGGGCGGCAAGACGCGGCGCTAAGTCTCTCCTGTCAAAGACCGATCCGAAGAGAAAGACTTTCGGTCTGTGGCGTTTGACGAGCTTTTCGAGAACCCTCACATAAAGCTCGTTATTGTAATCACGAAAAGCTTCGTCATCGAGCACATAAACCCGATCTGCTCCATATTCGATGAGTTCCTTTTCATATTTTTGCACATCGTTTCCGATGATAACGGCACACACCGCGCCTCCCGTATATTCCGCAAGACTGCAGGCCGCGCCCAGAATTTCTCCTGAAACATTATGCAGCTTTTCCGGCGTGTATTCGGCATACACCCAGATATCATCCGTTACCAGTGATTCCTCTGACGTCTGCATCAACGTATTGTCCTCCTCTTTCTGCCCCTGTCCTGGCTGATATATCTTATGACAGCAAGCGAGACGATCTCAAAACAACTGCCCGGTTTCTTCCGCGATACACACCAGAGAGGAAGTTGAATGCTTCTGCTCTCTGTCTTAGTCCGCTCTTATTCCTGCAGCTGTCCGAAAACGTCTCGCCAATTCATCAGAAATTCTAAAGAAAATGAAAAAAATTTTTTGTTCTTTAAATCCGATACGTTTAAATCCGATACGAAATCTCAGACATTTTTCTTATTCTTACAAAAAATGTCCCGTTTTTTCTGTCATCTTATTTTTTAGGCGCGAAAGTATCCGCAGCGATTACCATCTGCTGTACTTCATTTGTACCTTCGTAGATCTCCGTAATCTTCGCGTCTCTGTACATTCTTTCAATTGGACGTTCCGCCATGTAGCCGTAGCCGCCGTGATACTGAATGGATTTTCTTGTGATGTCTACCGCAGCTTCGGACGCAGCCATCTTCGCCATCGCAGCCTCCGCCTTGTACGGAAGGCCCTTATCCTTATTGTCAGCCGCCCTGTATACGAGAAGTCTTGCGGAATCCAGCTGAATTCTGAGCTTAGCGACTTCAAATCTCAGCGTGTCGAGACGGGAAAGAGTGATGCCGAACTGTTCTCTTTCCTTCATGTATTCTACCATGCGGTCAAAAGCTCCCTGAGCGATACCTAATGCCTGTGCGCCGACGCCGATTCTGCCGCCGTCCAGCGTACCCATAGCGATATCGAAGCCCTTGCCTACTTCGCCCAGCAGATTTTCCTTCGGAACGATGACATTTTCAAAGTGCATTTCCGCTGTCTGAGACGCCCGGATACCCATCTTCTTCTCCAGCTTGCCTGTGCGGATGCCTTCCGAAGCTCCGTCTACGATAAATGCCGAAATACCGTTAACACCCTTACTCTTGTCTGTCATTGCAAATACGATGTAGGTGCCTGCAAGACCGCCGTTTGTTATGAATTTCTTATGCGCGTTTAAAAGGAAGTGATCACCTTTATCCTCAGCGGTTGCCCGCTGTCTGGACGCATCCGTTCCCGCATCCGGCTCTGTGAGGCAGAATGCGCCGATCTTTCTTCCGGACGCCAGATCCGGCAAGAACTTTTTCTTCTGTTCTTCTGTACCGTACATCAGAATCGGACCGCCTACGAGAGACGTATTCGCAGACACGATGATAGCTGTGGATGCGCAGATCTTTGCGATTTCTTCTACTACAAGAGCATAGGAAACGTAATCTGTGCCGCCGCCTTCATATTCCTTTGGAATAGGCAGGCCTAAAAATCCGAGTTCAGCCATTCTCTTTACATTTTCATGAGGGAACTGCGCATTAACATCCAATTCCGCAGCTACCGGCTCAACATATTCTTTTGCAAAATCTTCCGCCTTTTTTCTGAGGGCTTCCTGTTCGCTTGTCAATCTGAAATCCATAATATCCTCCTGTAATATATTTCACATTCAGAGCCAAACCATTTAAACTATACCGCTGAAAAAGAAAAACTCTTCTGATTTCAGCATTTCCCGGCAAAATACGTATTCTGCCGAAAATCAGACTGAACTTTTCGTAATCGAAATTTAACTTTGTCCTAATCCGTTTATATTTTAACATTTTTCATTTGTTTTGACTACCTGTTTCCATTGTCATACAAATACTTTTTCACGTCGGAGAAAAGCTGTTTACGGACTCTTGTTTCATTTGAACGACTCATCGGAAAGACTGAGATTGTCCCGCATTTTTTCCAGCACCTTTTTTTCGATGCGAGAGACCTGAACTTGTGAAATTCCAAGGCGCTGCCCTGTCTGCTGCTGCGTCATATCTTCAAAATAACGCATGACGATAATTTTTCGCTCCCTCTCTCCCAGTTTACCGATGACATTTTTCAGATCGATGAGATCCGCTTCGTCCTTTTCGCTGATAAATTGAGGCGGCGGCTTCACCGTTTCACTGTAAAGTTCTCCATCGAGACTCACGATACCGCAGAGCGTATTTTTCGCTTCGAGTATTTCCGCCGTCTCTTCCGGCGTCTTCTGAAGAATCGCTGCCAGCTCGCCCACCCTGGGGCTGCGCCCATTTTCATGCATAAATTCTTCTTCCGCGCTCTTCAGCAGCTTAACATCCTGTTTCAGCTGACGGCTCATCTTGATCTTTCCGTCATCTCGAAGATACCGCCGAATCTCTCCCATGATCATAGGTACGGCATAAGTGGAAAACATTACGTCAAACTTGGGATCAAACCGATCGATAGCCTTCAAAAGCCCCATGTATCCGATCTGCATCAGATCTTCAAATTCATAGGCACCCCCTGAAAATTTTCTGGCGCTGACGCTGACGAGCCCGGCGTTTTCCTGAACCAGATGTTCACGCGCCTTCTCATTTCCCTTCTGCGCTTCTTCGATCAGGCGATATGTCTCCCGGAGGCGTTCCTGTTCCTGCTCACTCCGCATAACCGACATCCAGCTTTTTAACCATGATGACTTCAGTTCCCTTTCCCGGCTCCGACTTCACCATCAACCTGTCCGTAAAACTCTCCATTACAGTAAAACCCATACCGGAGCGTTCTCCATCTGTATTCGTAGTAAACAGCGGTTCCATCGCCTGCTCAACATCTTCGATTCCCACGCCTTCATCTCGGATCGAAATGCGAACACGGCCGTCAGAAGAATATTCGCACTCCATGTAAATTTTTCCCTCACCTCCGCGATATCCGTGAATCACAGAATTGCTCACCGCCTCCGAAACAGCCGTTTTAATCTCTGTAACCTCTTCTACCACAGGATCTAACGGCAGCAGAAAGGCTCCGGCAACACTTCGCGCAAAGCTCTCATTCTCCGAACGGCTGTCAAAAGATATCTGAAATGAATTAATTGACTTCATTTATATGACCTCCTATCTCGAAGATATATTCCAGCGCCTTTTGCTTCGACGCTGACTTAGGAATGACGCCGAAAAGTCCTGAAAGACCTAAAACTCTGCTGATATACGGAGTTCCCGGAATGATGACGATAGAACCGTCCAATTCCTTTACCTTATTGTAACGTCCCATAGCCAGTCCAATGCCCGAACTGTCCATAAAGGACACGTCAGAATAATCCAGAATTAAATTTTTCGCATGAAACGCGTTCATCGATTCGTCGATTTCCCGTCGTATCACAGCAGCATTATGATGATCGATTTCTCCACAGAGATTTACGATCAAAATATCTTCTGTAAAATCATACGTGGCGTTTTTCAAACTGATCTCCCCTTTCTTACAGACGATTATATCGTCGTAAAAAACGGATCGCCTCACGTTATACATTCTAAATTCCGCGCTTTTTTGCGCGTTTTCCTCATCCGACTCCACATATCACCAAAAATCCCCGCAGATCCTCATTCAGATCCGCAGGGATTTCAGACTGTAGGGGTTATTTTGCAGCGGTCCCTTTTCAAATCGCGGCTTTTTTCTTTTTTGACCGCTTCGCGCGGCTGTATCATTTACACTGCAGCCGCATTTTATTTTTAATTTTACTTTTCAATCACCTTTTCCTCGGCGGACTCGCGTCTCAGCGCCGCCGAGATCTCTGATGAAAGCCGCAGAAACGTCTGATACGTATCACGTGTATTGAATCTGCGAATTTATGATTTATGATGTGTGTTATGATTTTTTAACGATTTCTCCCGGATTTTTCGAGGAATTGGCGTTTGACCATTCCTTTTCCAGATCTGCCCACGCGCGTACTTTTAAAATGGATGTCCACTTTTCAGCGCTCGTCGCAGGTGTTCTTTCCTCATATTCATGAGAATTTGTCGCTTCCTGAACATGCGCATAGTACCACGCGTTTTCATCATTGTCCGGCCATTTGATCATATTGTCCAGCAGCTTGTCCTTATCCGGCATGCGGTCGAGCACTTCGTTTACCAGCTTCATCGTCTCCGCACGGGTGATCGGCGCATTTGGCTGGAAGGTTCCGTCCTCACAGCCGTTGATAATCTTTCCGTTGGTCAGCGTAGAGATCGCATTGTTGTACCATAAGGACGCTTTCACATCGCTGTACGGGTTCGTCTGCATCCAGTATTCCGATCTGCTCTCGTCGGTCAGCATCCGGAAGAAGATCGTAGCAACCTCAGCGCGGGTGATGCTGTTATTCGGTTTGACCGGCCACAGTGTCTTATCGTCGGTAGCTTTTCCCGTACGGTGATCTTCAGGATATCCTATGATATATGCAAAGTGATCTTCCTTGTTCAGCGTCGGTGTCGTGGCAGAACCGCCTCCTCCGCCGCCGGAGCCAGAGCCGGAGGATACCGTATAGGAAACAGTCGGTTTGGCGAAGTTTTCAGGAATTCCCTGTTCTCCATTGCTGTCCGTCGGACAGAGTGTTGCGCTGTTGTTTGTATAGAGACTTGCTTTGTGGCTTCTCCCGTCCTTATCGTATTCGCCGTAAGTACCTGTCTCAGTCTTAGGGTTCGTCAGCCTGACGGAATATGTGAGCTGGACAGGCGCAAAGTTGCTGACAGGAACATTGATGTCCCAAACGAAACATTCATCGGATTTTCCATCCTTTCCTTCCGCATAATAATGAAGAACATATGGGTATCCGCCGGAAATTTCAGATGAAGCTTCACCGAATCCATAACGTGCAGTCTCATTCGGATCGCTCATAAAGAGATCAGGCTCTGTAAGATCTGCCGCCCTCAGCGTTTCAACGCCCACTTTTAGAACGAGGCTGCCCGCGTCGCTTACAAAGTCAAAATTATAATCGTCTGTATGCCCGATGACATCGGTAACCGAGGAACCCGCATCAAGCAGATAATAGATTTCCTTCTGAATGCTGTCAAAAGACCACTCCTGACCGTCCGCTAAATAATTCATAAATGACGGATCGAACGGGTATACATTTATCTCACTTTCCACACCCTCATTGACGACATACGCGCGATATTTTGAAGCGATTTCCTTATAGATCTGATGGGATTTATAAAGAGCTATATCTACCGTAGAAGCATAGTCGTCTTTTTCATCGTAAGCTACAAATGGCTTTTCGCTGATATCGGCGCCCCGTACATATAAACTTGCCTTATCGTTAATTGTATTTGAAAGCAATTCACCGATAGAAGCCAATTCACGGCTCCAATTTTCAGGAACATAACCATTTCCGTGTTTTATGTCCCATCCGTCCGGACTCGCCAGCATCGGCATATTCGGCGTGTCACCGTTAGCGAAGTTTACTCCGTAATTTTCCTGATCCTCTGTCGTTTCATCATCCCAGATATATGTGATTCCGTCGCCGACTAATATGAGATATTTCCGGCTGTCACTTACAGCAGTGTCAGCATTCAGTATTTTCTTACCCGCGATCAGACCCGCACTCATGTTTGAGCCGCCGATCTCCGGTCTTTTTCCCATAAAATCTGCGATAGAAGCCTTTGTATTTTCGTCTAATTTCGCCAGCGGATATTCCGTCACTTCACCGCGGAACTGTACCGCGCCGATCTTAATTGAAGCGCCTGTATTCTCAATCTGCGCATAGAGTGTATCAAGCATGCTGGAAACCTGCCTCTTTACCGGTTCGCTGCAGCTGGATTCGTCTAAAACAAAGACAACATCGCTCACCAGCTCTTCTTCTGCAGAAGGAAGGGACAGTGTCACATCTGAAATATAAGTACCATCACCTTGTTTTTTCAGATTCGTTGCGGTCTTCGATTTGGAAATTTCTCGATCACTATCCGGGTTGTCAGGATTATCAGGATCGACAGGAATCAAACCGTGAGCGGCTTTCAGGGCGATTGAGCCGCTGACTTCTGCCTGATCCCTCTCAGCAAAGCTGTCGAACAGCTCTGCATAATACGGCTTATCCCCATGAGCTTTCCAGCGAGCAGCTTCTTCGTCACCGAAATAACCGTCATGATACCAGCCGTCGATGGCATCTGTACAGTCCGGCTCGCCGTCGAGGACCCACTCAGTGCCGACCTTACCGAAGGTTATGATGCCAGTATTATAGATATCGTCGCCAGCTGTTGTCGCATGGTTATTGCAGATGACTGCATCTGCAGGAAGCGTCATGGTACCAGCGTTCCAGATGCCACCGCCTGTCGTGTTATACTGGGTTCCGTTGGCAATAGATTTACCATTAGTCATTGCCGTAAGGCAAACCCCATCAGCAAATGTATAGGTGGAATCTGAACCACTGGCACGAATGCCTACGCCAAAGTTATCTGAGACATTTAAGGTTACCCCAGCATTCACGGCTGCGCTGCCAATCAGGCGCAATCCGGCAAAGAGATCATTACCCCAGGTGCCCCAGGAGTTCCCGGTCACATCAATCTGAGTTTTATATTTTCCGATTTCGGTTGTACTGGCCTCTAAGGTTCCGGCCACATGAAAGCCAGTGTACTTGTTCCCTTTGCAGGTTACGAGAGAATCTGTGATTATAACATTACCGGCGGAAAGGCCGTGAGCGCCATTATTATCATAGTTCACGATTGAATTTGTGATGGTATAGTCGGAGCCATTGGAGCCATTACCACTGCTGTTAATTACATTTACAGCAGCATTCTCAAAGGTTACATCCCATATGCCTATGATGCCGCCACGCGTATGATTTGATGTATAGGTAGAATCCTTGACCTCAAAATAATATTTTGTAGTTCCATCCCATTCAATTGCATTATGGGCAAAATTCTGAACCACGAGGTTCGAACCATTAACTACGCTCAGCAGATTGTCTCCATTCTCAAGGCACCAAAAGCCATGCATATTGTTATACGAGCCATCGCTTTGTATACCATCAATGGTCATGTCGCAGTTATCCAGCACGAGCTTGCCGCTGTTAATGATAATAACCGCATTGTAACCATAGCTCGAAATCGGAATATTCGAAATATCGACATTACAATCTTTCAGGGTGAGGCCTGCGCCGATACTATCTGTCTTGATTTCGATCATACTATTGCCGGGAAGACTTTCAGCTGTCACGTTAATCAATTCAGTGCCAGTACCTTCAATAGTAATGTCATGAAATATTTTCACTCCCCGGTTCGCAGAAAGCTGGCAGCTGCTCAGGAGTTTGATAATATCTCCATCCACTGCTTCTGTAATGGCTTCATCCAGAGTCGTATACTCCTTTTGCCCGATCATCGCTACACTGTCGTTTACAGACGCAGGATCTGCATCGTCTGTCCCATCGCCTTCCGCCCAAACGCCCATCGGCATTATAGTCAATACCATGAGCAGCGAGAGCAGAAGGAGCAGATTCTTTCTCATTTTTGTTTTCATATTTTCCTCCAATCAAATTTCCAGTTGAACGTATTTCCGGCTGCCTTCGCTCTTCGGTTCCGCCCTGATTCTGTACTGCGCCATACGCGCCGAAGTATCTTCTCTTCTGTTCATCCCACCCTTTTCCCCCTTGTTTCCCGTCCGCTCATGCGTTCTTTTCCGTATTTTTGCGAATCCGCTGACTTTTTCTAAATTTCTCGGAAAGAACGGTTGTTTCACACATTCCAGCCCGCCGTATTCTGTTCCTGTCTGTCATCCTTCGTTTCTTTTCGCATCACTTTTTCTCCATTTTGTGCCGCTTCGTCCGCATCAAAATCGGTCAATTCATACGGGAAGCATGAAAACATCACGTACCACAAAGTTGCCATTCTGTAGTAAATGATGTGAGTGACGGCGACTTGCCGCTGAAATAAACGGTCTAAGTGGGGTATCCTTTTCAGGGATCTCTGAATCAGCAGCAAAAATCCGCAGCACAGCAGCTGAACTGTAGCAGCATTGAAGTGACAAAAAATAGGGTAGAGCGAGAGCGTTAGCTCTCAACCCTCCCGTTGCACCGTACG
>CAZGBL010000037.1:0-14153 GCA_964523955.1 uncultured Oscillospiraceae bacterium | reverse complement strand
ATCGTCACCTCGCCGTTTTCCGACCGATAGGTTAAAATCCCGGCGGCGTCATAGGGAACGCCTTCCACTGTCTGCTCACGCCTTGGAGCTTCCGTCTCCAGAGGATTTACGGGATTCTGATACTGATATTGTTCCGATTCAGCTCCTGAGGAACCGCTCGGTTTTTGAGACTCCGCCTTCGCAGAGCTGTCCGGACTTTGAGTCTCCGCATAGACAGCCGCTGTTCCGCAGCAGAGCATCAATCCCAACAATACGGCTAACGATATGCGTACTGCAGTCTCAAAGCAATGTCGAATTATCCTGTGATTCATAACACCTTCGTCTCACCTCCCTTTCTCAAATCAGAAAAACAAAAATGGAAAAATGCCGACAGCAGCGCAGATATACAGCGGAGATGTCTGAAAAAAGGACAGACTTTCTCCGATTTTGTACATCGAGCGCCCGGCAGAACCATCGTGTTTTCGTCCCTGTAGAATTAGAGATATGGCAAATGTGCCGTTAAAAAGCGGCACATTTGCACAACAAGATTAAAATTTCACTTAATATAGATTATTTGAACATCCTTTGATTCCGACTCTTCCGATACCGCGAATAGCCTCCGATAACGATGAGAAGCAGAATCAGCAGGAGAAGCAGCAGAGAGATAAACAGATTATCTTCCACCGTCTTCTGAATGACTTCAAAGACAGTGAGATCCTCTTCCTGAGGCGTTTCCTCTTCCACGATCTCTTCTTCCATCTCTTCGGTTTCCCCGCCGCCGCTGTCAGGAGTCTCAATCGACTCCACAGGTTCAGGCTCCTGCTGGTTCACAGCTTCCGCCGCTACAGCAGGTACAGGAATGCTGATCTGACTCACATCATCTGAAATCGTCTGATTCGGCAGCGTCGTCTGAGGAACGTTCGTCGTACTCGGGATGCCCGTATTTATCTCCGGATTTATGTCTGTCGGATGGTTTCCGCTTCCCGAAGTATTTCCTGGCTGCGTTCCCGTTCCTGTGCCGACGCCATTTCCGCCGCCTTTACCGCCGCCGCTTCCCGTTGAAGGCTCCGGTTCCGGCTGAAGCTCCTCATCTGCTACGAACCACGACTTCACCAGTTCCGTGGTTTTTCCTTCATAATAATTCGTTATGACTTTTGCGTCGTTACTCTGAGCCATAACGAAGGAATTTCCGCCGCCGCCCTGCTCTGCGTCGTAAACATTTTCAAAGGCCACCACAGAACCGTCTTGAATGTAATTGACGTCAATGGCGTAGAGGGCCGGACCTTCATAGACCTCATAGGTGTAATACCACGTTCCTCCGTCTCCCGATTTTGAAGTGGTATAGCTGTCTACTACCTCTCTGTCATCGGAAGAAACGGTGACGTTAATCAGTATTGTCTCGCCGCTGGTGGCATAGACAGATTCGTTATCCATAGAAGTGCCTGATTTTCCAAGAGTTACATGAGTATAAGCTCCCTGCACAGCAGTAACCTTATTCACTCTCAGCGTTCCCAGCACCGGATACAGTTCGCTTCCCTGCGTCCAGGCGTTTTCAGGCTCGCCGTCGCCTCCGTCCAAAAGATAAGCCACTTCCCCGATAGCAAATTGATTCTGTGTCGCGCCTGTGGTATTGCTCTCCGCCGTCATGCCTGCCGTATTACCCACGCCTGCCGCAGGAATCAGTTTTCCATCCTCTGTCGCAGTCAGGATTTTCTGATTCGTTTCTCCAGAGGAAATAGAACCGCTTTCGGAATTTTCCGAGTCTTCTTCCTCCGATGCTTCCTCGCTCAGATAATAAGCGTTGGAAACCTTCGTCTGATAAGCGCATCGTCCCACGATGAGGCCTGCAGTGTGATCGGTATCATCTTCTCCTCTGGAAAATGCATCTGCAAACTGCACTGTTCCATAATTATGAACATTTGAAATTTCCTGTCCATGATTTGCAGTGGTAAACGAATGTCCGTCGCTGGCGTTCATCCCGGCGATCCCGGCGATTCCGCCTATGTCTACATAACCCGTATCTCTGATCATGTAACAGTACTGATCGAGTCCTTCTTTACCATCCATGAACTCTGTTGAGATCGTCCCCGTATTATAACAGTCTTTCAATGTGCCGCCATAGCAGGCTCCCGCAATACCTCCTGCACAAATCATCGCGGGCTGAAAGGATCCGCCGCCGGCACCGCCGGAGACTGTGATATCATCGTAAACGGTAACAGCCGCTGTATTGCTGCACTTTTCAATCGAGGCAGATGAAAACCCTGCGACGCCTCCGGCATTTGCTCCGCCGTAATATCCTGATGCGCTCGATACCCCTCCATCATAATACGTCATGTGATGTGTGACAGTACCCTGATTTACACAGTCTGCAATCGCGATTTCCGACCTGCCGCAGACGCCGCCCACAAACATACCATGTGCGCCTGTTATCGCGACGTCTCCATAATTCCGGCAATCCGAAATGCTGCATGCATCCGTCCCGGATGCAGCGTAACCGACAATACCGCCTGAAGCATCCAGATGCGCATATGTTGCAGCCGAGTAATAAGCTTCAATACATCCTCTGTTTTCACAGTCTGTAATCGTCGAACCTTCACTCTTTCCTGCGATACCTCCGTGGTAAAATCCGCTGCCACTGACATATTTGCTTTCATGAGAAGCTTTTACATCCACATCGCTCTGGCAGCCGTCGACAGATCCATTCGATACGTACCCGATCAAGCCTCCGATACCGCCCTGTGCGATCGTGTCTACCCCGTTGTTCCTCGTCTTTGGCGTCACCGATATACTCCCCGACGCAGTGCAGCCAGACATACTTCCGACAAGATATCCGACGATCATTCCCACAAACGTATCGGTCTGAACAGACCCATCCGATCCCGTCGGCTGAAAATCTATCGTCCCCTCGCTTACATTTAAATTGCAGATAGAGTCCTTTGTTGCATCAGGACTTTTTACGTAACCGAACAGACCTACATGTGACGTTCCGAGACTCTGGTCAGATTGATCGATCACGAAATTGCTGACCGTATGGCCGTCTCCGTCAAAATATCCCTCAAAAGGATATTGTCCATTAGTTGAAAGATAATCTTTGACATCATGCAGTCCAATCGGCTGCCAGCTGTTGCCGTTTAAGTCGATATCCGCTCCCAAAATGAAGTATTCGTTTTTATAGCTATTGCCGTTTGCGACGTCTTCAGACAGCTTTTTCAGCTGAGACGCCGTCTCGATGACATACGGATACATCTTCTCTCCCGTGCCGGAAGCAAAATCCGCAGCCGTTCCGCCGTCCCAGACGGCAATCTTGTCATATTTTGCGGTGAAGGTCATATCGCCTCCTACCACATAAGGTGTTCCCGCCTTATAAACTATGCCGTTCTCATCCGTCCAGCCGGCAAACTTAAAGAAATATTCATTTCCGTTTTCTGTCACATTCGCAGGAGGCTCAAACGTGCTCTCCGGAAGTGCAACAGTTTCATCTTCTATAGCGTCTATCGTCTGCAGATCCTGCGATGCATCGGGATCTTCCGGATCCTCCGGCGTTCCCGTACTGCCGCCTTCTCCTGCTGTAAAGGTCAGCACACACTTCTTTTTCCATACTGCGCTCAGCGTCATCTCACTGTAAATACTGTAAGTATCGCCCGGCTTCCATACGGAACCAAAGTCCATATCATACCAGCCTGTAAACACATATCCCTCAAGCGCTAACGCTCCCTGAT
The DNA here is from genome assembly GCA_964523955.1 of uncultured Oscillospiraceae bacterium. Lineage (GTDB taxonomy): Bacteria > Bacillota > Clostridia > Peptostreptococcales > Anaerovoracaceae > Alangreenwoodia. The sequence continues at coordinate 10,455 of CAZGBL010000037.1, read as the reverse complement.
CCGGTATCAGGAATGTAGAGCCGGGACTTCCCGCAACAGCTTCCGGCGCTTCTCCTGTGATCTGATCTCCATACGCGAAACCGGAAGTATACTTTTCAAACGAAATACGGTACAAGCTGACCCATTGCGCCGTAAATACTACGTCTGCATCCGGCATAGTAAATGTTCCGCCTGGAGAGACATACTGTGTCTGCTGCGTTTCACTGCCCGATTCATCCGTAATTGTCCAGGCAGCTTTCCAATTTTTAAAGCTGTGATTTTCATACGCCAGTTCACCCGGTTCGGCCAGCGTGACAGTGTCTCCTGCAGCAAAAGCGCCGCCCTCCGGAACCTCACCTGTCACCGGCGTCGTTCCGCTGCTGGATCTGGCGCCGGCGTCATAGGTAACCGTATGCCACCGATTCCAGACAGCCTTTAACGTAAAGCTCTCTTCCGGAGACCAGGTATCGCCTGCCTGAAGAATGAGGATCGATCCGTTCTCATCTACCGCCTCGGAGCCGTCGGAAAGAATGATGTTCCAGCCTCCAAACTTGTAATCGTCTGACTGTCCGAAGAGCTCCGTCGCCTGCGGAATCGTATACACTTCTTTTTCATAGAGAACGCCTTCATAAGAGCTGTCCTCCAGAAGCTTTTCCGCGCTGCCGCCATCGATAGTATAATCGTACTTCGCTGCGTCTTTCCAGTTCGCTTCAAACAGGATGCTGTAGGAATTTCCGGCGCTCTGTGGAATATCGACGAGATAAGTCGCCGCCGCCTCATATTTCAGCCTGTCCATAGAGCCCTCCGGCTGCTGCCAGCTTTCAAACGCATAGCCGCGCTCTGTCGGAGCCTCCGGAAGGGTAATTTTATCTCCGGAAAGAACCGGTCCGATACTTTCCACCGGCTGTCCGGTATACATTTCTCCGCAGCTGAAGTTTATCATATATCCTACGGTGACCGTTATGATGTCGCTCTTCGCCTGAGAGAAATCGATATCATATCCGCCTGCGCCGTCATCCGTATATACAGCCTGCAGATAATAATAATATCTGCCCGGCGTATCTGTTGAAACCATAAGAGACGCCGTAATATCCGCTGCAGACAGATTCGACAAGGAATTTCCTACCGCAGTCGGATTGCTCCCTTTCACATCGTCACACTGATACCACTGATAACCCAATGTGCCGCTGCCTGTTTCAGAATCATTTTTCGCTATGGACGCGGTAAGCTTATCATCGTCTGTCAGCTGCTGACCTGCGGTGAAGCCTGCTTCTGAGACCTCTATGCTGACGACAGGCGCCTGAGGAGTCGCAGGCAGACCGCCAAACAGAGGCTTACGATCTTCTGTTACCGACCATTTATAAGACCCGGTACCGATGGCTGCATCGTAATTTTCACCGACCCAGAGATTCAGATCATCTATCGCACTCTGCGCCGTTTCATTTTCCTCATCCGCCGCATCGTTTACATATGCCCGCGCTTCACAATTCTCGGCCGTTGACGGCGTTACCGCCCCATACGGAGACGTAATGGACGCATCCTCCGACCAGAAAATATTTTTCAGAGTTCCACACGTTCCATTCCCCACAGCGACGCCTACCTTGCTGTACGCTGTGGCGCTGCTTTCGTCTGCCGCATCGTCGTTGAGAGTGAGACTTCCCGTGATGTAACAATTGTATAAACCGACAGCCTTATTATTCGTCTGTCCGATAAACTTTGCAATGCTGCATGTCGCCTGCAGATTGCTTCCTATAGCGACGTCACCTGAATTGAAGCAATTGTATACCACGCCGTTATTCAAGTATCCCAGCGCACCGCCGATATAAGCGGTAAATTTCGCAGCAGAGCTGTTATGTACGCTGACGCCGCCTGTATTGGCGCAGTTATAAATATAACATCCTGTATAACCTGCATAACCTGCGATCCCGCCCGTATACTCGCCTGCGCCCAGACCCGAATGCTTTACAACGATATTTCCTTCATTTCTGCAGTCGGAAATCGTACCGTGATAGATCGCCGCTATGCCTCCGGTATACGCCACATAACTTGCATTTTCTGCTTCCATCTCTGAAACGATAGTACTTCTGTTGACACATCCTTCCAACACCGCCGCTGCAGATGTGGCCGCTGTATTAGCATTGGAGTACCCCAGAATACCGCCGATATACATGTAATACTTCTTTGAACCCGAAACATGTATACTGCCTTCGCTCGTGCATCCTGAAATGGAAGGGTATTGAGAATATCCTGCGATTCCCGCCGCTGCGTACTGATAAATAGAACTTCCCAGTACATCCACTCCAATATCGAGATCGCCCGTATTCGTACAGTCTGAAATCACCGCACCGTTTCCTTCCGTATTTGAAATACCTCCGATACGAAGTGTAGCCGCCGTACCTTCTGCTTCGATATCACACGCCGAAGCGCAGCTGTCTATCGTCGTATTCGCAGCCATGTCTCCCGCGATTCCTCCGATCCAGACCGTAGCAGCGCTGGTACTGGAACTTCCCATACCGGAAGACGATGAAGCGCCCGCAATGAAATGATAGGATATTTTTGAACCGCTTTCCTCTTCATTTATAACATTGATATTCTGCAGACTTCCTTCGGAAGCAAGATAACCTGCAACATTTCCCGAATACAGGGTCATCGTCCCTTGAGCGCTGATATCCGCTGACGCATTTTTCAGGGTCAGATCGCTGATATCCGCCGAAGTATAGCCGAACAGACCCAGATATTTCGTACCTGACGTCGCCGATTCTCCCAGCTTCAGACCGCTGATCGTTTTTCCGTTTCCGTCGAGCGTTCCCTCGAAGAAGCTTCCTGCCGCCGCCGACTGCCCTATCGGACTCCAATAGCGTCCGCCCAGGTCGATATCGCTGATCAGTTTATATGCACAGTCTGCATAATTTACCGCTTCTTCTGCATCATTTGTAAAAGACTGACCGCCATTGATGAGTTCACACATATATGCCAGCTGCTCTCCTGTAGCGATCAGGAACGGACGCTCCGCCGTACCGTCGCCGTACACGCCGTTTTCATCCGCTGCAAACGAGGTCGCCGTCACACCGCTCCAGGCGTTGGAATCCGGATCATTTACCATGATTCCGATCAAATCGCTGACCGTCGATTTCTGTACCAGGCCTTCCTGGTTCGTCACCTGAACATAATACTGCGTAAAACCGGTCAGGTTCATATCCGGCGTATAGCTGGCCTGATCTGCACCCTCGATGAGCTCCGCGACACTGATATCGTCCTTTTTTAAGGTGCGGTACCACTGCCAGGAAAGATCTCCGCAGTCTTCCTCATTTGTCAGCACTGCGGTGAGTACGGGACCGTTTTCTGTACCTTTGCCGAAAACACGATCCGGATTCATCTCATCCGTGCTGACCGAAATTTCTGAAATCACAGGCTCGTCCGCATCCTCAATGGCCGCGCCCACAGGAAGAAGCTTACCGTCCTCCTTCGTCCATGTGTTCGGCAGAGATGACGCGTTATCGTTAATCCACATATCGACTGCATAAGACAGATCGGAATCGTACGCAGCGTCACTGTCAGATCTCACGTAATTCAGCGCGTATGTGCTGTGCTGCGTTAACTGGCCGATACCGTCCGTCAGGATACCTACGGATTTATAACTTGCGTTGGAAGAACCGCCTGTAAAGTTTTCTCCTTCAGATGCGCTGCGAACGAGATAGAGATTAGAGATATTCGCAGTTCCGCTGCCTCCCATCGGTCCCCATCCCTGTTCTACACTGATATACGTTCCGCTGTACTTGTTGCCTGTTCCTGAAATGGAACCGTAATTGACACAGTTATCCACAGTGAGGGTGGCGCTCTGTGCCACTTTTGCATAAGCGATACCGCATACATAAACAGTTCCGCTCATACTTTCCGGCATAGTGATAGATCCTGTATTCGCACTGTTGATAATTTCACTTGCCGTGCCTCCGCCGACGATGCCGGAAACGTAAGCATTCTCCGACTGAGAGCCCTCATGTGAGACACGAATATTTCCCGTATTCGTACAGCTCGTTACGGAAGCCGCATTCTGTCCGACGATACCGCCTGCATACAGATAACCCGCAGACGTGCTGTATCCGTGAGTGATATCTATGTCGCCGTCGTTTCTCGACTTACTCAAATCCGTGCCTGTAGAAAAGCCTGCGACGCCGCCCACGACAAGAGTATAATGAATATCGCTTACCACAGACATGCGAATATCACATGTCACATTCGTAATCTTAGACGACACTGCGTATGCCGCAGCTCCGCCTGTATACAGGTAGCTGCCCGATCCCGTTCCGGAAGTCAGGCTTCCTTCCAGCGAGACGTTTCTGATCTCCGCGCCGTTGATATATCCGAAGAAGCCGCTGTAAACGCCATTGGAGCTGATCTTCAGATTTTCTATTTTATGACCTCCTCCGTCGAAAACGCCTTTAAATTGAATGGAATTTTTTCCCATAGGAAGCCACTGCATGCCATTAAAGTCGATATCATTTGTCAGACGATAGTACGCCGATGCGTCTTCTGCCGACGCATTGACCATCAGCTGCATGCGTTTCAGATCACCCGCACTGCCGACGATGTAAGGACTCTCCTCTGTGCCCTCGCCCTCAAGCGAATCAGAAGGAAGCCCATAATAGGCGTCATCGCCTTCTTCCGGCTGAATATATACGCGTTTGAGATCGCTGTAAACCTCTCTCGTCAGCGTAACGCCGCCCGGATAGACAACTTCGACAGAAATTTTCAGATAGTAATAATTTAGAGACGGCTGTGTGGAATCCACCTTATAAACCTTTGTCGCCGTCCCTGTTTCGGCTGTTTCCCAGGAACCGGCGCCGTCTTCCAAAACAGCCCCATAATCCATGGTCTCTTCCGAAGTGATGTACCAGTCGTATTTCAGCTTTACGCTCTCAGCCAGAGGGTTTTCCGGAACCGTGATTTCGGCTGACAGCTCCGCGCTGGTATTCAGGGCATAATTCCCCGTTTCTGATATCTGAGAGAGTGTGATCTCAGGCAGAGCGATTCCTGTAAATTCCAGACCCGACGGCATGAGAATGCCATATCGCTCGGAAGCCTCCCAAAATCTCGCGCCGACGTCCGGATTTTCATAAATCCAGGTATCGAGGGCTCTTCCCAGATTTGCTTCACTGACGGTATAGCCTTCTGCCGCCGTAATGGAAGCTTCACGATTATTCTTATCCGCTGAATCGAAGGTTCCGATATCTGACGTGCTGCCATTCAGAGTTCTGTACCCTAAGATTTCCGTCACATCAGCGTCAGCATTATAATAAAAATTCTGAACCGTAACGTAGTTATTCGATCCGGCGGCCGCAGCTGCCTGACCTGCGTAGGAATAGCCGTCAATAGCCCCCGTATTTATCAGATCAGAGCACGAGACAGTTTTATTCGCATAGCCGAGGATACCTCCCGCATAGTATCCTGAAATGCTTCCTGTGTTGACACAGTTCGCAATGACTTCGTCAGTATTCGCCGCATAACCGCAGATACCTCCTGATCCCGTATCGCTGGACTGGGACAGGTTCACGACCGGACCGAAGTTGGCGCAGCTCACGATCACGCTGGAAGCACTGTAGATGTATGAAGTAATACCGCCGGCGTATCCCCCGTTATTCGTTACAGCTCCGAAGTTTCGGCACTGAGAAATACGAGTCGACGCTCCATCCGCATAGCCGGAGATTCCTCCAACATAAGGGCTCTGCGCTTCCGCGGCAACCGTCGCATTGTTTTCACAGTCTTCTGCAGAGGATTCACTGAGGTATCCTGTAATTCCTCCGCCGTAACTATAACTATAACTGCCTTCCCCTTCAGCGTTTACGCTGCCGGATGAAAGACACTCTGTGATCGAAGAGTCCGAAAGATATCCCGCAATTCCTCCGGCATAGCAATATATCTTGCTTGTATTTGCGACAGCCGCATCGATATCAATCTCTGCTGTCAGACCGGAAAGAACGCTTGATTTTTCCGCATATGCCACAATTCCTCCGGCATAGCATACCGCTCCGTTCGTCTTCGTCTTGGCGGTAATTTTTCCCTCAACCTTGAGATTTTTAATCGTTCCGCCGGATATTCTTCCGAAGAGCCCCGCATATATATTGCCTTCTGCGGCGAGAACATTCAGATCGGAAACCGTATGTCCGTCTCCGTCAAAAGTACCTGAAAATTGCGCTGTATTCATGCCGCCGATCGGCGTCCAGCTCTCCGAAGAATTCAGCTGAATATCATTCATCAGCTTAAAGTACTTCTGACGATAGGTAGCGTCGCCTGAATTAACCACTTCCGCGATATAAGCCAGTTGAGCCGCCGTCTCGATCTGATAAGGATCCTCCTGAGTGCCGGAGCCTTTAGTCCACGACTCCGTCTCTCCCGGATACCACGAAGTATCTCCCTCCGCCTTGTTAATCAAAACCTGGCAGAGCTCGCTCTCGCTGACCGTTTTACTGGCTCCCAGGGTATGTGTAACTTCGATGTAATAATATGAAGATACTTTCTTCTCCGGCACGATGGTAAGCGTCTGTGTGGTGACCGGATTTCCCTGATCGTCCGTAACTTCCTCCGCCATAGATTTATCCGCAATCGCGCTTACATACCAGCGGAAGGAAAGTGTACCCCGCTCTCTCAGAGGATCCTCCAAAAAAGCGATATCCGCTGTCAGACGCACGGTATCGCCGACATCAGCAGACCCATCTTCCTTCGGACTGCCGCCTCCTGCCGGTTCTACTGTCTTTTCTACAGTGACTGTCGTCTCCGCCGCACCCTTCAGAATATCTCCCGTCGGCGTCCAGATATTTTTATCCGCTTCCCACTGCCGGAATCCGTTTCCTGCATACGCTTTCACATACTCGCTCAGAGCATAGGAAACAGGAGTGCAGCCGTCTTCCAGCTGCCCGTCTTCCGGAATATACGTCAGAGTTGTGCTGTTAGACGCAGTCAGCTCGCCGTCGGCAGAAGTGAAGGTTCCCAGGCTCGTCTTCGTTCCTGAGCCGCTGCCCAGAACCGCTGTAATATCCGTATCATCGCCGACATAACCATAACAGTTCTCCATGACGGAGCCGGAAGACACCATCGAGCCTCCTATGCTGCCTCGTGTTCCATATAAATTCTTTATCCTGCCGAAATTAACACAATTCTTTACGATACCGCAGCGTCCCGCGATACCGCCTGTTGTGGAATAACTCGTCTGGATAAATGTAATATCTCCGCTGTTGACACAATTCGACACCTCACAACAGATATCACCGGCATATCCTAAAATACCTCCGATATATCCGCCGCCGATGCTTTGATTACTTATCTGCGCAATCGTACCCGTGTGGATGCAGTTTTTCAATACGGCAGCGTTTTCCGCTGTCCCTGAAGCATACCCTGCAATACCTCCATAGTACACGCCGTAAAAAGAGGTTGTCTGCGTATAGTTCAGATCTGCGTCAGAAGTGATCTCTTCCGCCTGTGTATTAGAAATATATCCTGCCAGAGTACCGATACCTGTCGTTGTGCTGCTGAAATCGATTCTCAGGAGACCGTCCAATGTCACATTTTTCAATTCAGCGCTGTCAGCATATCCGAACAGACCGGCTCCTTTGTCGGAAGTCACTGTAATCACTGCAGGTTCTATAGAGTCTGCGGCGTCTCCGTTCGTTCCTCCGTCTGCAGCTGCTCCGCCGTCCAGACTGCTGCCGTCATCCGCTTCTTTACTTCCGAAGGTGATCGTATATCCCTGGCCGTCAAAAATTCCGGAAAACGGCTTCCGGCTGGCTGCTGCACTGGCATAAGCGCCGATAGGCGTCCAGTCGCCTGCGATCTGCACATCCGCGCCCAGCTTTATCGTAACGCCGCTGAAATCTCTTCCATTATTGACCAGCTTCGCTAAGCCTCTCAGCTGATTGCCTGTAGTCAGCGTATATTCGCTTTCCGCTCCGTCAAACCAGCTGGTATCTTCAAAGATGACTTCCTCGTCTTCCATCAGAAGCGCCACCGCTGCCGCTGCCGCAGATTCCGCCGCAGGATCAGGCTTCAGCCGCGCCCCGCTGCCGCTCCAGTAATCCGCTCCATATGCCGCTCCGTCTGTCTCGGCCCACATATTGAGAGCATGATAAAGCGTCCCGTAATAGGAGATAGCGGAGTCCTCTGAAAAGACGCCGTCTCTGTCAAAGACTTCATTGCCGCTGACAATCGCACCGCCGCCAGTCTGGCCGACGAGAACGGCAGAAGCGCTCTCTTCTCCGTCTGTGCCGTCGGCGCTCTGCGGATTCAGGGAAGTCACGCCCTCCGGCGCCACCGCATAGCAGGATTTTACGACGCCCGCTGCCTCCGACGATGCGTCCCCGTACACGCCGCCTGCGATGAGACCGACTGTGCTGAATGAACGGTCTGCACTGTCAGAGCCGCCTGCCGGCAAGCCGTCAAAAATACTGTTGCCCGCCTTTGACTGCTCCGCGATGTCAGCATCCAATTTTTCTGACGTATAGCAGTTCTGCAGCTCGGTATACGCGCTCATGTAGCCCGCCAGACCGCCTGCATATCCGCTGTCCGCCGTCACCTTTACGCCAGCGTCTCCTGTCCTTCCGGATACCTCCCCGTTTCGGTAATCATTGCAGATCGTCAGACGGCTGCCCGCCGTACCGGCCGCATAGCCGACGAAACCTCCGGCAAACACCGTGCCGCCCTTCACCTGGAGGGTTCCCGTGCTTCCGCTGTTGATCATTCCGCCTTTTCCGCCGCTGCCGTTTTCAGCAGAGCCGGCGACGCCGCCCGCATACGTCCGATTGCTTTCCGCTCCATCGATTTCCAGTCCGCCCTGCGCCTCGGAACGATCTATCGCCGTATTTTTGGACACGCCAAAAAGGCCGCCTGCGTAGATAATGTCACTCGACGCCGCTGCCGTGATATCTACATCGATAACCACGCCGCAGATTTCAGCGCCGGCTGCATATCCTGCCAGCCCGCCTGTATAAAGTGTGCCGTTGTTTTTTACCGCATAAATGCTTCCCTGAAGCTTCAGGTCGGATACGCTTCCTTCCAGATATCCGAAGAAACCGCTGTAATCAAAGCTCGCCGGCGCTTCTTCTGTTCCCAGAGTAAAATGGCTGATCACATAGCCCGCGCCGTCGAACGTACCGCAGAATGGATGCGCTTTCGTATTTCCGATGGGAAGCGTCCACTCCACGCCAGTCATATCGATATCATTTCCTAAGATGACGGTTTTCCCCTGAAAGCTTTCTCCGTTTGCCGTCAGCAGCGCCAGACCTTTCAGCTGCGCCGCTGTCTTCAGCGTGAAGGACGTGCCTTCCGCCGTATACCAGGAAACGTCGGCGGTATTTTCCGCTGCGTCACCGGCATCTTCATCGTCGGTGCCATCCTCACCGGATTCGTCTTCCGGGGCTCCGGCGTCCGCGTCAGCGATACCTTCCGATCCCGACAGCTCCGCCAGATTCTCCTTCACCCGATCCAGCGCTGCCTGACTCTCCTCCGCGGTCAGAGCCTTATCTTCGGAGGCGTCCTGTACAGGCCGTTCCAGATCGGAATCCTCATAGACCTTGTCCGCCGCATCTCCAGCCAAACAATCTGTGCCGTTCGTATTCGAGCTGTTCTGCAAAGTCTGCTGCGTTTTGTCATTGTCTCCAGATGATAAAGCCGTGTCGTCCGTATTTTCGGATATACCGGTCTCATCGGACTCTCCTCCGGCGCCGGAGCCTGCCGACGCCTCGCCGCCAGGCGATGTGCCGTTCGCCTCTGCGGTATCTGCCAAATCTGCGGAGCCGGCGTTTTCAACGCTCAGGGTATCATCATACCCCCCCCGATTTGGGCAAAGCTGATCATCTGGGGCATCATCTGAGTGAATACCAGCGCAAGGCACAACACTGTGCTTACAGCGCCTCTTCGATACTTATTCCTCATAAGTGCCTCTCCTTTAAAACTGTAACTTTAACTGTAACTTACCGTTTTTTGTCCGAAACCCTTCCGCTTCTCCTGCGAATCGCATTCCCGACAAACATCTATATAAAACCCAGGGCAAACAACGTTCCTCCACCGCAAATCATGCCGATCGCATATCTTCCTGTAACCATTCCGATTACAGGCCATACGGATTCGCAGTTTTTGTCCCGTTCTGCCTGAACAAATGTAACTATAACAATATATATGTTACGGAAGCGTTACTTTACGCACAAAATTTATTTAAATATATTTATTTTTTTGTTATTTTCTCTAAACTAATTTTTTTGCGAATATTTTAAGTAGGTCTATATATTTATGACAAGATATAGAGTATTTTAAAGTGATTTTTAAAATAAAATTTTTCTACAAACATAAAGGCAGGATCACAGACCCTGCCTTTGCAGCCGTTCACTTTGTCTCATTTAAAATTGTCTGCAGAAACAGAGAATACTCCCTCAAACTACCTCGTCTTCCGATACCGTCTCACGCCGCCTGAAACGATAAGCGCCGCGAGCA
>CAZGBL010000036.1:1723-14334 GCA_964523955.1 uncultured Oscillospiraceae bacterium | reverse complement strand
ATAACAAGCGCCAGATGTCCCGCCGCTTACAGAAGCGCCAGATGTCCCGCCGCTTTTGTAAGCGGCGGGTTCCATTTCCGATTTTCGGCGGTTGGACCGTAATCCCCCCCCGCCGAAACCCGGCAGCGCTTGTCTATTTCATTTTCAGTTCATTTTCGGTTCGGTGTCACGGTGTCAGTCCCATCTGGATTCCTGTTCCCAGGAGAGTATTTTGCCGGTAAAGGCGTCGATTTCATAATCGTATTCCCTGCCGTCTTTGGTATAAAATTCTACCTCATAGATGCGCTGTCCGTCCTCCCATTCGAGGTCGATCTTAGTAAATGTGACCTGATCTGCCTTGAGTCCGGCGTGTGCCAGAGCCTTTGATTTAGCGGTTTCATCGCTGATCATCTTGCCGGAGGCATTTTGTTCCGAGGATGATTCCTGGGAATTTCCCGGATTCGGAGATGCGGAGGGCTTCTCTGATGCAGAAGGATTTGCTGATGCGGCGTCTGAGCTGTCGGAGGAGCCCTGGTGGAAACTGTCTGCGTCTGTTACAAGGCTGTCGCTGCTGGTCAGTGTCACTGTTTTAGTTGAAGCGTTCCAGCTTACATTTTTGCCCATCAATTCGCCGATCGCCCGTACAGGCAGATATGTCGTTCCATTGTTGAGCAGCGGATAGACTGTGTTGTTCTGCTCGTCCTTGAATATACGCTTTGTACCGTCAATTATAACGGTAAAGTCGGGACGAAGCTCGGCGGAAATATTTTTTGCGGCGGCCGAGCCGTCAGGAGAGCCTTTTACAGATGCCGCTGTGCGCGGGCTGCTCAGGCTGATGGTGTGTGAGGACTGATCCCAGTTTACATTTTTGCCCATAAGCTCTCCGATGGCACGCACCGGCAGGTAGTTTGTGCCGTTGAAGGCTACCGGGTGAACCTCCTTGCCGGAGACATCGTAAAATGTCTGGACAGCGCCGTCTATGACGACGGTAACATCAGGGGATAGCTTTGCTGTTACAGCGGTGATTTCTGCGGCTGAAGCCTGAGGAACTGCCGCTTGGAAGGTCAGCGCGCCCGCGGTCATTGCAGCGGTCAGCAGCAGTGCGCCGGTCTTTTTGTTTATAAAATGTCTGACATTTTTCTTTAACATAATCTTATACCTCCTACTACAATATATTTATGGTTAATAGCCCTTGCAGCCAGTAAGGAATTATCCATTTCGCTGCTTAAGCTGTTAGAATGATAAGAACAATCGGTATAGCGGTTACTTCCTTGGACTTACTCATGTTTTTTGCAAAATATGAAACAGATTAATCATCTATCGGTTCGGCCTCCCAACTGCGGAATGCCCCGCTGTAAGCGTCGATCTCAAATTCGTATTCCATATTGTTGTAATATATCTTGCCTTCGTATTCCATACGCCCGTCGTCGTAATCCGTTTCAAACTCCTTTATATCGCTTTCAGAAGCGCCCGGAACCTGTGACAGCGCCAGTTTTTTCGCGTCATCTGCAGAAATGGCGTTGTCTGCCTGCAATACGGGAGCGGATTGAGAGCCGGAAACCTTGCTTCCGCTTTGCGAGGATTGAGAGCCGGAAGCTTTGTTTCCGCTTTGCGAGGATTGAGTGCTGGAAACCTTGTTTCCGCTTTGCGAGGATTGAGAGCCGGAAACCTTGTTCTCACTTTGCAAGCCTTCTGTACCGGAAGCTCCGTTTTCACTTAGGGTGCTTTTTGTACTGCCGTCTGTGTTCGCGTCCTCTGTATTGGCGTCATTTGAAGCATCAGGGACGTGGCTCTCGATCACGACGCCTGTCATGGCGTCGATCATATATTCATATTTCTGACCTTGATTTTTAAATGTCACTTTGTAATAATCTATGCCGTTGCGGCTGTCCATGTTTGAAGTGATCGATTCCGCATCCGCTGATGAGATGCCGGAAGCCGATAATGCCAGCTGGGCGGCTTGTTCTGCTCCGATATATTCAGAGCTTTGCTGCTGAGTGCATCCGCTCAGCAGCAAAGCCGTCAGAATACACGCGCACAATATTTTTTTTGTTTTCATCTGATTCACCTTCCTAAAAATTTTTCTATGGTGATTTTATGATGCAAACATGAAATCTACATGAAATGAAAAAATATTTTTTATCCCAGTGTCAGCAGTTTTTTGGGGGATTTTCTGAAATCATGTCAGGATCCCCTTCAGAAAAAGGAAGATGGAGCGTAAAGCTGCTGCCTTCACCGGGAATACTTTGAAGTGTCATATATCCGCCGTGGATCAGAGCGATCTGCTCTACCATGGAAAGACCCAGTCCTGCGCCGCTGCCATCGCTGCGGGAAGGATCTATCTGGTAAAATCTCTGCCAGATTTTTTCCTGCTGATCCTCGGGAATTCCAATGCCGTTGTCCTGCACAGACAGCAGGATTTCGTCTTCGCTCTGATGCAGCGTTACCTGTACCTGTCCGTTGGTTTTTCCATATTTGAAGGCGTTGTCCAGAAGATTTTGGAGCAATCGCGTCAGAAGAACAGAATCGGCTCGGACCGTTATATTTTTCTGGAGCTTCGTTTTCAACCGCTCATTGTCATAAGATTGATTGTGGCAAACCGCCTCTGTTAATTCTGTCAGATCGATGGATTCAAAGCAGGCGAGTTGTGTTCCCTGGTCCAGTCGTGCCATATTCAGCAACTGAGTGATCAGATCCGACATATTTCCAGCCTGACGGCGGATCATGGAGATCGTCTCTATATATTCTTCCGGTGTTTCATCGAATTTTTCCGCATATTCGCAGGCTCCCTGAATGATGGATATCGGAGTGCGCAGTTCATGGGATGCGTCAGCGATGAATTGTTTTTCCACTTCAAAAGAGTGCTCCAGTCGGGCGAACATCTGGTCGAAGGTTTCGGCTAATCGGGAAAATTCGTCTTTGCCGGGCGGCAGACCGATTCGGCCGGACAGATCGTGAGCCTGGTTGATAGCGTCGGCTGTGGCGGTGATTTTATCGAGGGGCAGAAAAGAGCGCCTGATGATGCGGTATCCGCCTAATGTCGCAAGGATGAGGAATACCGGCAGTGAAATCAGGGCGATAAAAAGAAGATTATCTGCCGCCTGCAGTCGTTCCGGCGCTTCCAGAAGGCCTCGAATCCATAAGCCGTTTTCCCAGCCGACAGGAATCCAGAAGTCGAGGACAAAATATCTTTCGCCGCCGGAAGAAGAAATGATACGTGTCACGCCGTTTTCAAAGGGCTCTTCCGTCTGGAAGGACACAGGCAGCTGGCCTGCCATCAGAGTTTTATTCTGACTGTAAATTAATGTAAATACACCGTTTTGATAGTATTTGAATTCTTCGTCTACCTGCAGCCGGCTCTGGGATATATCGATCAGAGACAGATTGTTACGCAGGGTTTGGGAGAGCTGAGTCATCGAGGTCTGCGTGATGACTGTGCTGTTCATGGATAACATAAATATCAGCAGCAGCCCGCTGAGAAATGTCATCATCAGAGTCAGCCAGAGCGTAATGCGAAGTTTCACAGAGAGCATTCTCATGGTTCCTCCTTTTGCATTAGTGTTTTTACGGTTAATATCTGACGGTCTGTTCGGCTGTCGGGCGTCTATTTTTCGGTACGCAGCACCCATCCGACGCCTCGGATTGTGTGGATCAGCTTCACCTCATGTCCGCTGTCGATTTTTTTTCGCAGCCGGCTCATGTATACGTCCATGTTGTTTGAATTTCCGGAATATTCGTAGTTCCAGATCTGATTTTCCAGCTGTTCTCTCGACAGTACGATACCTTGATTGCGTATCATGTACTCCAGAATAGAAAATTCCTTGGGCAGAAGAGAAATCTCCTGACCGCCGCGATTTACCGTCCTACGCTCGATATCTACGGTGAGATCGTCTGCAGAAAAACGATTGCTTCGGTTTCCCGCACGCTTTCGTGTCATGACGCGAATACGGGCCAGCAGCTCATCAAAGGAAAACGGCTTGACGAGGTAATCGTCAGCGCCCAGATCTAATCCTTTCACCCGGTCTTCCACCGCATCGCGGGCTGTCAGAAAGAGTACAGGGGTATCGCTCTTTCCTTCTCTCAGCTTTCTCAGTACTTCATATCCATCTGTTTTAGGCATCATCACGTCCAAAAGGACGGCGTCGTATTCGGCGCCCCGCAAATATAACAGCGCTTCCTCTCCGTCATAGCAGCTATCCACACTGTAACCAGCCTTTTTTAAGGTTTTTACGATAAGAAGATTCATGTCCTTAGCATCTTCTACAACTAAAATTTTCACGATATATCACGCTCCAATCAAAACGAAAGCCCGTTATGGAATTATATACTGAGGAAAAGAACTCTAAAGCGCGGAGGATTCCGGCGCTTATTATTATGAATCACATGAAACAAAAACTTTGTATCGCACTGTAAAGTCTTCATAATATATTCTACAAAAAATAGCGGACAAATGCATTATGAGAAAGCGAGGAAAAATGAAACGTATGGCTGAGGAGTGGAGACAGATTTTTTTTGCTATAAATAAAAATGATAACCGGATAAAAATTTTGTGTAGAATCAGAATCATTGACAACGATAGCCTTAAGCTATAGAATACGTTTATATAAAACACCCAGTAAATACATATGTAAACTATGAAATATTTATGGCAAGCGCCAAATGTCTCCCGCTTCTGTAAGCGGCGGGTTCCATTTCCGGGTTTCGGCGGTCGGGCAATCATCTACCCGCCGAAACCCGGCTGAGCGAAAGCTCCCGGCGCTTGCTGCAAGCGTTCGCGTCGTCCTTGACAAGCGAACTGTCAGGAGCTTTGCTCCGCTTTAAAAAAGGCGCTGCCAAAGAATTCAATGTTGGAAGCCGATGAATATAAAGCCTGGCGTTATTACTGGGAGCATGGAGGAAGTCTTATGAATGGGGAAACGGAAAGAGCCTTTCTATGTCTGAAGGATATAAGCAAAACTTATATATCAAAAGGCAGAAGGATCGATGCGGTAAAGCATGTAAATCTGAATATAGAAAAAGGGAAGATCGTCGGTATCATAGGTTTCTCCGGTGCAGGAAAGTCGACGCTTGTGAGATGCATCAATCTTTTGGAGAGACCCACGGAAGGTAAGGTGTTTATCGGGGACAGCGAATTGACAGCCATGAGCAGCCGGGAGCTGAGACGAAACCGGAAGAGGATCGGCATGATATTTCAGCATTTCAATCTGTTCGTCTCACGGACGGTGAAAGAAAATGTAGCTTTTCCTTTAAAACATACAGGTCTTTCAAAAGCGGAGATACAGAAACGAGTAGATGAACTTCTGGATCTCGTCGGACTTTCCGACAGAGGCGACGTATATCCAAGTCAGCTCAGCGGAGGGCAGAAACAGCGCGTAGCGATTGCACGGGCTCTGGCCAGCGAACCGGAGGTTCTCCTGAGCGACGAAGCTACCAGCGCTCTCGATCCTGAGACTACAAAATCTATACTTCAGCTTCTGAAAAAACTCAATGTCGAACTGGGAATCACTATTATCATTATCACCCATGAGATGCAGGTGGTGAAAGAGATCTGTGATGAGGCTCTCGTCATGGATGATGGGGAACCGATCGAATATGGGAAGGTATTCGACATATTTGCCAATCCGTCCAGCCCGATCACCAGACGGTTTGTCGAGAACACGACGAATCTGTCAAAGATATACGAGATGGCGAGCGTTCCTACCGGAATTCCGGAGATCGATCAGGGGCGTATCATCGCCAGATTTACATATCTGGAAAGATCCAGCGCAGAAGCGTTGGTGTCAAAAATTTCCAGAGAATACGACATCGACGTCAATATCATCTTCGGCGATATTTCTATCATAGGAAATAATCCGGTAGGCGGCTTGGCGGTCGTCATCAGCGGAGAGACAGATAATATAAAAGCTGCGATAAGATATCTCAGAGATATCAATGTAGGAGTGGAGGTGATTCGCGGTGACGGAATTATTGAATAAAATAATGCCTCATATCATGGAAAAACTCCCGACCTTCGGGCTGGCTATCTGGCAGACGATATTGATGGCATTATGGGCAGGAGTTTTCATTGTATTCATAGGAATCGTACTGGGAGTTGCCATTACGGTGACAAGACCCGGCGGTATCCTTCAGCAAAATGCGGTCTATCAGGTTCTCGACAAGATAATAAATTTCTTCCGTTCGATACCGTTTATCATTTTATTGGCGGGGCTCATGCCTCTGAGCCGCCTTATCATGGGGACGGCCATCGGGCTGGAGGGCGCTATCGTTCCGCTGATCATAGCGGGAGTACCGTTTTATTCCCGTCAGATAGAGAGTGCTCTGTCCGAGGTGGATAACGGTTTGATCGAGGCGGCGGAGTCCATGGGCTGCAGTCCGTTGGGCATTATCTTCCGGGTTTATCTGAAGGAGAGTATCGCAGGAATTGCGAGAGGCACTACGATTGCAATGATCAGTTTATTCGGATTGATTGCGATGGCAGGCGCCGTAGGCGCCGGCGGTTTAGGGGATTTTGTCATCAGATATGGTCATGACCGAAATCAGGCGGATGTAACGTATGTATCGGTTATCGTTCTAGTAGTGATGATTTCTATTATCCAGTACGTAGGAAATTATATCGCCAGAAAAAATACCCATTAGCATGTTTTGTATCGGGATAAATTTCGCAGTCGGAAAACTGCGCAGACAGATAATAAAGCATATTTAATACATATTAACAGAAGCTTAGAATGGGCCGCCTGGGAGCGGTCAAATAGGTCAAATAGGTACAAATAAAGGAGGAAACGAAAAATGATGAAACAGAACAGCTTTTTTAAGAGAATTGCAGCGGGAGCATTAGTGCTGACATTAGCGCTTGGCGCAGCAGGATGCGGGAAGCCGCAGAATTCAGAAGCAGATCTCGATGCTCTCAACGATTATTCGCCTGAGAATCCTGTCACTGTGAAGGTAGGCCTGACAGCGGCCATCTATGAGGATATTTGGGATCCTATCAAGGAAGAACTCGCCGAGGAAGGGATTGAAATCGAATACGTTCAGTTCTCTGATTACGCTCTTCCAAACGAAGCTCTGGAGAATGGCGAGATAAATATCACCGCCCAGCAGCATCACGCATACATGGAAAATCAGTGCGAAGAAAACGGATGGGACGATCTCGTCGCTATCGCGGATACGTTTATCATCGCCATGAATCTGTATTCGGATAAGATCACCGACGTATCTGAATTTAAAGATGGAGATACTATCGCCATTCCAAATGACGCTACAAATGGCGGCCGCGCTCTCAAGCTTCTGGAATCTGCGGGGCTTATCGAATTTAAAGATGGCACGGGGGCAAATCCTGAAATAGCGGATATCGAGACATATAACGTTGCTGTCGAAATCGTCGAAGTGAACGCATCGGATACATATACGGTACTTCCGGATGTGACGGCAGCTGTAATTAATGGGAATTACGCTTTGGATGCGGGAATCGAACCGGATGAAGAAGCGATCTTCTACGAGGAAAGCTATGACTCAAACGCGTATTTCTGCGTCATCGGCGCGAGAAAGGACGAAGCTGACTGCAAGGCATATACGAGAATCGTAGAAGCATTCCAGTCCGAAGGAACGAAAGAGATCTTCCAGAATGAATTTAAGGGATACTTTAAACCTGCCTGGGAGTATGAGATCGAAGAGTAGCCTTATATTTGAGACGGGAGGCAGCGATGAGACAGCAATTATCGGAAATCATAGCGGATTCTGACAGAATTATCGATGAAAATATAGATGAGAAGTATCTCAGCGATTCTCTGGGACGTGTAAAGGGATCTGCGTCATGCGTAGTGTTTCCTACCTCCACCGAGGAAGTAAGCAGCGTGATGAGATATGCGTATGAAAACGAGATCCCTGTTACGCCGAGAGGAGCGGGAACAAATCTTACGGGTTCTACCGTTCCGCTGAAAGGCGGAATCGTGCTGGATCTTTCCCTGATGAATCATATTCTTGAAATCGATGAGGAAACTCTTACGGCGACCGTAGAGGCGGGAACGATTCTCGGAGAATTTCAGGCAGAGGTGGAGGCGAGAGGGCTTTTTTATCCGCCGGATCCGGGCGAGAAAAAGGCCAGCATCGGCGGAAATATCAGCACGAATGCCGGAGGTATGAGGGCTGTGAAATACGGCGTGACGAGAGATTATGTACGGGGGCTTGAGATCGTTTTGGCTGACGGTGAAGTGACGACGGTAGGCAGCAAAAATGTAAAGGATAGCTCAGGACTGTCATTGAAGGATCTCATCGTAGGCTCTGAGGGGACGCTGGCGGTCATTACAAAATGCGTGCTGCGTCTGGTGCCGAAGCCCGAGAAATCAGTAACTGCGATCGTATCCTATGGAAATCTGGAGGATGGGATCAATAGCGTAATAAAGATTATTCACGGCAATACAGCGCCTACTGCGATTGAGTTCGTAGAGCGGGAAGTGGCAAAACTGGGAGAGGATTATCTCGGCATTTTCTTTCCTTATCCGGAAGCAAGGGCTTACATACTCCTGAGCTTTGACGGAAGCGAAACGAGCATCGCGGAAAACGTGGCAAAAACGAGGGAAATTGTACTGTCGAACGGGGCTTCCGGATTTAAAGAATTATCTTCGAAGGAAGCCGCAGATATCTGGAAGGTGCGCGGGGCGCTGGTGACTTCTATAGAAGCTGTTTCAGAGCAGGAGCCTGTAGATGTGGTAGTTCCCATCAATAAATCATCGGAATTTATCAGGTTCGTGCATGAAAGGGAGCATAAAACGGGTATGCAGCTCATCGGATTCGGCCATGCCGGAGACGGCAACGTACATGTCAGCGTCGTGCGCGGCGATCTCGATGAAGAAAACTGGATCAGAATCCGTGATGACAACATGCAGGCGATTTATGACCGGGCGGCCGAGCTGGGAGGTCTGACCTCAGGCGAACACGGTCTGGGAACTGCGAAGAAAAAATATTTTCTCAAAAATACTGACAAGACAGCGGTACTGATGATGAGAAAAATAAAAGATGCTCTTGATGAAAAGCATATTCTGAATGATAATAAATGCTATCAAAGCTGAAGCCGCATGGAGTTTTACGAGAGCATTTTGGCAGAAAAAGAGCTGCAGCACTGAGGAAAACCGCTCTTTGTCCAGCGGAAAGCTGTGTGATGATGTTTCGTTTGAGGCATGAGAAGTTTTGCGCCTTGTGCTTTGAATCCTTTCTGTGGGGCTCTGTTTGTACCGTAATTTTGGCAAGAGAATGGAGAAGTTGTTATGCAGAAATTATCGAGCAGGACGGCGGATTTTACGGATTCCGTCATACGGAGGATGACAAGGGTATCGAATCGGTTCGGCGCTGTAAATCTTTCCCAGGGATTTCCCGATTTTGAGCCTCCTGCGGAGATTGTCAATCGTTTGAAAGAAATAGCCGTCGATGGCCCTCATCAGTATCCTATTACGTGGGGCGCGCAGAATTTCCGAGAGGCTCTGGCGAGAAAGCAGACTCGTTTTACCGGCAGGAAAATAGATCCGGAAACAGAGATCGTAGTGACCTGCGGAAGTACAGAAGCTATGATGACCGCTATGATGACTGTTTCAGATCCTGGAGATAAAATTATCGTATTTTCGCCGTTCTACGAAAATTACGGCGCCGATGCGATTCTGTCCGGTGCGGAGCCGATTTACGTGCCGCTCAATCCGCCGGATTTCTCTTTTGATCCTGAAGTGCTGGAAGATGCTTTCCGGCAGAGACCCAAGACCCTTGTGCTCTGCAATCCGTCTAATCCGTGCGGAAAGGTATTTACCCGCGAAGAGCTTCAGATCATTGCGGATCTGGCGATAAAGTATGACGCTTATGTGATCACAGATGAAGTGTATGAGCATATCGTCTATGAGCCTCATGAACACGTATATATTTCCACCCTGCCGGGAATGTACGAGCGGACGATCAGCTGCAGTTCGCTTTCAAAGACGTATTCTATCACCGGCTGGAGATTGGGTTATGTGATCGCGCCGCCTGAGATCATCGAGGTTGCCAAGAAGGTGCATGATTTTCTCACGGTGGGAGCGGCGGCGCCATTGATGGAAGCTGCTGTGGTGGGGCTGAATTTTCCGGACAGTTATTATGAGGAGCTTAGAAACCACTATACTCATATGAGAAATCTCTTCCTGGACGGCCTCGGCAGTCTGGGTCTCAATTTCACCAGGCCGCAGGGCGCGTATTACGTCCTTTTGGATATTTCAGAATTCGGAGTAAAGGATGATGTGAAATTCTGCGAATGGCTGGCGGAGCATGTTGGAGTGGGCGCGGTGCCTGGTTCCAGCTTTTTTAAAGAAGACATAAATAATTATATACGTTTTCATTTTGCGAAAAAAGACGAGACGCTGAATGAGGCGCTCAATCGTCTGTCGGATCTGAAAAGGAAAGCCGCGCAGTTATTGTAGAAGCCTGCAGCTCGAGATTGTGCGAAAGTGAAAATATGTAATCCCCTTTTTACCGGTTCAGCACAGGTTGTCCGGTGGGAAGGGGATTTTATTTTCTTGACATAAAGTATCATTTGTATTTGTATTTATAATACAAATGATACTTTGCAAGGAGCCGGCAAAGATTTACGGGTCGATTTATGGGTTCTGTTCGTGTGGCTTCGCGGTAAATCGCAGAAAACCGAAAAATGGAACCGCCGCTTTAGAAGCGGAGAGGGACGGCTCTGTTTAAAGCGGAGCGGAACTGGAATTCTGACAAGCCCCGGTTGTTATGTGTGTATACAGAGAGGAGGGGTCGTGTGATTATTGCTTTGGATATGACCAGCAGTGTTCCGATTTATGCTCAGCTGAGAAATCAAATCGTTAAAGGAATCGGCAAGGGAGAACTGAAAGCCGGAGAAAGGCTGCCTACCGTTTCTTCCAGATGCCTGCCGTTGTTGTTTTGCTTCTTCCCGTCGTTTTTATACAACGTAAACGGAGGGAGGTCCTTTCGGCGGAGGAAGAACTGTTTCAGGTGGACGATGATGAATATTGGGAAAATGGCTGGTATTACAATCCGAATGATCCGTGTCTATTCGTGCAGGATCGGATGAGCGATATGAACTTTTCTATGAATATGGCCCGCCCCGCCGCGAAAGCAATCTGCGGGGCGACAGCTGCCGTTGCAGCTGCTGCCCTCCTTTTCGCTGCTTTCATGGTCATGCGCTTTGAGACGGCGGAGGTTCGTTTCATTCGGGACGGCGGTCAGATAGAAATCAGCGCGGCAGGCTATGAATGCGATTTTGCAGTGTCAGAGGTGAAAGCGGCAGAGCTTCTCGATGAAATGCCGGAAGAAAAATTCCTCCGTACCAATGGAGGATCTACCGATCATTATGATATCGGTTATTATACCGGTATGGAGACGGGGAAATGCATGATGTTTTTGTATGCGGGATATGAGCCTGTTTTAAAAATCCGACTGGAAAATCAAACGGTTTTTGTAAACAGCAAACAGGCGGGGCAGGTGGAAAAATGGTTTGGATTGCTTGCTGCAGACAGCGGCTCGATGGTATGATACGGAAAAAGGCGGCTGCGTGCGGCATCGTTGAAGGATGAAGACCTGTGAGCCTGTGGTGAAAATGAGGGTATGTGCGCTGCGGCAGATGGAGTGAAAGAATAAAGCGGCGTAAATCGGTCTGTGAAAAGCAGGAACGAAAAGAAATTGACTGCAGAGGGAAAAATGAAGCGTATTTTATATGGATGGTCTCATTTTTTAGCAGAAACCGGCTATGAATTGAATGACATGATAAAGTCTCACATTGGATTCCGGAGAATAGACCGTGAACCTGAAAATGCCGACGATCGGAGCGTTTGGGAGTACGGGCGCTGACTGGGTTATTACAGAGGATACGTATAACAGGCTTGGGTTTTCGGAAGATTCGCTTGCTGTTTCGGAGATGAGTATGAAAATGATGAAGCTGTTCTCTTACGGTCTCACAGGCCTCGTTGCGCTCATCAGTTTTATGAACATGGCGAATACCATGATCACGGGCATCATCACGAGAAAGCAGGAATTCGGCGTGCTTCAGGCGATAGGTATGACGAACGGTCAGCTGAATAAGATGCTGCGGGAGGAGGGCCTTTTCTTTACTCTGGGCACTGTTATTGTCGCTGTTGCGGCGGGGATGCCTCTGGGCTATGCTCTGTTCTCGTACGGCGCGTCTCACGGGTGGATCGGGCTGTATAAATATCGCCCGCCGATGGCAGAGCTTGCAGCTATGGCTGCGGCCTTCGCCGTTTTGCAGCTTATCCTCTCTTTTGTACTGAGCAGAAATGTAAAGAGGGAATCTCTGGTGGAACGAATCAGGTATCAGGGATGACTTTGAAGGGGAAATAAAGAAAAAATAGGAGTTGAGATGAACAGGGACGCCGGACTGCTGCGATGGTCCGGGATGATCCGGAATGGTTCGGCGCCCCCTTTTTTACTTCAGGAACATTCTTAAAAGCCTATTTTTCCAAGGTGTTTCCGGTTGATAGCGAATCGGCAGGTCGATGAGCGTCGATTTTTTCAGGATGGATTTTTCATGGCTGAAGGTTTCAAAGCTCTTTTTTCCGTGATAAGCGCCGATGCCGGAGTTTCCCACGCCGCCGAATCCCATATGAGGTGTGGCGAGGTGGATGATC
>CAZGBL010000036.1:0-1623 GCA_964523955.1 uncultured Oscillospiraceae bacterium | reverse complement strand
GCCGGAGTTTCCCACGCCGCCGAATCCCATATGAGGTGTGGCGAGGTGGATGATCGTATCGTTGATACAGCCGCCGCCGAAGGATATTTCGCTCAGAATTCTTTCTTCCGATGCACGGCTGGAAGTGAAGAGGTAGAGAGCGAGAGGTTTTTCGTATCTCCTGATCAAGCTGATCGCCTCGTCTAATGTGCGGAAGGTCAGTACAGGCAGAACCGGAGCGAAAAGCTCTTCTGACATGACGGGGCTGTCGGGCGTTACGCCGGTGAGAATCGCAGGCGCGATTTTCAGAGAGATTTCATCCCCCTTTCCGCCCCAATATATAGAAGCAGGGCGGGAGCTTTTGCAGCTATCTTCGATGAGTCCCAGTATTCGGTCAAAATGTTTTTTGCTGATGATTCGAGGAAAAGACGGATTGGCCAGCGGTTGTTCGCCGTACATGGAAATGATTTCCTTCTTAAGGAGTGAAAGAAAATCATCCCTGACAGATTCATGGACGAGAAGATAGTCAGGAGCTACGCACGTCTGGCCTGCGTTGAGACATTTGCCGAAGGCCAGCCTGCGGGCGGCGATTTTAAGATTGGCAGTCTCATCGACGATACACGGACTTTTTCCGCCCAGCTCCAACGTTACCGGGGTCATATGTACTGCGGCGGCCTGCATGACGATGCGTCCCACATGGGGACTTCCTGTGAAAAAGATATAATCGAAGCGCTGCGCCAGAAGCTCCTGATTGGACTCTATGCTGCCGGAAGCTACAGCGACATAATTTTCCGGAAAAACTTCGCCCAGAATCGAACGAATGACGTGAGCTGTGACGGGCGCGTATTCCGAAGGGCTGATGACAGCGCAATTTCCTGCGGCGATGGCGCCTGCCAATACGTCTAACGCCAGCATCAGGGGATAATTCCAGGGGGCCAGAATGAGGACGACCCCATAGGGCTCCGACAGAGTAAAGCTGCTGGACGGGAATTGTGCCAGAGGTGTGGGTACGCGCTTTTTTCGCATCCAACGCTTCAGATGTTTCTTCGCGTAGGAGATTTCTGAGAGGGCCATACCTGTCTCGCACATATATGTTTCAAAGGGTGATTTATTGAGATCCGCTCGGAGCGCCTGATTGATCTCATCCTCGTGATCGAGAATCGCCTTTTCCAGACGAGACAGCGCATCCATGCGGAATCTGTAGTCTTTTGTAGCGCCGCTTTCAAAGAAAGCGCGCTGCGCTGACAGGCATTCTTCTGTCGTCATTTTCATAAAATGTTCCTTTCTGCCCTTGATATATGAAAATTTTCACCGCTGACATGTGGAATTATATCTGTCAGCGGCTTTTTTCTGTCGGAACGGCGAGGCGGCAGAGCTGCAAAACAGCAAAAATGCCGCAGTTTGTTTTAATATGCTTAGATTAATATGCTTTTTCCAATATAGAAAGGATGACCTCTTTGTCCACATATTTCGGATTGACGAGATTTGCTCCATCTCGAAGAGACGCTTCCGCGATTTTTTCAAAATCCGCTCGATTTACTCCCGCTTCTGAGAGCCTGAGAGGCAGACCGCAGATTTCGTGAAGCTCTTCCGACAGCCGGCGGACGTATCTTACGCTGGCCGCGGCTCGTTCTTTCCGAGGGG
>CAZGBL010000035.1:0-14437 GCA_964523955.1 uncultured Oscillospiraceae bacterium | reverse complement strand
TGGGATGAGATTATACCCTGCGGACTGCGATTTTTCAATTTTTTCAAATGATGAATCTATATTCTTGTCGATTTGCCGTCAGAATACGAGTTGAACGAGGAGCATGTAGAGTAACGTGCCGCCTGCGATGGAAAAAAGCATTTGTCGTTTCCAAAGATGGAGAAGGATGACGGCTGCGACGGAAATGAACTCAGGAACGCCGCGGCTGCCTGAAAAGAGACTGACGTCTTTTAGACAATAGACGGCCAGCATACCGAATACAGCGGCAGGGAGAACGCTTCCGAGATATTGGATGTATTTTGGGGTAGGCTTTCCCGCCGGAAAGATGAAAAACGGCAGAAATCGCGTGATCAGCGTTCCTAAAACCACCATGAAGACTGTGATAATCTGTTGTGTGAGAGTCATCGTCATATGAAATCGTTTCCTTTCTATCTGCAATAATTACCGGATGTCTCCTCGCGAATCGTAAGCTGCTGTGTAAAATGCAGCAGCGGAGTCTGCGAAATGAGAAAAGGCAGGCAGTCTGTGAACGCTGCTCTGCTTTAAGCCTTTTCATGAGGCGTCTCAGCGATCTGCACGTCATTTTCATGAGACGCCGCAGCAGCTTTTTTGTCCGCCGAATTATCGGAAACCTTCGATTCCAACGGCCGTCGCAGGAGAGTAAGCACTGCCAGAATCGATAACATGGTCGGGATGATAAAGCTATTGCTGCCGAACGCCATCAGGCAGAGCAGAGAGCGCCAGGCCGAGGAGAGCGCTGGTATGATTTTTTTCTTTCAGCCACTGTTCCATGAAGATGACGACGAACATAGCGGTCATGACGAATTCCAGCCCCTCTGTATTGAACCGGATCAGCGAGCCGAAGATCCCGCCCAGGGTCGAGCCGGAAACCCAATAAAATTGATTCAGTAGGGTTACAAAAAACATAAACCAGCCATGATCTACATTATCTGGAATTTTTACCGTATAATTGATGGAAAATGTCTCGTCGCACATGCCGTAGATGAGATAGGTTTTTTTCCATCCCATGCCTTTCCACTTGTCCAGCATGGAGATCCCATAAAACAGATGCCGGGCGTTGATCATCAGCGCCATAGTCAGCGCCTGGAGCGGATTGAATGCGCCCAGGAGCATATTGACGGTAATAAATTCGATGGAGCCTGCGAAGATGGTGATACTCATGAGCATAGGGTACCAGAAACTGAAACCGGATACATTCATATAGATACCGTACGTCAGTCCGAGGAACCAGAATCCGGCAAAAATAGGAACAGTATGGGGGAATGCGGCGGATAGCGCCTGTATTTTTACGCTTTTTTTTCTCTTCATAAATCGATCAAATCCCTTCTAAGTCCCTTTACGATTGTGGGCCGACAGGTGATGCTGGCTTTTTCGTTGAGGTTTTACAACGTCGATCTGCTGTAGACTTTTCTCTAATTTTAGCTTTACAATCCATACAATTCAATGAGATAATTGTGTGAATTACAATTTTTAAGACAAATGTTCAGCCGTTTTAACTTAATTAACGAAGGATTCTCCAATTCTATTGAGCGTTTATGTCTGCAGTACTTCTGAAGCGATCTGCTCAGGACGGGGGTCTGGAGATATTGAGAAGAGATGTTGACAGATGAGCAATCGTGGTGCGCGCGGCCGTAGGCACGGGAGGAAATCCGCGTTGCAGGCGGCTTAGAATCGCGGTATGATGAAACCATGCTGTGAATATGCGAACAGATAGGGGGATTTGAATGGCTTTCAAACTGAACAGCGTCGTGCCATGGGGAAGGACGCTGGATGAATATAGGCGAATGTTCCTTCTGACAGACGATGATATGTCGAAAAGAATCATCGGATTTGGAGACGGGCCTGCCAGTTTTAACTGTGAAGCCACAAAATTGGGTTTTTCGGTGACATCTGTCGATCCGATCTATCAGTTTTCTGCCGAACAGCTGAGGAGAAGAATCGATGAGGTGTGTGTCACAGTAATTCAGCAGATGAGAGAAAACATGGAAAATTATGTATGGACTCAGATCAGAAGTCTGGAAGAGCTGGAAAATCTCCGTATGACCGCTATGAATCTATTCCTCAAAGATTATCAGCAGGGAAAGGCTGAAACACGATATATCTGCCACGAACTTCCGGAAGAGCTGCCTTTTGACGATAATACATTCGATATCGGTCTGAGCTCGCACTTTCTTCTGATGTATACCGCTTTAGGATATGATTTTCATATCGGGGCTATTTCAGAAATGCTCCGAGTCTGCCGAGAGGTAAGAATTTTTCCCGTGGTAGATCTCGATGGGAAACGAACTTCATTGACAGATGATATTATCGCGTATTTTAAACAGTTAGGATATGGTGTTGAGACGAAATGCACCGATTATGAGTTTCAAAAATGCGATAATGAGATGCTTGTTATAAAAGACAGGAACAAAGAGCTGCGGGCGGGACTATAGCAGGCGCTGGATGTCTTCTCCCGCTTCTGTAAGCGGCGGGTTCCATTTCCGGGTTTCGGCGGTTGGGTAATCATCCCCCCCCGCCGAAACCCGGCTGAGCGAAAGCCACTGCGCTTGCTGCAAGCGTTCGCGTCGTCCTTGACGAGCGAGCACTTGTCAGAAACTCTGCTCCGTTTTAAAATCGTAATGTAGAGTGTAACTTTGAAGGAGGTATGATTAATTATGAGACAATGCATGGATGCCGATAATCTGCACCGCAGGCTGAAAAAGATTATCGGCCAGGTGCAGGCCATCGATCGGATGATCGATGAAGATATTCCATGTGAAGATATTCTTTCTCAGATCAATGCGGCAAAGTCGGCGCTTCATAAAGCGGGACAGGTCGTTTTGGAAGGGCATATACAGCACTGTGTTCGCGATGGTCTCGAACATGGAGACGCGGATAAAACGATTCGGGACTTTACAAAGGCAGTGGAACGATTTGCAAATATGAGATAACTTCTCCACAGCCTACAGCCCAAAGGCAGCGCGTTTTCACAGCTCGATAGATCTTATGAAAAAGAAGCAGAGGAGAAAATCGGAAAGCCTTTAAAGGGAGCGAAATTCCTGACAACTGAAGAATTCCGGCGGTTTGAACGTTTTGAAATTCTTCAGTTGTGAAGAGCGGCGGGAACGCCTGTTACATCTCTTTTCGGTTTTCTCCTCGTTGTGTTTTTTGGAGCTGATCGCTCCTTTTTATTTTTAGCTTTACAACCCATAGGGGTATATGTATAATAAATATATACCCCTATGGGTATAAGGAGGAATATGCAGGTATCGTACGGTGGTTCAAATGTCACGTATGGCGGCATGGATAGTTACTTCAGAAAGGATAGGTTGTATGGAAAAACTGGAAAATTTACTGGAATGGGGAGGGACCAGGCGAGATGTCGTTTTTCTGATTATGTCAGGCATCGCGCTGATAATCAGTATCTTCGATCTCGTCCCTCTTCCTTTTGATGCAGCTTGGATCGCTGTCATTCTCTGCGGCATACCGATCATATTGGAAGCGATAATCGGTTTGATTACCGCATTCGACATTAAGGCTGATGTGCTGGTGTCAATCGCTTTGGTAGCTTCTCTGATCATCGGAGAGGATTTTGCTGCCGGCGAGGTGGCTTTCATCATGCAGCTTGGCGCTCTATTAGAAGATTTGACGGTAGCGCGGGCGCGCGCAGGAATCGAAAAGCTGGTGAGCCTTACGCCGCAGACGGCGAGACGGCTGGTGAAAGGTGGAGAAGAAACGATTCCGGCAGAGAAGGTGAAGGTGGGCGATCTTCTGCGTGTCCTGCCCGGCGAAACGATTCCAGCTGACGGCGAGATCGTATCAGGTCAGACATCGGTCGATCAGTCTGTTCTGACAGGAGAGCCTTTGCCCGTGGATAAAGGAGAAGGGGATGAAGTATCAGGCGGTACGGTAAATCGTTTTGGTTCATTCGATATGCGGGCGCTAAAACCGGGAGAGGACAGCTCAATCCAGAGAATGGTGCGTCTGGTTCAATCTGCAGATGCCGGAAAAGCAAAGATCGTCAGGCTTGCAGACCGCTGGGCGACCTGGATCGTGGCAGCGGCTTTAAGTGCCGCCGTTTTGACCTGGCTGATCACGGGAGAAGTCATTCGTGCGGTGACGATTTTGGTCGTATTTTGTCCATGCGCACTCGTCCTGGCCACTCCTACGGCTATTATGGCTGCGACAGGAAATGCCACAAAGCACGGTTTTCTCATACGGGAGGGCGATGCTCTCGAACGTCTTGCGGGCGTTTGCCGAATCGCGTTCGATAAGACGGGAACGCTTACCTATGGAAAACCGACAGTAGCAGCAGTCTGCAGCTTTTTACCTGAGCTTTCTGACGAGGAATTATTTTATTGTACGGCGACGGCTGAGCTCCGTTCCGAGCATCCTCTGGGGAAGGCTATCGTCTCCAGCTTTCGAGATAAATATGAACGCGAGCTGCATCAGCCGGAACAGTTTACTATGGTTCCGGGACGAGGCGTGACAGCAGAGATCGGCGGAAAAGAGCTTTCAGCAGGAAACACGGAAATGATGTCGGAGATTGGAATTTTTCCGGATAAATCCCAGCTTTCTGTTTCTTCTGAGTATCTCGATCAGGGCTGCACGATCATATATATCGCATGGAATCATATTTATGCGGGCTTTATCGCGCTTTCAGATACGCTGAGAGAAAATGCGTCCGATGTGATTTCGGAGGTAAAAGCTGTCGGTATTACGCCTGTCCTGCTGACTGGCGACCATAAAAATGCAGCCGATCATATTGCATGCGAAGTGGGAATCTCAGAGGTCTATGCCGGTTGTCTTCCTGAGGATAAGCTGGAGTGGATCGGTAATTCTCAGCAACAGGGCGATCAGGTCTGTATGATCGGCGACGGCATCAATGACGCACCGTCGCTGAAAAAAGCGTATGCGGGGATCGCCATGGGAGGTATCGGAAGCGATATTGCCGTAGATGCGGCCGATATCGTGTTGGTCAGCGATGATATCAAAGAATTGCCGCATCTTTTGTATTTAGCCAAGAGGATGATGTTGACGATTCGTTGTAATCTGACGTTTTCTATGGCGTTGAATTTTGCAGCTATTATTTTGGCGATCACGGGAATTTTAAATCCTGTAGTGGGTGCTCTCGTACATAATGCAGGTTCTGTGCTCGTCATCATTCATTCATCGCTGCTGTTGAAATGGAGGAAAAGAATATGAAAGAAATTGTAATCGCTGTTATAGCGCTGATAATCGGTATCATTTAAAGCAGAGCAGAGCTCCTGACAAGCTTGCTTGTCAGGGACGACGCGAACGCTTGCAGCAAGCGCCAGGAGCTTTCGCTCAACCGGGTTTCGGCGGGGGATGATTACCCAACCGCCGAAAGTCGGAAATGGAACCCGCCGCTTACAGAAGCTGGGAACATCTGGCGCTTGTTATATTATGTGCAGGAATTTATTATCTTCGTGCGGAAAAGGATGACAGCGTAACCCGCAGAGTGATGGGATCAGACGGGTTCCATCACTGCTTTAAAAGCTTTAAATTTGGTGGAAATAAGAGCTTTCCGTTTTTTTGGTTGACCAAAAAAGCGGAAAGTGCTATATTATATATCGGGTGTGAAGTGTCTTCCGATTTAGAATCCTGTTTTTAGCCTTTAAAAAAACATGTTTCTAGTTTATTTTTTATCGGAAAATATTTTTTGCCAAAGCGTAAAGCGGATACAAAATTTTATATGGAGAAGTATCGAAGTGGTCATAACGAGCTGCACTCGAAATGCAGTTGTCCTCCGGGGCACGTGGGTTCGAATCCCACCTTCTCCGCCAGAAATACGCCAGTAGTCGTTTTGCGGCTGCTGGTTTTTCTTTTCACCCGGAACGATTTTTCGGAATGGATAAATAAAGTCAATCTGGAGGTGGAAGTGATGATCGGAGGATTTCGCCGTGCAGAAGGTAAAGCCTTTTGGCAGCGGTTTGCGAAGCTTTATGGTCCGGTTATGAAGAAAAGCAGCGCAAAGCTATACGAGGATATCTGCGAACGAATTCGTCTGCGCATTGACGGGAATATGAACGTGCTGGAGTTGGCATGCGGCACAGGACAGATCTCTTTTTCACTGGCCAGTCATGCGAAGCTTTGGGAGGCCACCGATTTTTCAGAGGCGATGATCGACGAAGCGAAAAAGAAGAAACATTCGGAAAAACTGCATTTTTCAGTTCAGGATGCAACGTTGCTGCCCTATGCTTCGGAAAGTTTTGACGCGGCGGTGATCTCCAACGCCCTGCACGTCATGCCTGATCCGGAAAAGGCGCTGTCCGAAATTCACCGGGTATTGAAACCGGATGGTATTCTGTTTGCACCGACATTTGTCCAGGGAGAAGGTACCGGATTTCGTCTGCGAATGAAACTTCTGGAACTGGTCGGTTTTCATACGTATCATAAGTGGGACGCGAAGGAATTCATTTGTTTTATTTCAAATTGTGGATTTGACCTAATGGATCGGGATCTGCTGAGCGGGGGCCTGGCTCCGTTGTGTTATGCGGCTGCGAGAAAACGAGAAAGGGTATGACTATTTAAGGGGCATTAAGACGTGGGGGTGAGCTTTTGGAGATTTTGATGACAGGTATTGACTATGAGCATGCCGATATTGTGCATCGTGAGCATTTTCGCTTTGAGGAGGGACAGGCGGCAGCTCTTGATACAGCTATTCGGCAGCAGCCAGGGATAGAGGGATGCGTGGTGTTGTCTACCTGTAATCGTACCGAATTATATGTGCATGGGACAGAAGGCGCTTCGTTGGATCTTACAGATCTGCTCTGCAGGGCGGCAGGTGTGGATAAAAATACCTGCCGCCGGTTTTTTGTCAGCAGGAGCGGAAGAGAAGCTGTCCGTCATTTGACGGAGGTTGCCTGTGGTCTTCGTTCGCAGATTTTAGGCGAGGACCAGATTATCAGCCAGGTGAGGCAGGCGATTAAAATGGCACGTGAAGTGAGGTCGGCGGGACCGGTATTAGAAACGCTGTTTCGCTGCGCGATCACTGCGGGTAAGGAAACGCGTGCGAAAACCAGATTGATGGGAGTACCTCGTTCTGCAGCGGCAAAAGGCGTTCAGCTTGCAGAACGGATTCTGGGCGATCTGAAAGGATGCCGTGCGGTTGTAATCGGAAATGGTGAGATGGGACGTCTTGCCTGTGAAAATTTGACAATCCGGGGCGCTCAGGTAACGATGACGCTGCGTTCTTATCGTCATGGAGAGACGATCGTTCCACGAGGGTGTAACACGGTACAATATGATCAACGTCTGGAGGCGATTGACGGAGTCGATCTGGTGGTGAGCGCCACGGCGAGTCCTCATTGCACGATATCTGCAGTGCAGGCCGCTTCGCTCAGGCGCCTTCCACGTCTTATCATCGATCTGGCGCTGCCTCGGGATGTAGATCCTGCGGTGGGAGAGATGACGATGCTTCTTAATATAGATGATCTCGGTGAAGACCGAACTATGTGTGGGAAGGGCTTTGCCGATGTACAAGAGACAGCCGGAGCTGAGAAGAACCGTATGTGCCTGCAAAAGACGGATGAGGATGAGAAAAGCCAGGTGTGTACAAAGGAGCGCGACCGAATCGAGGAAGAGCGTGTACGCGTACAGGAGATCGTGGAAAAGCAGGTAACTCGGTTTTATGAATGGGCGAATTACCGCGATGCGCTGCCTGTCATCGATCTTATAAAGGAAACGGCGTTTCAACGGATCTATATTGATGCAGAAAATGGCGCAGAAGACGGAGCAGAAATTCGTACTGCTGTCGAAAAGACGGTAGATATGCTGCTTGGCGGAATGAAAGAGAATGTAACGCCGGAGCTTTTGGAAAATGTCTTGAGAAAAATGAAGCGCCGTCTTTCGGAAAACAGGCGTCGGAAAGAAATGAAAACGGAACGAAACCCGGAACAGATCCGTCAGGGTGCGCGTTTTCCTCTTTTCTTGGATATGACTGGGCGCAGATGTGTCGTATTCGGCGCTGGGAGGATCGGCGCGAGGCGGGCTCAACTGCTGCAGGAATTTGGCGCTGTCGTCACTGTGGTGGCTCCGGAAGGAAATTTCGGCGTCGTTCCTCATCGGCGGCGCGGCTATGAAGAAAGGGATCTTACGGGAATGTTTCTGGCGGTGGCGGCTACGAGAGATCGGCGGGTGAACCAGCGCATTGCGCGGGACTGTGCATCTGCCGGGATTTTATGCAGTGTGGCAGATTGCGCAGAGGAGAGCACCTTTTATTTTCCCGCAGTCTGTACCGGCGGAGGGCTGATCGCGGGAATCGTTTCCGATGGAACGAAACACGCGGCGGTGACGAATGCGGCCGAGGCGATTCGCAGCATTTTGAATGAGGAGGAAGGTGTATGAGCGATCTTATCAGAGTGGGCAGTCGGGACAGTGCATTAGCCGTAGTGCAGGCAGAAGGTGTAATTTCCGTGTTGAGGCGAGCCGGATATGAGACAGAGCTCGTTACTATGAAAACCACGGGAGATAAAATGATCCATCGTACGTTGGATCAGATGGGCGGCAAAGGTCTGTTCGTGAAGGAACTCGATGCGGCTTTGTATGACGGGCGTGTTGACCTTACCGTACATAGTCTGAAGGATATGCCCACAGATACGCCTGACGGTTTACCGTTGGCCGCAGTATCTGTAAGAGGCGACGCGAGAGATGTCCTCGTACTTCGAGAAGGTCTTGACATTTTACCTGATCGTCCCGTTTTGGGATGTTCCAGCGCCAGACGGAGAGTGCAGCTGAAGCGGCTGTTTCCCCTTGCTGAGATTTTACCGGTGCGCGGCAATATTCAAACCCGCCTGCGAAAGCTGGATGACGGTCAATTTGACGCACTCGTTTTAGCGGCAGCAGGGCTGGAACGGCTCGGCCTGCAGCGTCGCATCAGCCGATATTTTTCAGCAGAAGAAATCCTGCCTGCCGCCGGGCAGGGAGTGATCGCAGTGCAGATGCGCAGAGGGACAACGGTATCCTGTCTTTCCGATTATCACGATCAGGAGACATGGTACTGTGCTTTTGCTGAGCGTGCTTTTATCCGAGCGTTAAATGGAGGATGTTCATCGCCAGTCGCTGCTTATGCGGTGATAGAAAGCGGGCAGCTGCGTCTGCGCGGAATGTATATGGGAGAGAATGAATCTGACCTGCGCTTTGATGAAATCATCGGCGCGCCTGAAGAAGGGGAAGTACTGGGGCAAGTATTGGCTGCACGCCTGCAGAAAGGAGAACGTACGTGAAGGGCAGAGTGATTTTGGTCGGCGGAGGACCGGGAGACGCAGGCCTTCTTACCCTGCGAGGAGCAGAGGCTCTTCAGCAGGCGGACGTCGTCCTGTTTGACCGTTTAATCAGTCCGGAGATACTTTCGCTGATTCCGGAGCGTGCTGTGCGCATCGATGCAGGAAAGCGACCGGGACATCATCCTATATCACAGGAGGAAATCAATCGGATTTTAGTTCGTGAGGCTTGTGAGGGAAAGAACGTCGTCCGGCTGAAAAGTGGAGATAATTATCTGTTTGGCCGCGGCGGAGAAGAGGCGCAGGCTCTTCGTGAGGCCGGGATTGACTTCGAGGTGGCGCCGGGTGTTACGAGCGCTCTCGCAGTACCCGCCTGTGCAGGGATCCCTGTCACTCATCGGGATTTTTGCTCGTCAGTACATATTATAACTGCCCATGCACGGGCAGGTGGAGTGGTCGACATCGATTATGGTGCGCTTTTGCGTCTGAACGGTACGATGGTGTTTCTCATGGGCGTCGCAGCGATGGAAAAGGTATTGCAGGGGCTTCTGGATGCAGGAGCAGCTTCTGATTTGCCTGCCGCAATCATAGAAAATGGCGCGCGGCCGGATCAGCGCAAGATAGTCGCCACCGTAAGCACGCTGGCTGAAAGGGCGCGAGCGATGAATTTTCACAGTCCTGCGGTGATCATTGTAGGAAATGTGTGTGTGCTTGCAGACGAATTGGATTGGTTTTCCGCCAGACCTTTGTTCGGACTTCGAGTAGCTGTGACACGGCCGCGCAGCCGCTCTAGCAGGCTGACAGAGCGGCTGCGCGGTCTGGGTGCGGACGTGTGGGAATGTCCTTGTATAGAGACGGTGGAAAATGAAGATGTGGAACCGCTGCGAAGGGCTCTTAAAAATTCTTCCGACTGGGCGGTGTTTACCAGTTCTGCGGGCGTACATGCTGCAGTTCACGGGCTGCTGCGATTAGGACGTGATCTGCGGGCGCTATATAAGATGAAGCTGGCGGCTATCGGGCCGGCGACAGCAGAGACTCTGGCTTCCTACGGCCTGGCAGCCGATCTCATACCTCAACAGTATGATGGCGTACATTTGGCAGAGGAGCTGCAGCGTCATCTGTCGCCGGGTGATGGCGTTCTGCTGCTTCGTGGGGAAGACGGCGGAGCAGAATTGCCTCGCCGCTTGTTGGAAGCAAAGGCGACGGTTTCTGATGTACCTCTGTATCGGACCGTCCGCGGATGTAAAGAAGAAGCTGTTCTGCAGGATCGCCTGAGGGCTGGAACGTTGGACTGCGTCGCGTTTACCAGTCCCTCCACGGTGGAAGGATTTGCAGAGTCTGCAGGCAACGCGCCGACGACAGGCTTTATCGCATTGTGCATCGGTGAGCGCACTGCGAGTACAGCAAGACGATATGGAATGAAGACGAAAACAGCGAGGAATGCTACGATA
Organism: uncultured Oscillospiraceae bacterium; assembly: GCA_964523955.1. Classification (GTDB taxonomy): domain Bacteria; phylum Bacillota; class Clostridia; order Peptostreptococcales; family Anaerovoracaceae; genus Alangreenwoodia. The sequence goes on along the minus strand of CAZGBL010000035.1, from coordinate 3,741 downwards.
GAAGACATGATAGACTGTCTGTTGGAGGAGATGCAAAATGGAGCAAATCGTTCGTCCGCGCCGGCTGCGGCGCACGGAAAATCTGCGCCGCATGGTGCGTGAGACGAGAATGTCGGCCGATAGTTTGATCTGGCCGATTTTTGTACAGGAAGGCGAGAATATTTATGAGGAAATTCCGTCTTTGCCAGGGCAATATCACTATTCGCCCGACCAGTTATTTCGCGCGGTGAAGAGAGCGAAGGAAGCTGGCGTATCGAAATTTATGCTTTTCGGCCTGCCAGTGCAAAAGGATGAGACCGGTTCGGGCGCATGGGCTCACGACGGCGTCGTGCAGCGGGGAATTCGCGCAGTGAAAGAGATCGATCCGGATTTCTATGTGATTACAGACGTATGTCTGTGCGAATATACTTCTCACGGTCATTGCGGAATCCTTTGCGGTCATGATGTAGATAATGATAAAACACTGGAGGTTTTGGCTAAAACGGCGCTCAGTCATGCGCTGGCAGGCGCAGATATGGTGGCGCCCAGCGACATGATGGATGGACGTGTGGCGGCGATTCGGGAAATTCTGGATCAAAACGGTTTTTCTCATATTCCTATCATGTCGTATTCTGTCAAATATGCGTCGTATTTTTATGGTCCTTTCCGCGATGCTGCGGGCTCTGCGCCGTCTTTTGGAGATCGGCGCAGTTATCAGATGGATTATCACAATGGGCGAGAGGCTATGATAGAGTGTGCTCTAGACGCGGCAGAAGGAGCGGATATTCTGATGATAAAGCCTGCTATGAGTTATCTCGATTTGGTATGTGAAGCGCGAAAACGCTTTGATCTTCCTATTGCGGCGTATTCGGTTTCCGGCGAGTATGCTATGATCAAGTCTGCGGCGTCAGCCGGGCTGATCGATGAATACGGTGTAATGTGTGAATCGGCAGTCAGTATATTTCGCGCCGGGGCAGAGATTTTGATCACCTATTTTGCGCCTGAAATTGCTCAGGCGATTCGTAAAGGGGATATCGGATGATGACAAATTCACAAAAATTGTTTGAACGCGCAAAGAAGGTATTACCGGGAGGCGTCAATTCGCCGGTGCGGGCTTTTCGCGCGGTAGGAGGCGATCCGCGCTTTATCCAAAAAGGTGCGGGCAGCCATGTGCAGGATGAAGACGGCATGGAATATATCGATTACATCGGTTCCTGGGGACCTATGGTATTAGGACACAGTCATCCGGATATTCTGGCTGCAGTTTCACGATATATGGCAAACGGCTTATCATTTGGCGCGCCGACGGCGCTTGAAGTGGAAATGGCTGAGAAGATGGTCTCCATGCTGCCAGGTGTTGAGATGGTGCGAATGGTAAATTCGGGAACAGAGGCTGTCATGAGCGCGCTGCGTCTGGCACGGGGCGTTACGGGACGAGACAAGCTGATGAAATTTGAGGGCTGCTATCACGGTCATTCTGATGCGATGCTGGTAGGAGCCGGCTCTGGCGCATTGACGCAGGGAGAGCCTGACTCTGCGGGTGTGACGCGCGGCGCGGCGCGCGATACGTTGATGGCGCAATATAATGATATAATGTCGGCAGAACGTCTGTTTGAAGCGAATGAAGGTCAGATTGCAGCGGTTATCGTAGAACCTGTGGCGGCTAATATGGGCGTAGTTCCGCCGAAGGAAGGCTTTCTGACTGGTCTGCGCGCTTTATGCGATAAATACGGCGCACTGCTGATTTTCGATGAGGTGATCACCGGTTTTCGATTAGCAGCCGGCGGCGCGCAGGAATATTTCGGCGTGAGGGCGGATTTGGTCACTTACGGAAAGATCATCGGCGGCGGAATGCCGGTGGGCGCTTATGCGGGCAGTCGAGCGTTGATGGAGCAGGTGGCTCCTACAGGGCCAATCTATCAGGCGGGTACTCTATCAGGCAATCCTGTGGCGATGGCGGCCGGTTTGGCCCAGTTGAGGATTTTGGAGGAGCATCCCCATTATTATAACGTGATGGAAGAGTCGGCAAGATTTTTAGCAGAGGGTCTGCGGGACAGTGCGAAAAGGCGCGGCCTCGCTTTGCAGGTGAATCAGGTCGGTTCTCTTTTATGTCCGTATTTTACCCGAATTCCGGTGGATACCTTTGCTGCAGCGAAGACTTCCGACACCGCACTTTATGCGAAGTATTTCAACGGTATGCTTCATCGCGGCATTTATCTTGCGCCGAGTCAGTATGAGGCGATGTTCGTTTCCGCTGCTCATACACGAAAGGATCTTGAACTGACCGTCAGGGCGGCGGATGAGGTTTTAGATGAAATGTCACAGAGTCTTTGACATTTGAAGAGTCGGCAGAGACAGATAAATGCAGGAAATTAAAGAAGAAGCAGAGAGAACCTATGTTACAGATCGTTTAGCTTCAGCCGTAATCGCGTATCTGTGCCTTTACGTTTCGGCTTTTTTACCGGGGTCATTTCGGCGGAGTTGCGAGAATCCTGTGTGATTTGGCCGCCAGATTCAGGCGCAGTCATGACTTCGCACCAGGCGCCGAGAGGCAGCGTTATATTTTGTTTTGAATGTCCGCAGGGCAGGCCGGATAGGACGGGAATTCCCAGCGGTTCTGCAATTTCTGTGATGATCTGTTCACAGGTGCGGCCGCCCGGCTCCGGCGCGCAGCCTTCAAATGTGCCGAGCAGAATACCGCTGCACGCCTCCAGCCGGCCGGCAAGCCGCAGTGAAGTGACAGCCCGGTCGATTCGATAGGTTCTTTCTCCTACGTCTTCCAGAAACAGAATTTTTCCTGCCGTCTCGATTTCGTACGGCGTGCCGAGTGCGGCGGCCAATACTGTGAGATTGCCGCCGCACAGGCGGCCGCTCATCAGCGCGCCGGCCTTCGCGTTTGACGGGCCGGCGCAGCCGAACTCCTCATCAGAGTCTGAGTATGGTTCGGAATCGTTTTCGTTTTCAATTTTGCGTTTCGTTCGAGTTTCTTCGTTTAAGACCCTGAGACCGTTTAGGTGTATCTCATATTCTCCTTTTTTACAGAACAGAGCTCTTTTTAAAAAGGATAATGTGACCTCTTCATCCTGACTGTAATACGGAGCAGTGGGCATGGGACCGTGATATGTTATGAGGCCGCACTTCTGATTGATCACAGTATGCAGAGCGGTAATATCGCTGAAGCCTATAAAAACCTTTGGATTTTGCCGGATAATATCGTAATCGATCAGGTCGAGAATCCTCGCTGCGCCGTAGCCTCCTCGCAGGCAGAAGACTGCGCGGATGGAAGGGTCGGCGAAAGCCTTCATCAGATCGTCTGCCCTCAGGGCGTCGCATCCGGCAAGATAATCGTATCGATCGCTGCATGAGGCAAAGGCGATGGGCTTTAGACCCAGCATTTCTACAGATCGAACGGCGCTGGTTAATTTCTTTTGCGAAGTATAAAATGAGGGTGAGATAAGAGCTACGGGATCGCCTTCCGAAAGCGGAGCGGGACGAACCATTTTCACCCTTGAGCCGCCTCGAATCGTGTTTTTTCTTCTGCGGATCGAACCTCGCGGTCTGCATGCGCTCTTGGTATCTCCGATACTCGGAGGGGATTGCAGGCAGCGTGGATAGGTATATTTTCTGTCCGCCGTCATTTTTATGTCTTTCCTTTCGTTTTTTTCATAATATTTCATATCCATTTAAAGCGGAGCAGAGCTCCTGATAAGCTCGCTTGTCAAGGACGACGCGAACGCTTGCAGCAAGCGCCGGGAGCTTTCG
>CAZGBL010000034.1:13137-15015 GCA_964523955.1 uncultured Oscillospiraceae bacterium | reverse complement strand
GGAATTAAGAAGACGGCGATTATTTTAGTCGGCCGTTTTCTGGGCGATGAATATGAACTTTCCAAGCTGTATGATAAAACATTTACCACAGAATTTAGAATGGGAGAAAAAAATGACGAGGAATGAAAGTCTGTGGGATAAGAGTCCGCAAGGGCGCAATGTTGTGTATATCACATCTGTCGCTTTTACACAGCGCGCAAAGCGGCTCTCCGAGAAAGTCCGCAGAACCTGGGCGGAAGTATCGAAAGCACGGCGGGAGACAATCGTGTGGAGAGAAGAGGGAAAGCTGACAGAATCGGCGTTTCGCACATCTGACGTTCTGCTTTTTTTCTGCGCTTCCGGAATCGCAGTGCGGGCGGCAGCGCCGTTTTTACAGGATAAGGCGTCAGATCCCGCGGTTTTGGTCGTGGGCGAGGATGGGAAGTTTGTCATCTCCCTCGTATCGGGTCATCTTGGCGGCGCTAACCGATATGCTCGTTTCATCGCAGAGCTATTGGGCGCTCAGCCTGTGATTACGACGGCAACGGATGGGAGAAATATGGAGGCGCTGGATGTCTGGGCTCAGAAGCACAGATTGTCTATCAGCGATATGAAATTGGAGAAGCGGATGACATCCTATTTGCTGAAGCGAAGCGATATGTCTTCAAAAAAGAGCGAAGAGGAGCAGAGAATCGATAAAACCGCATCTGATGCGGAGGCGGTTCAGTATCGTTTCCATGCTGCGGGCGGAAAGGAAAATAAAACGGATGATCTGCCGGGTTCGGAGGCTCCGTACCGCGTCTGTATCGCAGAGAAAAAACAGTGGGAAGGAGTCAGAGCGAGCACACCGTCCGGTGAAGAGATTTTGTTTCTCGAACCGAAGAAATATGTCGTCGGTATCGGATGCAGAAAAGGGACAGAATACAGAAAAATGGAAGCGTTTGTTCGGGAGCTTCTCTCGGAAAACGATATCGATGAAAATCTCGTCAGCAGAGTCTGTTCCATCGATGTAAAGAAAGAAGAAGCGTGTATAAAGCGGATCGCCAGAACGTGGAAAGCAGAATTTACGGTGTTTTCCAAGGATGATCTTTTATCGGCGATAGGCGATTTTTCTTCCTCTGACTTTGTGAAAGAGACGGTGGGCGTCGATAATGTCTGCGAGCGAAGCGCGCTTCTCGGCGCATTGGCGGACGCGCAGTATCTGCGGGAACGGAGCGTCCGCAACGGTCGATTTTCCACGGCTTTTTTCGAGGTCTCAGGGAATGGCGTTCAGGCCGATGAAGATGCGTGCGGCGATATAGGGATGTCTGGCAACAGGATGCGTGAAGCGAGGAGCGGAACGCGCGCGGAACTGATCGTAAAGAAAACAGTTCGTCAGGGTATGACCGCAGCAGCGGCAGTCCGTCTCACTTGCCAGGAGCCTGTAATTTTTACGATAGAAGAATGGAATAATGCGGTGCAGCAGGAAGCTAAGGCTGACTGAGTGACATTCGTACTGTTGTTTGTGCAGATGCAGTGATATCCGGCGGCGATGCGCCGGGACGGAAGAGAATCGAAAGAACAAAAGCAGGCAGCAGAGAGGTTTTAGGATGAATCATTTATATATTGTCGGAATCGGTCCGGGCGGGCTGGACGACATGACGAGAAGAGCTTATCGGCTGATCGAAGAGGCAGACCTCGTCGTCGGATATACGGTATACAATGATCTGCTCAGAAAAAATTTTCCGAAAAAAGAATATTATGAAACTCCTATGAGGCAGGAAAAGGAACGCTGCATTTATGCGCTTTCTCAGGCTGCGGAAGGAAAGAAGACCGTGTTGGTGTGCAGCGGAGACAGCGGCGTATACGGGATGGCGTCTTTAGTATTGGAATTAGCGGAAAACCGCAGTTTGGCGGCAG
>CAZGBL010000034.1:7372-13037 GCA_964523955.1 uncultured Oscillospiraceae bacterium | reverse complement strand
GTGGAAATCGAAGTCGTTCCGGGCGTTACAGCGGCTCTGAGCGCCAGCGCTCTGGCAGGGGCTCCTGTTTCCGGAGATGTCGCGCTGATCAGCCTCAGCGATCTGCTTACCCCGTGGAATGTGATCGAAAAGCGGCTGGCTGCGGCCGCGGCGGGAGATTTTGTCATCGCGTTGTATAATCCCGGATCGAAAAAACGCACGGAACATCTGAGAAAAGCCTGTCAGATCATTCTGAAAGAGCGTTCGGAGGAGACTGTTTGTGCTATTGCACAAAAAATCGACAGAGAAGGAGAGAATGTCAAATATCTTTCTCTGAAAGAATTAGAAGAGGTACAGGCGGATATGTTCATGACGATCATCATCGGAAATTCCTCAACTAAAATGGTGACATTACACGACGGAACAGAAAAGATGGTGACCCCCCGCGGTTATCGTGTGACAGCGGCGGAAATTGATGAAACGTCGAAAGACGGCGCCGGGAAGGAGAAGAGAAGCGAACTTTTTTTTTCGGAAGAGGAGCGGAGACTCTGCAGGGAGCGCGATAAGAAAAACGGCGAGGAAATCTTATCTGATAAAAAGGCGGAGACGTCGGGAGTCTTCGCTCTTCCGGAAAATCTTCAGAAGCTTCAGAGGGGCGTCAGACGGCGTCGGGAAGAAGAACGCAATTTACAGCAGAAGCGTCTGTTGATTTTCGGCGGGACGACGGAAGGCCGTATGCTGGCGGAATATGCGTGCGGCGCAGAAATTCCTACTCTCGTGTGCGTTGCGACGAAGTACGGGGAAAAAGTGATGGCAAAGCACCGGCTTTTGGAAATAAATTCCAAAGGACTGAACGAGAGCGAAATCTGTAAACTCCTGGAGGAAAACGATTTTTTTTGTGTTTTTGACGCGACGCATCCCTATGCAGTGGAGATAACGGAGAAGATTTCTGCGGCATGTGAAATTACAGGTCAAAAATACATTCGTGTGCTGCGGGATGTATCGGGGGACATTGAAAACAGCTGCGGACTTCGCAGAGAAGACGACGTCATCTTTGTCCGAAGTATCGACGAGGCTGCGAGCCTGCTGAATCAGTATGAGGGACGCGCTCTCATCACGACGGGATCGAAGGAAATTCAGAAGTATATGTCGGTGCAGGGCGCGGCAGAACGGCTGGTATTTCGAGTCCTGCCTTCTCATGAGGCTCTGGACGCCTGTCAGCGGGCCGGCATCAGCGGGAAAAATCTGATCTGCATGCAGGGACCTTTTTCGGTAAGAGCGAATCGGGCGATGCTGAAAGAATTTCACGCGGATTTTCTCGTGACGAAGGTTTCGGGGAAAAACGGCGGCTTTTCCGAAAAACTTGAAGCCGCCCGATTGGCGCAGGCTACCGTTATCGCTGTCACGCCTCCGGATGACCGCAGCGGAATTTCCATGCAGGACGCGCTGCGCTGCATCGATGAGATAAAAACGCGGAGAGATGTGTGAACGGGTATTTTTGTGAATATTTAATGGAATGAAAGCTGTATGTGAAACCAGAGTAAGATGAAAGCAGCGGGGAACAGCAATGGAAGAAAAGATTACGATTGCCGGAATCGGACCGGGCGGATGGTCTGAACTGACCGGCGGAGCAAAAAAGATTTTTTTGTCGGCAGATGTCGTCATCGGCGCGGGCAGAATGCTGGACGATCTGCGGAGAGGATCGGGAAATCCGCCTAAAATATATATAGAGGAATATCGGCCGGAGCTTATCGCCGAATATGTTTCAGAGGATCTGCAGAAACATCCGGAAAAGCGTTTTTTCATTGCCGTGTCAGGCGACAGCGGTTTTTTCAGCGGCTCTGCAGGCATCCGATCAGCCTTAGAAAATAGCGGGGCGGCCGTAAGAGTGCTGCCCGGAATATCGTCTCTCTCGTATTTGTGCGCAAAGGCGGGCGTTTCCTGGCAGGACGCCGTCTGCGTCAGCGCTCACGGCAGGGATGTGAATATCGCTTCCGAAGTGAGACGCAATCCGAAGACTTTTGTCCTTACCGGCGGAAATGCAGCTGCGCTTTTGAAGCGTCTCGTCGATTTTGGACTGGGAGGGGTAACTGTCATCGCCGGTGAGCGTCTTTCCTATGAAGATGAACGTATTACGGTGGGGTCGGCGCAGAAATTGGCGGAAACGGCCTTTGCCGCATTCGATGGACTGACTTCTCTTCTGATTATAAATGATGATGCGCGGCAGGGATTTTCCTGCGGAATGGAGGACAGCGCATTTGTACGGGGTGAAATTCCTATGACAAAAAGGGAAGTGCGGGGGGCGACGATATCCCGCATGAACCTCCGGCCGGACAGTATCGTCTACGATGTGGGAGCGGGAACAGGCTCTGTAACGGTGGAAGCTGCGCTGACGTCATTTCGGGGCCATGTCTTTGCCGTTGAGAAAAATCCGAAAGGAGTTCAGCTGATCGCTGAAAACTGCAGAAGATTTTCGGCAGATAATGTGACGGTCGTAGAAGGAAGGGCGCCGGCAGCCCTGAAAGGGCTGCCGGCGCCGGACGCTGTATTTATCGGCGGCACAGACGGGGCTTTAGAGGAAATTCTGTCAGAGCTCTGTGAGCCGCAAGAACAGCGATTTTCAGAAAAAGACGAATCTGTGCGGATTGTCATGAATGCTGTTTCTATGGAAAGTATCGGCGCTGCGATGCCGCTGTTTGAAAAATACGGAGCGGAGAATCTGGAGGCCGTTCAGATTTCAGCTGCCAGAACGCGTAAGGTGGGAAGGCATCATCTGTTGAGCGGGCAGAATCCGGTGTTTATCGTCAGCGGGGATTTCAGAAAAAGGAAAAAATTATGAAGCTGGCAGACAAGCGAATTATCATTGCAGGAACGGGAAGCGGCTGCGGAAAGACGACGGTAACGTCAGGAATTCTCCAGTGTCTGGTGAACAGAGGGATTTCTGCCGCATCTTTTAAATGCGGGCCGGATTATATCGATCCTATGTTTCACGAAAAAGTGATCGGAGCCAGATCCGGTAATTTAGATCTCTTCTTTTCCGATGAAAAGACGCTTTGTTACCTAGCCGCGTCTGCCTCTCAGGAATGTGAAATCAGCGTGGCGGAGGGAGTCATGGGCTATTACGACGGCATCGGTATGACGGACGAAGCCTCTACCTATCGGGTAGCGAAGGCGCTGCGGGCGCCGGCCGTACTCGTCGTCGGCGCCCGCGGAATGGCGTCATCTATCATGGCTGTTTTAGAAGGGTTTCTTCATCACAGGCAGGACAGCGGTATCCGAGGCGTGATTTTCAACCGGCTGCCCGGCAAACTGTACGGACGGCTGAAAGATCAGGTGCAAAACCTCGGGATTGAGCCATTGGGGTATTTACCCTCAGATAGCAGAGTAGAGATCGGCAGCAGACATCTGGGATTGGTGACAGCGGATGAGATTGCGGATCTGAAAGACAGGATGCATATTTTGGCGCAGTGGATGGAAGAAACCGTAGATATCGACGGAATCCTTCGTCTGGCAGAGGAAGCGGAGCCTTTAGAGTCTGAGCTTCCGAAGAGTGTCGCGTCGGCGCGCCGCCGAATGGACGAGTATTTTTCCGTCAGATCGGCGGAGTTCTCAGGCGATTCTTCCGCAGGCGCTGTCAAAAGGTCTGATTTGCAGAAGGAAGAAAGTGAAAATGATTTGAATCATCGTCAGATACGGCCGAAAATCGCTGTAGCAGAGGACGAAGCTTTCTGTTTTACCTATCGGGCAAATCTGGATCTTCTGAAGGATCTCGGAGCGGAGTTGATTTCGTTTCGTCCGCTTTCGGATGATGATCTTCCGCCGGATATCGACGGAATGATAATCAGCGGAGGCTATCCGGAGCTCCATGCGGCTGATCTGGAAAAAAATAGAACTCTGCGTTTTGCGGTAAAATCAGCCATAGAAAACGGTATGCCTGTCATCGCCGAATGCGGAGGTTTCATGTATCTGCATCGGGCGATAGAAGGCGCTGCCGAAGAGACCGGCGACGAGGAGAAATCGGATTTTTCGTTTTCCGATTCCGAGAGAAAGAATGTGAGCCCGTCAGACGGGAAACGGCGAAAGGATAAAAATGATAAAACGGCAGATTTTCACAGGATGTATGAGATGGCGGGCGTGATCGACGGCGAGTGTCACAGAAAGGATCGGCTCGTTCGTTTCGGCTATATCGAAATGAACGCGAAAGAGAACGGTATGCTTGCGGAGGCGGGAGAGCGGCTGAAAGCCCACGAGTTTCACTACTGGGACAGCGATGAAAGCGGAACGGCGTTTCTCGCGGAAAAGGCGGATCACAGCAGGTCGTGGGAGTGCGGAATCAGTACGGAAACCATGTATGCAGGATTTCCTCACCTTTTTTTCTGTTCGTCGCCTTCCGCTGCCGAGCGATTTGTAAAAAAGTGCGCGGAGTATCGTAGGACGCGGAATATTGAGAGATGAGAAATACCCGAGAAAGAGAAGGACGTTCGATCGAAGGTGTTCTGTGCGGGAGCTGAAATGAGGAGAAAGAATTTGAATACAGAAAAAGGCACATATGAAACGCTGTTGATTCGGCTGATAGCGGAAAGACGTCAGTTTGACCGGCAGGCGGAGCGCGAAAGTCAGATTCGTTGGGACAGCATAGGAAAACCCATCGACGGATTGGGGCGATTGGAAAAGATGATTTCCAAAATCGCCGGAATGACGGGAACTGCAGATGTGAGAAACGATCGGCGAGCGGTGGCTGTCATGTGCGCCGACAACGGCGTGGTGGCGGAGGGCGTCACTCAGACAGGGCAGGAGATCACGGCATTGGTGGCGGAGAATATCGCAGAGCATCGTTCCGCCGTCTGTCTGATGGCGCAGGCTGCCGGGGCGGACGTTTTTGCGGTGGATATAGGGATCGCCTGTGAAATTCCTTCGGAAAAGCTGAGCCCATACCGCGAATCCTCGCTTTCTGCGGAGCTTCCACCGTCAGGTATTGTGATGAGCGGAAAAATTGCGGATAAAAAAATCGCTTCGGGGACGGAAAATATCGCCGAGCAGGCGGCGATGAGCCGCGAGCAGGCGGCGTGTGCTGTCTGCAGGGGCATAGAAACCGTCAAGGAATTGAAAGATTTAGGATATCAGATGATCGCTTCCGGCGAAATGGGCATCGGAAATACGACGACGTCCAGCGCGGCGGCCTGCTGTCTCACCGGTCTGCCTCCGGAGCAGGTCACGGGGCGGGGCGCAGGTCTGGCTCCGGAGGGGGTTCTTCATAAAATCGACGTCGTGAATCGGGCGATTTCGCTTCATCGACCGGACGCTTCAGACGCTTTGGACGTGCTTTCCAAGGTGGGAGGCTATGATATCGCCGGAATGACGGGGCTGTTTATCGGCGGCGCTATTTTCGGTATTCCTGTGATTATAGACGGCGTGATTTCCGCCGTTTCCGCCGTTTTAGCGGATCTTCTCTGCCCCGGCTGCAGAGATTTCATGTTGGCTTCTCATCTGGGAAAGGAGCCGGCTGCTGCGCCTCTTTTAGAGCGTCTGGGGCTGATTCCCGTGATACATGCACAGCTCGCTTTAGGGGAGGGAACCGGAGCGGTGACGCTGCTGCCTCTTTTGGATACGGCGCTCAGGGTATACGCGGAAAATATCACTTTTGAAGATATCGATATGGACGCATACGAACGTATGGACTGATATA
>CAZGBL010000034.1:5084-7272 GCA_964523955.1 uncultured Oscillospiraceae bacterium | reverse complement strand
AAATGAGGAAATAGGATGATCTGTTTTGTATACGGGGGGAGCGCCAGCGGCAAATCGGAGTACGCGGAACAGCTGGCGCAGCGCTTCGGGAAAGAAACGGCAGACGATGGAGGGGAGAAGGACCGGCGTGACGGACTTCTGTATGTCGCTACGATGAAAGATGACAGCGAGGAGGCGAGCCTTCGCATCCGGCGTCATCGGATGCAGCGCGGCGGGAGAGGCTTTTCTCTCCATGAGGCGTATACGCTTTCTGAATTGGAAAAAGCGCCGGCATCTCATACGATTCTTTTTGACTGTATATCGAATTTCACCGCAAATGTGATGTTTTCAGAAGAATTTTTGTCAAAGATTTGCGAAGACGAAGCGTTTATGGATAAACTGGCGGATGAAATTTGGATGCAGATCAAAAAGCTTTGGAATAAATGTACGAATCTGGTCATCGTAGGAGACGTTTTTTTTTCCGACGGAGTCTCATATGACGAAATGACGGAAAGATATATTCAGCTGACAGGCATGCTTTTTCAGAGAATCACGAGTGCGGCGGATGCGGTGATCGAGGTGGTGTACGGCATTCCGGCACGAGTAAAATGAGGCTTTTGAAAAGATATGCGTCAGAATCGGCATCCGGTATATGTATGTGATATGGATAGGAGATGTGAAAATTTATTTATGAATATAATACAGTCATTGATCGTAATGCTGTCTATGTATACCGCCATTCCCATGCCGATGGTGGAATGGAACGAAAAAAATCTGAGGTACTGCATGGCTTTTCTTCCGGCGGTGGGATTGATTCTGGCCGCAGGGGAATATCTTTTGCTTTTTCTGTGCAAGGCGGCGGAGATATCGACGGCGCTGTACGGTACGGCTGCCTGTGTGCTGCCGGTTCTTCTCACTGGAGGCATTCACATGGACGGCCTCATCGACACGTCAGATGCGCTGGGATCACATGGGACAAAAGAGAAAAAGCTGCAGATTCTTGACGATCCCCATGCGGGCGCTTTCGGGATTGCAGGCGTGAGCGTCTATTTTCTGTTGACGGCCGGCGTCATGGCGGAGCTTTACGGGCGGATGTCGCCAGAGATGAGTATAGTTCCTGCCGTTTTCTCCTCTTTTCTGATTTCGAGAGCAGCCATTGCGATGATGATTATGACGATAGAGCCGTCGAAAAAGAGCGGCTTACTTTATACTTTTTCCAGAGCCGGGGCAAAGAGCGCAGTATGTGTGTCTTCAGCGGCTGTTTTAGCGGTATGTTTTTTACTGATTTTTTCCAGCTGTGGGATTGTGGGCCTGATTCCCTTTGCGGGATTGTGTCTTTTCAGTCTGTATTTTGTCCGGATGGTTTGCCGGCAATTCGGAGGGCTTTCCGGAGATTTGTGCGGCTGGTTTATTCATATGGCGGAGCTGATTTTATTCCTGTGCTTTACGGCGGCGCTTGCAGTAAAATAGAATATGGTTTTCAAGAAGGAGAAGAGGAAAATATGGATTTTATTGTGGGCGGAAGATCCCAGGGGAAACGAAGGTACGTTATAGAGAAATATGGAATCGCGGAAGAAGAAATTTGCGACGGAAAGATATGTACGTTAAAAGAATTAGAGCAGGCGGTTTTTATCGATAATCTCCACGAGTTTGTGCGGAGATTTCCTCAGTGTGAGCCGGTATTTTGCCGCGATGCAGTGATCATCTGCGATGAGGTGGGCAGCGGAATCGTTCCTGTGGACAGAGAAGAGCGGCTGTGGCGTGAGGCTGTGGGAAGGATTGGCTGCCGCATAGCTCGTGATGCGGATACGGTGGTCCGAGTCGTGTTCGGGCTGCCGATCAGACTGAAGTAAGGCGGATTTTTCATGTTGTCCTTCACAAATCGATCACAGAAGCGACGCAGAAAAAACACACTTTGAATATCCTAAAGTCACAAAGATCGGGTATGATAAAAACGTAAAGAGAAAAGAATCTTTTTCGTAACTCTCCTAAAAACAAATAGCTTCTAAAAATGCGAAGGCGCGATGTCTTCGCATTTTTTAGTTGCGCGTCCCCGGCGCTGTCGAAGGACGGAAGGTCTCTTGTAGAGTTTGAGAGGGACAGATATAATAAAGGAAAAAGACGCGTCCGTCAAAGAAAAGCAAACAGCCGCCGGCTCTGGAATGAGGAAGGTATGGAAGGTTGGACTGGAAGCGAGGCGGAGGCGCAG
>CAZGBL010000034.1:0-4984 GCA_964523955.1 uncultured Oscillospiraceae bacterium | reverse complement strand
GCGGGCGCGGGAAGGCGGATTTCATCTGAAGAGAAAAATAAAGTGCTGCAAAAATGAAATGCTGTAAAATGGTAAAATAGATCTGTGAGGAACGAGATATGAAATTGATATTTATAAGACACGGGCAGACTCGGGGAAATGCGGAAGGACGTTATGTGGGAAGCACGGATGAATCTCTGGCGCGGGAAGGTGTGGACTGCATAAAGAAGAAAGCGGCGGAGTGTGGATATCCTGCGGCGGAAATCGTTTGGTCCAGTCCGATGAAACGATGCAGAGAGACGGCAAAGCTGATCTATCCCAACGCTGAAATGCATATCGAAGACGATTTGAGGGAATGTGATTTCGGCAAATTTGAATATAAAAATTATGTAGAGATGTCAGAGGATGAGGATTATCGGGCCTGGGTAAACAGCAGCGGTACGCTGCCCTTTCCGGGAGGAGAGGATGCAGATGATTTCCGAGACCGCTGCAGAGAGGCTTTTCTGCGTATCGTCGGCCGTTATGAGGAGGATGCGGTAATCGCGTTTTCTGTTCACGGCGGAACGATGATGTCCATTTTTTCAAAATTTGAAGAGCCGCCTTCCGGCTATTTTGACCGTCAGCCGAAAAATGCCTGCGGATATATCTGCGAATTTGATAAGGCTGCGCAAAAACTTACGGTTCTTGATGATATTTAGGACAGGAAACGACATCGGAGAGAAAGAATGTTGGAATATTGGATTTACTTATGCGTTTTGCCTGCGATTTTGGGATTTTTTCTGGATTTGATATTGGGCGATCCCCAGAGGATGACTCACCCTGTGGTGTGGATCGGCAGGCTGATCTCTGCGCTGGAAAAACGGCTGAGAAAGCCGGCGGCGAACCGGCAGGATTCGGCAAATAGAACGACCGTACGCCGTAAAAATGCAGAAGCGTTTTTTTTCGGATGTATCGAGGCGGTATCCGTTGCAGCGGTGAGTACGGCGTTTTCCATAGCAGTGGTGCTGGCGTTTTTGAGAGTCCATATGATTTGCGCGGCAGCTGCAGCGTCTCTGTTGTGCTGGCAGATGTATGCGGCGAAGGGGCTGAAAAAAGAGAGCATGAAGGTCTATGACGCTTTGGAAAAGGGCAGCTGCGAAGACGCCAGGTATGCCGTATCCATGATCGTGGGACGGGATACGTCTGTTTTGGATGAACGGGGAATAATCCGAGCGGCAGTGGAAACGGTGGCGGAAAACACGTCGGATGGTGTAATCGCTCCTATGTTTTATATGGCGCTGGCAGGTCCGGCGGGGGCATATCTGTATAAGTCGGTGAACACGATGGATTCTATGATCGGTTATCGAAACGAAACGTATGAGTATTTTGGAAAGTGCGCGGCACGGCTGGATGATGCGCTCAATTTTATTCCCGCCAGAATCTCAGGTCTGTTCATCGCAGCGGCAGCGGCGGCTGAGAACAGACTCGCGTCTTTTTTTCCCGCTTTTGACGGGAAAGGGGATGAGGATCTGCAGTCTGAGGCCGGTCACGTTTTTCGATTTGACGCGAAGGATGCGCTGCGCATATTTTTTAGGGATCGGACAAATCACGCCAGTCCCAATTCGGCGCAGACGGAGTCCGCTTGCGCAGGGGCGCTGGGAATACAGCTGGGAGGCCCGGCGGTTTATTTCGGAAAACGGCATGAGAAGCCTTACATCGGCGACAGCAAAAGGGAACCTGAGCGCGAGGATATCCGAAGAGCAAATCAGCTGATGTACGGCGCGTCTTGTATCGGGATTTTCTTTGTGGCAGCGGCAGGGACAGCGGTAAGCCTGGCTGCCATGCTGCTGCCAGTATGAAATGATAAAAGAAGAGGATTTTGAACAGGAAGGGATTGGAGAAGGATGGAACGAAAGCATCATGGCGGTGAGGATCGAAGCGGAAGAATTTTGTATGATTTTTCGGTAAATATCAATCCTCTGGGAATGCCGGAGACGGCGAAGACGGCGCTTTTGTCAGGGTGGGATGCGTTTGAAAATTACCCTGATGATGCATGCGCTGCGCTGCGGGAAGCGCTGGGTGCGCGGTTCGGGATGGACAGCCGCCGTATCGTCTGCGGAAACGGCGCTTCGGATTTGATCTATCGTCTGTGTTTGTGCGCCGGCTGGCGTCGGGTTCTTTTGCCTGTGCCTGCGTTTACGGAATATGAGAGAGCTCTTACGGCGGCGGGATGTGAGATTGTGCCGCTGTTTACGGAAGAAGGCGGCAGTTTCATATTGGAGGAAAAACACGTTTTGCAGATTACGGAGTCTTTTGACGCTCTGTTTTTGTGCAATCCGGGAAATCCTTCCGGAGGCTTGATGGAAAAGCCTCTCGTAGAGAAGGTGATAAGCCGCTGCGAGGAGCAGGGTGTCTGTCTCGTAATAGATGAATGTTTTTTAGATTTTGTGAGGGACGGCAAGGTACATTCGGCTGTACAGGCCGCTGCGGATGGGAAAAAGGTAGTGGTGGTGAGAGCTTTTACGAAAATTTTTGCCATGGCGGGTTTGCGGCTGGGTTTCGCGTTGTTCGGAGATGCGGATCTGGCGCGGAAGGTGATGGAATTCGGAGCTCCGTGGCAGGTATCGGGCCCGGCGCAGGCAGCCGGCCTGGCCGTGTTGGGATGGACTGGCAAGCGGTATGAAGCGGAAGCAGAGGAGCGCGGACTGCGGGAGCGTTGGAATAAGACAGGAACAGAAACGGAGCGCTGCGGATCGGCGGAACAGCTGCATATGGAAGAATTCGCAATTCTGGATGAAGCGGAGGCGGAGAGAATGGGTAAGGCTGACTTTTTCTGCGGGGAAGGAGGCTGCTGCCAAGACAGCGGGATAGATGAAGCTGCGGCATTTATTGAAAGCACGGCGGCTTATGTGGAAGGAGAGCGCCGCGTTTTGGAGGAAGGTCTGCTGAGTTTCGGGTTTCCCGTCGTAAGAGGCTGTGCAAATTTTATTCTGTTTCGCGCTCCGGCCAATCTGGATAAGCTGCTGGCAGAGCAGGGCTTTTCCATACGGAATTGTTCGGATTATGCAGGACTGAGAGCGGTGGGTGAGAGGAGCCGCAGCAAAGTCTGCGGAGGCGCCGGCGAGGAGAAATGTACGGCGTACTATCGGATTGCTGTCCGGAAAGGCTTTGAAAATCGACTGTTATTGGCGGCGATGAGGAGGTGCATCGAATGGCTGTAAATATCATGATTCAGGGAACCATGTCGAATGCGGGAAAAAGCCTGATCGCGGCAGGGTTGTGCAGGGTTTTCGCACAGGACGGATACCGGGTGGCGCCGTTTAAGTCTCAGAATATGGCCCTCAATTCTTATGTGACAGAGGAAGGTCTGGAAATGGGACGAGCACAGGTGGTACAGGCGGAGGCCTGCGGCAGAAAGCCTTCGGTGCTGATGAATCCTGTCCTTTTGAAGCCTACCACGGATGTGGGGTCTCAGGTGATCGTCATGGGGCGGGTGCGTTCTAATATGAAAGCCGGAGATTATTTTAAATATAAGAAATCTCTGATACCGGAAATTATGGATGCATATCAGAGATTGGCGGCGGACAATGACATTATCGTCATCGAAGGCGCAGGCAGCCCGGCGGAAATCAATCTAAAGGCGGATGATATTGTCAATATGGGGCTGGCTAAAATGGTAGACGCGCCTGTGCTGCTGGTAGGCGATATCGATAGAGGCGGGGTATTTGCACAGCTGGCAGGTACGGTTATGCTTTTGGAGGAGGAGGAAAGGGACCGGATCAAAGGAATGATCATCAATAAATTCCGGGGAGACGTGTCGATTCTAAAGCCAGGTCTGAAGATGATTGAAGAGATCTGCAGAAAGCCGGTGATCGGCGTCGTGCCGTACGAACGTCTGGATATTGAAGATGAGGATAGTCTGTCAGAAAGACTGGAAAATAGAGTAAATTACGAACGGGGAAATAGGAAGACGCAGCCGGAGGAAGGCAGTGCGGAATGTTGGGAGTTTCTGTCAGAAGAAGAAAGAAAACGGCTTCAAAGCTGTCTGAGAGATGAAACGACGGCGGGGTTCAAAGCAGGGCAAGCGGATGGAAGGAGCGGGAATCTGGAAATCCGCCGGAATGACTGTGAGGCTGATGGAGAGAATGCGCGGCGAGAGGATGCGCGGCGTCGATCGGTTTCGGCTTGGAAGGAAAAGCGGGGATTTATCGACATTGCTGTAGTGAGGCTGCCGCGTATTTCAAATTTTACGGATTTCGCCGCGCTGGAGGCGGTAGACGGCGCCCGCGTCCGCTACGCGGACGCGCCTTCGGAGCTGGCGGATGCGGACGTCATCGTGCTGCCGGGTACGAAGAGCACGATGAGCGATCTGGCGTGGCTCCGAAGGACCGGCCTCGCGGAGCAGATTGTGAGGCGAGGCCGGTCGGGTGCCGTCGTCATCGGCATCTGCGGCGGCTATCAGATGCTCGGAAATACGATTACCGACAGGAGCTGTACGGAGTCGGAGCATCCTGTCACGGCCGCCGCACTGGGACTCCTTCCTGTGGACACCGTTTTTCAGAAGGAAAAGACGCTGGGGCTGACCAGCGGCATCATCGCCGATGTGCAGGAGCCGCTGAATCTATTGGCCGGTCTGCCGGTCAGCGGATATGAGATCCACATGGGAACCTCTGTGATCGATGAGAACTATTCCGATCAATGCAGACCGCTGGTGATTTTGGATCGGAAGGATGATCACCATGGGCACAGCATTTCTGAAATATCATCTTTTCAGCCGGAATCTGAACACACGGACGGCTGCATCCTTGGAACGATTATGGGAACCTATCTGCACGGTATTTTCGACAGCAGCCGATTTACAGAAGCTCTGCTCACTGCGGCGGCACAGCAAAAAGGACTTGAACCTGACAGCTTCCGCGTACCGGATCGTCAAAAATACAAAGAAATGCAGTATGACAAGCTGGCAGATCTGATACGAAATAGCATAGATATAAAAAAAATCTATAGCATTATGGGAATCTGACGT
>CAZGBL010000033.1:0-15246 GCA_964523955.1 uncultured Oscillospiraceae bacterium | reverse complement strand
CGGATTTAAAATAAGATTTAAGAAATCCAAAATATATATTGACAATGAAACATATTTTTCCTATAATATCAAGGTAAAATAATGAAATATGTCCCGTTGGTCAAGTGGTCTAAGACTCTACCCTCTCACGGTAGCAACAGGGGTTCGACTCCCCTACGGGATACCACTTAGAAGAGTCCCTCAAGCTTTCAGTGTTTGAGGGTTTTTTCGTTTTGAAAAAATCGTATAGTGATTTTTCAGATTCTATATATCTATATTTATTTTCTGAATGTCATATTCTGTTTAATTATGGAAACTTTTTTCTTCTGATTCTTTTAAAGCGGGGCATACATCTGGCGCTTGTTATATCTTTTACTTTATCTATTTATTTAATTACAGAATAAACTTTCCATGGAATCTGAGCTCTGCGTTGAACTACATGAAGACTGAAATCCGGGCTCGAGTATTTGGGATTTGTCACGATATGCCATCGATTTTTATTACAGATTTTTCAGGTGGAGTATGAATGCATATCCGATGCATATCTGTTCCAAGTGGAGATTACATTGATGTCGAATAATGCCGAAAAAATGGAGCGTCAGCACCGAAAAATACGAAAGGTGGAGGAAAAATCGTTGAAAAATGTAGGAAAAACAGGAAAATTACGGACGAACATAAGTTCTGCAAAACCACAAAATGTAGTCAAGATGTTGTTTATGTATTAATTAAAACACAATATATAGTGTCAATACAAAAAATGAATTGTCGTGAAAAAAATATTTTAGCGAAATACATACAAAACTGGATTTTTAGTGGAGAGTGTTTATTGAAAAGTGGATCGAAATGGAGTATAGTGGATATTGTAAATTGCGATAGTGGAGAAAGTGGCTCTTTTTATCGATAGGAAGAGCACTGAATCGGAGAAAGCAGATGCAGATATGTTCAGCGGAACTTACAACCATAACATAGATTCTAAGGGGAGAATCATTATACCGTCTAGGTTTCGTGAAGAACTGAGCGATGGGTTTGTTCTGACGAAAGGGTTGGATCATTGTCTCTTTCTGTTTCCTATGTCGGAGTGGATTAATTTTCGCAACAAGTTAAAAGCTGTTCCTTTGACGAGTAAAGAGGGCAGAGCCTTTACTCGATATTTCTTCGCTAACGCAGTCGAATGTGAGATGGATAAGCAGGGCAGGCTCAATATTCCTCCGGATTTAAGAAAACACGCGCATATCGACAAGGAGGTCGTTTCCATCGGTGTAGACAGCCGCGTTGAAATCTGGAGCAAAGCTGAATGGGAAATCTACAATGAGAGTCCTGAACTTGACAGTGAGTCGATTGCTGAGAAAATGGAAGGCCTGGGGATATAAAAATATGGAGTTTTCACACATATCTGTGCTTTTTGAGGAAGCGATTGACAATCTGAATATCCGTCCTGACGGAATCTATGTGGATGGTACGCTGGGAGGCGGGGGGCATTCCAGCGGTATCTGTCAAAGGCTGAACGAAAATGGCCTTTTGATCGGCATCGACAGAGACAGAGACGCACTGCGGGCTGCAGAAGAGCGTCTGAAGGAGTTTAAATGCCGAAAGATCTTTGTTCACGATAATTATTCCGCCATTAAAAGGGTGTTAGAGGGATATGATATAGCACACATCGATGGAGCGCTGCTCGATCTGGGTGTGTCATCTTATCAGCTCGATGCAAAAGAGAGAGGGTTTTCTTATATGCAGTCAGCGCCGCTGGACATGCGAATGGATGCAGATGATTCGTTTTCAGCGTATGAAGTCGTAAATCATTACGATAAAAAAGAGCTGAAACGTATTATCAGCACTTATGGCGAGGAGCGATGGGCAGCAAGAATCAGCGACTTTATCGTTAAGGCTCGACAGGAAGCTCCCATTGAGACGACCGACCGGCTGGTAGACATTATCAAAGCAGCTGTTCCTGCAGCGGCGCGGCGAGAAGGCTCACATCCCGCAAAGAGGACATTTCAGGCGATCCGAATCGAGGTTAACGACGAACTTGGGCAATTAAAAGATGCGGTAGATTCTTTCGTCGATGTCCTGGCTCCAAAGGGCCGTCTTTGCATTATCACGTTTCACTCTCTGGAAGACAGAATCGTAAAGGAAAAATTTGCTTATCGTGCCAATCCTTGTTCTTGTCCTAAAAATCTTCCGTGTGTCTGCGGCAAGAAGCCGGAGATTAGAAAGGTTACAGGTAAGCCGATCCTGCCGTCGGAGAGTGAAGTGGAGAGAAATCCCCGTTCTCGCAGTGCAAAACTGAGGGTAGCGGAGAAAATATGAGTTCATCGCGCAAAATGGCAGATGATGATGAACTTATGATTTGTTGTTTTGTGTTGTTTTATGGTGGACTTTAGGGAATTGTAGTGCAATTGATTTATGGAGGGTAGTGTTAAAATGATAGCAGCTGATGAATGGCACAAGTATCAGGAAAGCTATGTAAAATACGGCATCGATCTGGAGCCGGAGAAGGAGCGTCCAAAGCGGGAACCTGCAAAAGAGCCGATTATCAAGGTGACGGCGAAAGAAAAAGGACATATCCTTCTGGTGATCGCTGCCATCGGAATCTGCTGCATAGCGATTATATTCATGCAGGCGTGTGCATCGAGCATAAATTACAGCATCAATGCGCTGAATCAGGAAATCAATGTTTTAGAAGGCGATATCGATAATTTAAATGTGCAGTTGAATTCATGCAGCGGCTTGGATTATGTAGAGGATTATGCCGCATCTCAGCTGGGAATGATTTATCCGAGCAATGATCAGTACATTTATGTAAAAAATCTGGAGGGCAGCGCAGAGGTAGAAGCTTATATAGCGGAGCTTACGACAGCGCAGAAGGGGATCGCCGCTGCCGCTTCGGTTCAGCGAAATGTTTCAACAGCGGCAAAACATCTGCTTGCAGGTGCTGCAGCAGCCTGATATACGCAGCAAACATAAATAAAATAATTGCTGCATACAGTAAATATAGCGATTATTCAAGGCGCCTTGTTATAGCAGACTACCGGGCGCCTTATATTTTTTGAAGCTGTGCATCCGGCCATGTAGTTTGGTAATCCTGTCGTTAGTCGAGACGATTTCGTAGAAAGCAGGAAATGGATTCGCTTGCAGCAGGCGGTAACCCGTTCCCGGCTCGCTTTGCGGGCTGTACTGCCGTATTAAAATGCGGCGTGTGGTCTGTCGGCAGTTACCGCGCTGAAATTCTTCCGTTAATCCGCACAAAATGCGCAGAAACGAGAAAAGCATCCCGAACTGGTTATATACAGTTTGTATTACAGAGGATGCCACAGTGGAAATATGGGAAAATAACAGAGGTATTGGAAATGGCAAAGAAAAAGAAAGTCTCCGTTATGACAAGCCGAAAAAGGTTAGTCTTCTTTTTCAGCATGATTTTTCTTATATTTATCGTCCTTGCGCTGCGCTTGGGGCAAATACAGATCATCAACGCGGATGAGTATTCGTCGAAAGCACTCAGACAGCAGACGAGAGATGTTCCCATCACAGCGAAACGGGGAAATATATATGACGCCAATCAGAAACCGCTGGCGATCAATCAATCGATGAATACGATTTGGGTGCGCCCGTCGGAGGTGAAAGATCAGGAGGAAAAACAAGAAGGCTTTACCCGGGAAATGGCGGCGGCGATTTCGGAGATTCTGGGAGATATGACGGAGGATGAGGTATATGAGATTATAACGAGCGAAACGTCTCTTCTGAGAATTAAGAAATATGTGGATGATGAGAAGACAGCTCAGATAAGAGAACTGGCTTCCGGGGAAGATAAAAAGATTACGGGCATCCAGATTGCAGAGACGGTAAAGCGTTATTATCCTATGGGAGCTTTCGCCGCTCATGTGATCGGAAGTACGAATGATGATAATAATGGGA
This sequence comes from uncultured Oscillospiraceae bacterium, assembly GCA_964523955.1. Lineage (GTDB taxonomy): Bacteria > Bacillota > Clostridia > Peptostreptococcales > Anaerovoracaceae > Alangreenwoodia. The sequence continues at coordinate 11,355 of CAZGBL010000033.1, read as the reverse complement.
TGTCAGGAATCGAGCTGTATTACGATCAGTATTTGAATGGAACGGAAGGCCGGTGGATTAAGAATACAGACGCTTCCGGCAGAAATCTGACGAACGGTATTGAAAAATATTATCCGGCGGAAAACGGTCTCAACATCGTCATGACTATCGACGAGGTTATTCAGCATTATGTGGAAAGCGCCCTGGAACAAGTCACGATGGATACGGACGCGGACCGGGCGATGGCCATCGTCATGGAACCGAGTACGGGATACATCCTCGGAATGGGATGTTATCCTGATTTTGATCTCAACGATCCGAGGACGCCGCTGTTGGAATCAGAGAAGCAGGCTCTCGAGGGCCTGACCGATCAGGAAAAGGTTGAATACTGGAATAATATGTGGAGAAATCCGCTCATAAATGATACATATGAACCAGGTTCTCCATTTAAGCTGGTTACGACGGCTATCGCGCTGGAAGAAAATCTGACGAGTATCAATGACAGCTTTTATTGTAAGGGTTCTCTTACGGTTGCCGGCGTCCGGCTCAGTTGCCATAAAACAGCGGGTCATGGAGCAGAAAATCTTGCGAAAGGTGTGGCAAATTCCTGCAATCCGGTTTTCGTTACACTCTCGCAGAGAATAGGTATTGAAAAATATTATGAATATTTAGACAGCTTTGGGTTCACGGGAACGACGGGAATCGATTATCCCGGAGAGGCGACTGCGATCTTACAGTCGAAGCAGTCGGCAGGTCCGGTGGGACTGGCGACGATATCTTATGGTCAGGGGATCGCTTGCACGCCGATTCAGCTGATTACAGCGCTCAGCTCTTTTGCCAACGGCGGGAAGATGATGCAGCCGAGACTCGTGAAGGAACTGGTGGACGACGATGGAAAGACGGTTCAGGAATTTGAACCGACTGTAGTAAGACGGGTCGCTTCTGAACAGACGTGCAGTGAGCTTCTTATGATGATGGAGGGCGTAGTAACCGATGGCGGAGGAGCATCTGCATATATTCCGGGCTACAGAGTCGGAGGAAAAACAGGTACAGCGCAGAAAGCCGTAAATGGAAAATACACGGATTATACGTATTCTTCTTTCTTTGCCGTCGCACCGGTGGATGATCCGAAAGTGTCGGTTCTCGTTATCGTGGATTCGCCGAAGGGCGTACATTACGGAAATCTCACAGCAGGTCCCGGCGTGAAATCTATCCTCTCAAATACGCTGAAATATCTTAAGGTGGAACCGGTGTACAGCGATGATGAAAAAGCGGAGGCACAGGCTGATGTAGTTACCGTACCGAATCTTATCGGGTCAACGTACGTATCTGCCGCAGAGCAGCTCAGAAGAATCGGACTGACAGCTATCGCGTGTCCTGCAGATAATGAAGAATTCGAGGTAATCGACCAGTATCCAAAAGAAGGAACGAAGCTGTCTTCGGGCAATTCTGTATGCCTTTACAGCCAATGAGCAGGATGATAAAGTATCGGGTGACATACCGAGAACAGGTTCTGAACAAAAGCAGAGATCGAATGAATCAGGAGAATGGATTCCAGAATTGAGGTAAAATGATATGAAACTTGCCGAATTATTGAAAGACACTGAAATTACATGGGAAACGGGGCTGGAAAATTTGGATATTTCAGGAATCAGTTATGATTCGAGACATACACAGCCCGGTGATGTCTTCGTATGTATCAGAGGGTTCAAAAGTGATGGACATACGTTTGCCGCTGCTGCGCAGGAGGCTGGAGCATCTGTCATTATAGCGGAGACGCGGCCTGAAGGCGTGACAGTTCCTGTCATCATTGCAGAGGATGGAAGGAAGGCGCTGTCGAGAGTATCCGCTAATTTTTTTGGCAGGCCATCGGATCAGATGCTTGTCTTCGGCGTGACAGGAACGAATGGGAAGACGACGATTTCTTATCTGCTGAAAGCCATCGTGGAGGAGTGGGGAAAAGAATGCGGCGTTCTCGGGACGATCGCTTACGTTTACGGCGGTCAGCGTTTTGAGTCGGTCAATACGACGCCGGAATCTTTTGAGCTTCAGCGAATGTTTGCTCAGATGCATCAGGAGTACGATACGGACGTCTGCTCTATGGAAGTTTCTTCCCACTCTCTGGCGCTTTCCCGAACGGATGACATCTCTTTCGACTACGGTGTCTTCACAAATCTGACGCCGGATCATATGGACTTTCATAAGGATTTTGAAGACTATTACAATTCCAAGAAGAAACTTTTCCTGCAGACGGGGAAAGGCAATGTCGTCAATGTAGACGATCCCTATGGAAAGCGTCTTTATGAAGAATTGAAATCAGAAGGAAGACCGGTCAAATCCTGTGGGGTAAACGATGACAGCGCCTATTACAGAGCCCGCGTTCTGGAAAAATCGGCAGCGGGAACGCGGGCCGAAATCTTTGCGGATGGAAAAAGCATCGGAGAGCTTAAGATCCATACGCCGGGAACGTTTTCGGTGGAAAATGCCGCAGGAGCTGTAGGGGTGACGCTGGAAGCCGGCATTCCGTGGGAGGCCGTGAAGGCGGGAATCGAGAAAACCCGCGGCGTGGCAGGGCGCTTTGAGAGTGTAGACAACAGCCGAAATATTCCGGTTATCGTAGACTATGCCCATACGCCGGACGCGCTGGAAAACGTACTTAAGACGGCTCGCGAATTTACTGAAAAGCGCATCATTACCGTATTTGGCTGCGGAGGAGACAGGGATCGGACGAAGAGGCCTGTCATGGGTGAAATTGCCGGAAAGTATTCAGATTACTGTGTTGTGACCAGCGATAATCCCCGTACGGAAGATCCTCAGGTGATTTTAGACGATATTCTTCCCGGCATCGAGCCTACAGGATGTGAGTACACTGTGATCGAAGACAGGCGAAGAGCCATTAAAAAGGCGCTTACACAGTACCAGCCTGGCGATGTGGTCATCATCGCAGGTAAAGGCCACGAAGATTATCAGATCATCGGAACGGTGAAACAACATTTTGACGACAGGGAGACAGCGCTTCAGATTATTGAGCAGGAGATCTGACCATGAAAGAGATAACGGCCGCGCAGACGGCAATTTATGCAGGAGGCGTGCTTTTTTGCGGACCATCCGATAATAAGGCTGATTTTGTGGAACGCGATTCCAGGAAAACCGGTGCGGGCAGTGTTTTCGTCGGGCTTGCGGGTTCTGTAAACGATGGCAATGATTTTGCCCCCGCTGCGTATGGAAATGGATGCAGAATTTTTTTGCTTTCTTCACAAGGCGCAGCTTGCAAGATGCGGGATGAGTACAGCGATGCTTCTGTCATTTTAGTAGAGGATACGCTGAAAGCGATGCAGCTTATGGCAAAAAATTATATCGCAGATCTCGATCTGATACGAATAGCCGTTACCGGAAGCGTGGGAAAGACGACGACGAAGGAGATGCTGTATAAAGTGTTTTCTTCTCAATATCGGACGATCTGTAATTATGAAAACTTCAATAATCATATAGGTGTTCCTTTAACCGCTTTTTTAGCAGATGGAGATACCCAGGTGGGGATTTTCGAGATGGGAATGAATCACAGCGGAGAAATTCATCTGCTGGCGGATATTATCCGGCCTCAGACAGCCTTGATCACGAATGTGGGAACTTCGCACATCGGAAATCTGGGAAGCCGTGGCAAAATCATGGAAGCTAAGATGGAAATTACGGATTTTATGGACAGCTCGTCGGTTTTGATCTATAACGCGGATAACGATAAGCTGTCAGCGCTTTCACATGTCAGTACCGTTTACCGTCGCATTCCGGCAGGATGTGCAGCAGAAATGGCCCGGGGAAAGTCTGATGGCAACGCTGTGGAATGGAGTTCCGATTCTATTCCGGCCGAGGAAATGGCGATTCAGATTTGCGATATTGTAAATCTCGGAGAGGATGGCGTAAGCTTCCGTTTGAAGGCAGGAGGAGATTTGTGTGAATTTAAGCTTCCGCTTCCTGGCGCGCACAATGCATATAATGCTGCGTTAGCGGCGGCTTGCGGTCTGCAGTATGGAATTTCCCTGGAACAGTCCGCAAAAGCTTTGGCATCGATGGAAAGCAATTCTGTGCGTCTTAACGCTGTGGAAACTGACGGTATCTGTGTGATAAATGATACGTATAACGCCAGCCCGGATTCTGTCCGCGCCGCTTTGGATGTGTTGAGGAACAGAAATGCGGCGCGGCGTGTAGCGATTCTCGCCGATATGTTTGAGCTTGGCGATGAGTCAGACGATTATCACAGGAAAATTGGGCGGTATGCATCGGAAAATGGCGTGGATGTTCTTGTGGCCATTGGAGAACGTGCCAAATCGATTGCAGAGGGCGCGTCGGAAAAGATGGCAGAAGAACGGATTTTTCATTTTGATCAGTCAGAGCAGTTCACGGAAAAAGCGCATGAAATCATCCGAAAGGGTGACGCTGTGCTGGTAAAGGGATCGCATGGAATGGCCATGCACAAGGTGGCGGATTATCTGACCGAAACAGGAGAGTGGAATGGACGTTAGTATTTTGATCACGATTTTGGTTTCATTCGTTATTACGGCGATTCTCGGACCGATATTTATACCGATGCTGAGAAAGATTAAGGCGGGGCAGAGTATCCGGGAAGACGGTCCTCAGGCGCATCTCGCCAAGGCAGGTACACCGACGATGGGAGGGATCATGATAATCTTAGCCGTCGTTATTACGTGTATTTCCATGACGATACGGCAGGGAATTCATCCCGATATGGGTATTCTTTTAATCTCTTTTGTACTCTGCGGACTTATCGGTTTCTGCGATGATTTTATTAAAGTGGTGAAAAAGAGAAATCTCGGTCTCACCGCCCTTCAAAAATTGATTTTTCAGATAATCATTGCGGTAATCATTGCGGTATATCAGGCTAAGGTTTCGGTTTACGGGACGAGCGTTTATGTTCCGATCCTGCGCGATTATATGGATCTGGGATGGTTTTATATCCCATTTATCGCTTTCGTTCTCGTAGCTATGGTAAATGCTGTAAACTTGACGGATGGGCTCGATGGTTTAGCGAGCGGATGTACGGCGATTGTAGCGCTCTTTTTAGCCGTTACAGGAACGGGTATCGGTTACACGAGCAGCAGCGTTTTCAGTGCGGCAGTAGCGGGTGCATGCTTTGGATTTTTACTTTTCAATCGTCATCCTGCAAAGGTGTTTATGGGCGATACCGGTTCGCTGGCTTTAGGGGGCGCGCTGGCAGTCGCCGCAGTTATGATGAATATCGAATTGATCCTGGTCATCGCAGGCGGTATTTTTGTCGCGGAGGTTCTCTCTGTCATGATTCAGGTTTTCAGCTTTAAAACCCGGGGAAAGAGAGTATTTCGGATGGCGCCTCTTCATCATCACTTTGAACTGGGAGGCTGGAAAGAGACGAAGGTGGTCGTCGTTTTCTGGCTGATCACACTTTTCCTCTGCATATTATCGACATTTATGCTGTAAAATGAAAATAGTGAAGAAAACAGGATTTAGCGACAGGAAAGAGGATAGAATTTCATGGTCGAAAATGAGAAAAAAGAAGCAGAAAGAAAAAAAGCGCTCATTATAGGGTTGGGAAAATCGGGAATTGCAGCTGCGTCAGCGCTTCATTCTCTGGGCGTTGAAGTGAGTGTGTACGACAGTCAGGAAAGCGAAGAAAAGAAGGAATGGGCTGAAAGAAACGGGATGCATGCGAGCTTCGGACCGCATCCTGACACTGTAAGCGGATACGATATGCTGGTGCTGAGTCCTGGCGTACCTGTAGATACCGATTTTGTGTGTGAAGCTGAGAAGCAGGGTGCGGAAATAACAGGTGAATTAGAATTAGCTTTCCGTTATGGAAAAGGAAGATACATCGCTATTACGGGAACGAACGGAAAGACGACGACGACGACTCTGGTAGGCGAAATTTTTAAAAATGCGGGGGAAAAGACAGAGATCGTGGGGAATATCGGCGTGGCGGTTATGTCAAAGGCTCTCGGCGTGGATGACGACACGTATATGGTAACAGAATGCAGCAGTTTTCAGTTGGAGACGATAAAGACATTTCGTCCTGTCGTGTCCGCTCTGCTCAACGTGACGCCGGATCATCTGAACCGGCATAAAACGATGGAAAATTACACTCTGGCAAAGGCGAAGATCTTTGAAAATCAGGGTGAAAACGAATATTATGTATATAACGCTGACGATGCCATCTGCGCGAAAACAGTTTCGTCGTGCCGCGCAAAGACGGTGCCGTTCAGCCGGAAAAGAGAACTCGATTTTGGAGCTTGCGTCAAAGACGGCAAAATTGTCGTTGCAGACGGCAGTTCTGTGACGGAAATCTGCGGTGTGGATGAGCTTTTGATGCCCGGCCTTCACAATTTGGAGAATGCGCTGGCGGCGGCGGCGATCGCTTATTTCGCAGGCGTTTCTGCAAAAGCGATCGCCGATACGCTGCGTTCCTTTACCGGAGTGAGTCATAGAATCGAACGGTGCGGCGAAAAAAACGGCGTATTTTTTGTCAATGATTCAAAGGGCACGAATCCGGATGCGGCTATTAAGGCGGTTATTTCCTTTGAGAATATTATTCTCATCGCAGGCGGGTATGATAAAGGCTCGGAATACGACGAATTTATCGCCAGCTTTGACGGGCATGTGAAAGAGCTGGTTTTGCTGGGCGCCACCGCGCCGAAAATCCGAGCTGCCGCAGAAAAAGCGGGAATGTTCCATGTCCATGATGTAAAAAATATGAAGGAAGCGGTCAGTCTGTCTTATCGATTGGCAGAACCCGGCGATACCGTTCTTCTTTCCCCTGCCTGCGCGAGCTGGGATATGTATGCGAAATTTGAAGATCGCGGAGATGATTTTAAGAAGTGCATGGCAGAGCTTTGAGTGCATTCGGTCGATAAAATGAGGATAAAACCGTAAATTTCGTCTGAAGTTCAGAGGGGTATGATATGAAGCGGAAAATACTTGCAGCGGCTAAAAAAGCCGAACAGACAACGGAGCGAAGCAGCTCGGAGCCGAGGGCTCCGCGGCTGAAAACCGCACAGAAAAAGAAAACGCCGCTGAAGGCGGGAGATTTTGCGCTGACAGCCCTTGTAATGATACTCGTCGTTTTCGGCGTGATCATGGTGTTCAGTGCGAGTTATTATTATGCGATAAGTGAAAAAGGCACGCCTTATTATTATCTCATCCGAGATATCATGTGGGCGGCGGTGGGCACGGCAGCGATGCTTTTTATGGCGGTTTTCGATTACCATAGACTCCAGAAAATGGCATTTCCGGTTATGGGCGTCATTTTATTACTGCTGCTGCTGATCTTTACTCCATTAGGCGTAACGCTTAATAACGCGACGCGCTGGGTCGGAGTGGGATCTGTGACTATCATGCCGGGGGAATTTGCGAAGCCCGCCTGTATTTTGTTTGTCGCCGCATGGCTCAGCAATCCAAAGCACCCTATACGGAACTTTCTGAGGGGAATGCTTCCTATCTTGTTCATGACAGGCGTCGTGGCCGGACTCATCGCGAAACAGCCGAGCACTACGACAGCGGCAACTGTCGCTCTTATCGTGGTGGGGATGATGTTTGTCGCCGGCATGAGCTGGCTTTATATCGGCGGCGCGTTCGGTCTTGGCGCGGCGGCGCTTGTGGCTTTGATTATAACGGATAGCGACGGATATCGAATGAAGCGTATTTTGAGCTTTCGCGATCCTTTTGCAGATCCACAGGGAACCGGTTATCAGGTGGTCCAGTCTCTGCTAGCGTTGGGTTCTGGGGGACTGACCGGTGTAGGACTGGGAAAGAGCATGCAGAAAACGCTGTATCTTCCAGAGCCGCAGAACGACTTTATTTTGGCCATTATTGGAGAAGAACTGGGCTTTATCGGGCTTCTAGTTCTTCTGATCGTATACTTGATTTTAATTTGGAGATGTATTCATATCGCGCTGAATGCGCCGGATAGTTTTGGCCTTTTGATGGCGTCAGGCATTACGATTATGCTGGGTATCCAAGTGGTATTCAATGTAATGATCGTTACATCGCTCATGCCGCCGACGGGTATCTCGCTTCCATTCATCAGTTGGGGAGGAAATTCGCTCCTGATATTTATGGGAAGCATGGGTGTGATGCTGAATATATCAAGACATTCGGCAAGGTGATGGAGACGGAGACGAGGCTATGAAAGTAATCATGACAGGCGGTGGAACGGGCGGCCATATTTACCCGGCCATCGCTATTGCAGAAGAAATAAAGAGAAGAGAGCCTGAGGCAGAAATTCTGTTTGTGGGAACCGATCATGGGATGGAGAAGGACATCGTTCCGAGGAACGGCTATGAACTCCGTTTCGTAACGGTAAGCGGTCTAAATCGAAAAAAGCCATGGAAAAACGTTCAGACTGTAAAAGATCTGAAGAAGGGGTTAAACGAGGCAAAAGCAATCATAAAAGAATTCCAGCCCGATATTGTCATTGGGACGGGAGGCTATGTGTGCGGACCTGTAGTGCGGGCGGCGGCCTCCATGGGGGTGAAGACTTATATCCACGAACAAAATGCTTTTCCGGGTTTGACGAATAAGCTGCTCAGCAAGAAAGTGGATCGCGTGTTTATCGCGTTTGAGGATGCAGCCGACTATTTCAAGACGAAGGACAAGCCGATTACGGTGGGAAATCCGGTCAGAAAAGCCTTTGCTGAGATGTCGAGAGAACGGGCGCGCAGCTTGTTGGGCGTAGGATCGGATGATTTTGTCGTTCTGAGTTTTGGAGGAAGTCTGGGCGCGCGAAGAATTAATGATGAGATGAAGATCGCGGTGGAAAGACTGAAAGACAGAACAGGACTTAAGATTTTCTTCGTGACGGGAAAACGATATTACGATGAAATCGTGTCGGGAGCCGATGCGTCAGACGCCCGCGTGACCTATATGAGGTATATCGACGATATGCCGAAATACCTGAACGCCTGTGATCTGGCTATTACCAGATCCGGCGCCTTGACTGTTTCTGAGATTACAGCATGCGGGAGGGCGTCTATTATGATTCCGTCGCCGTATGTTACGAATAATCATCAGTTTTTCAACGCAAAAGTCGCAGCAGATCGAGCCGCGGCAATTTTGATCGAAGAAAAGGATCTGCATCCCGGCGTTGTGGCAGACGCTATCGGAAAACTGATGAATGACAGAGATCGAGTGAAAAGGATGGAAAAAAATTCTAAAATGATCGGCCGAATGGACGCTGCGGATGTGATGTGCGATATTATGAGAATTTAAAATTCTTTTATTGATGAAAAAAGAAATGGCGTTCTCTGAGAACCTGCGGCACATTTTCTGCATATACTGGACAGCAGAGGAGGTGCTGTCTTGGACACATATCATATATCGGGCGGCAGGAGACTGAAGGGGACGATACGAACGGCGGGAGCAAAGAATGCGGTGCTGCCGCTTCTTGCAGCTACAGTACTGGGAAAAGGCGAAAGTGTTTTAAAGAATTGTCCGGCCTTGTCGGATGTCTATGCTATGCTGGGAATTTTAACGGCTGCTGGATGTAAAACGGATTTTAAGGACGGGGAAATCAGGATCTGTTCTGATGAGATCTATGAGACGTTTTTGCATGGGGATCTGGTACAGGAATTGAGGTCGTCTGTCTTTCTTTTGGGGCCGATGCTGGCATCTTACGGATCGATACGTATGGGATTTCCAGGAGGCTGCGCTATCGGAAGCCGTCCGGTAGACATTCATCTCAATGCGCTCAGAAAGATGGGGGCGAATGTAGAAGAACGCGACGGTATGATCGTCTGCACAGCAGAAAAATTGCGTGGAACAGCCATACGACTGCCGTTTCCCAGCGTAGGCGCTACGGAAAATATCATGATGGCGGCAGCGCTTGCGGAGGGGATTACGACGATCCGAAATGCTGCACGTGAACCGGAGATCGCAGAGCTGCAGAATTTTCTAAATGCTATGGGGGCAGAAGTATTTGGCGCCGGAACTGCCAATATCACCGTGTCAGGAAAAAAAGAGCTTCGCGGTGCAGAGTGGAATGTGATGCCTGATCGGATCGAAGCGGGGACGCTGATCTTAGCGGCGGCGGCCACAGGAGGAGAAGTTTTTGTGAAGGATGCGCCGGCAGAGAGTATGGGAGCTTTTCTTTCCTGTATCAAAAACAGCGGTGTAAAAATAGAGGTTCAGCCGGATGGAATCGGTGTCAGCGCGCCGACAAGACTGTCTGCCATAGGGAAGGTGACGACGTTGCCCTATCCTGGCTTTCCTACGGATTTGCAGTCGCAGTTACTGGCTGCAATGACGACGGCTGAGGGAATCAGTTTAATCGAAGAGACGATTTTTGAAAATAGGTTTAAAGTGATGAAGCCGCTGCGGCTGATGGGGGCGGATATCACACTCTCAGGTAACTGTGCCTGCGTCAACGGCGTGCCAAAGCTGCACGCGGCGAGGATTCGAGCGGAGGATCTGCGAGGCGGAGCGGCTCTGGTGATTGCGGCGCTGGCGGCGGAAGGCAAGACGGTTGTAGAGAATATTTGCTTGGTGGACAGAGGATATGATAAATTAGAGATGACGTTAAATGATTTGGGAGCAGATATAGTACGGATCAAAGAGGACTGAGATGAATAACGAGAGAGAAAACGACAGCTTCCGGACCTCCACAGATATCTATGGGGGCATCGATACCGATTATGATACTCAATTCGTGCCGTATGAAGAGGAAGAGGAAGTATACGAGGTGACCGGCGGGGCAGACGATAAAGGTACAAGAGAAAATATGTCAGCTGTAAAAAAGAAAAAGAAGAAGCGAAGGAAGAAACATTATACGCTTCGGCTGATTCTGATTCTCGCAGCAGCGGCCGCGGTTTTTCTGGTGCTCCGTTCCCCGCTGTTTGAAATTTCTTATATCCAGATAGAAGGCAATACGCTGATGAGCGATGAAGAAATTATCGAGCTTGCAGGCGTAAAGGAGGGCGACAATTTGTTCGCCGTAAGCAGCCGTAAGGTGAAAGCCGCTTTGACGAAGAATGCGTACATCGCTTCCGCAGGAATCGACAGAAGGATTCCTGACACCTATGTTATAAAAATAAAGGAAAATATTCCGACGTTGGCAGTGAAATATCAGGATAAATATGTAATTCTAGATGAGGAAGGCAATGCCATAGATTATGCGGAAGATATCAGGTCAGCGACGATTTTGACAGGAATCAATATTACGAAATACGAGATCGGAGAGACGCCTTCGGTGGAAGGGGGCTGTGATTTTAATTCACTGCTCAATATGATAAATAAAGTCAATGCATCAGGACTTTACTTTAAACGGATTGAAATGCTCACTCCTACATCGGTTAAGGCTGCCGTTACCGATACGCTTTTGTGTCAGGGCGAATGCAA
>CAZGBL010000032.1:12199-15511 GCA_964523955.1 uncultured Oscillospiraceae bacterium | reverse complement strand
ATCCTTCTAAAAACCTCAAAAACTATTTCCTGATAAGCTTCAAAGGATGTATAATATGTATTGAAAAGTCTTAATATACTGCCGTTCTTATCCACTTATCTTTTATGGTGCTAGTTTAACATCTACAGGCGCCATAGCCGCTCCCATGCAATTAGAATCTGTAATTCCAGGATCTACTATCCTGCCAATAGTGGCATGTGTCAGACACATGTGACTCTTTTTACTCGATGACAGCACGACAGCCCCTGCCGCAGTCGTTGTCCACTGCGCGGAGAGATCCCTCTGATTTCCGTGTTCTAAAGGAAGCCGGAACTGGCGCTCTGCTGTGGAAAAATGGCTGGATGCCCCTGCGATAACAGTTCTGCAGTAGCCGCCGTCCACGAGAGCGCCGCCTACCAGCATGGATTCGGTCATCGTGGAACAAGCGCCGTAGAGGCCGAGAAACGGCACATTCAGATCTCTGACCATAAAGGAAGAAGCCATCAATTGATTTAACAGATCTCCGCAGAGAATCGCATCTGCCTCTCTTTTATCGATTTTAGCGTCGCTGAGCGCATAATTTACCGCTGTCTTAAACATCTTAGATTCCGCTTTTTCCCAGGTTTCCTCACCCATACGGTCATCATCCAGGATCATATCAAACCACTTTGCCTGAGGTCCTTGTCCCTCCATCTCTCCGACCACACTGCCAGATCCGATGACATAAGGCCGATCGGTGTACTCAAAGGTACGGTTTCCCACTCGTTTACATATTTTTTTGTTTTCCATTTCCCCCTCCTACAGCATATCTATTAACATATAAACAATTCCTGTTACGACAGAGACGGAAAATCCGATGGTGAGAACCGGTCCTGCAAGGCTAAAGATCTTCGCCCCTACCCCCATGACGAAACCTTCTTTTTTATATTCCATAGCCGGCGATACCACTGAGTTGGCAAAACCGGTGATCGGAACGGCTGCGCCGGCTCCTCCGATTTTCCCCAGAGTATTATACCAGCCGAAGCCTGTGATCAGCTGCGCTCCGCAGATCAGAGATACTGTCGTCCAAATACCCGCCGTCTCCTTATCTGCTCCAAACGCCATGATTACCGCCTGAATCAGATATCCTATCTCGCAGATGGCGCCGCCTACAAGAAATGCCAAAATGCAATTTTTCAAATAAGTAGGAGATGGGCTGAAACCCTGTGAATATTTTCCGTAGTCCATAATATTTTCCTCTCTTCTCTCTTCAAAATAGTCGACTTTCGATTTTTCTCTTTTCTCATTTTCGGTTTTGCTGCATCCTCTCTCAATTTTCGTTTTTTCTGCACCCTCTTATCGGACGATGGCATTCATTCCCGGATACAGAATCGCCGAATGCTTTCCGGACACCCCGTTTTAACCTGTTCATCGATTATTATGCGCGTCTGCCTCTAAAATCATGCACAACGTCATATTCCTCTTCATCATCCTTTTTCGCTTGGCGCAAAAAAATTTCTGGTATATCATCCAGTATGTTATACTGATAGAATCAAAAAACAGAAATGATAAACGGTTTTCATGTTTATACTAATATCAGCTTTTCGCTTTGCTTTATTCTTTCAAACGGAAGAAATTCGATTCATCGAGGAGGGATTTTTATGAGCGCTCCAAAAAAACTGAGCGACTACGATTTTGACAAGATCAAAACCGTTCCGAAAAACTCCATATTTAAACTCATATTCAGCCGCTTCTGCATTTCCGCAGTTCTCATTTTACTGCAGATAGTTCTGCTTCTGGGAGTAACACTGTCCTGGAGCGAATGGCATTCAAGAGAAGTGATTCTCCTGTTTATCGTACTCGTCAACGCGGGAATTTTCGTGGTGATTTTAAACAGCGAAAGCAATCCTACTTATAAAATCTCATGGATCATACCGGTGGCACTCCTTCCCATATTCGGTTCACTGCTCTACCTGCTGTCGCACTATAATATCGGATCTATCGCTTCCACAAATGCGGTACGTCAATGCCTTGCAGAAACCGAGCAGTTTACTCATACGGATCCTCGCGTGAAAAACTCGCTGGTAAACAGGAATAAAAGGGTAGCCGCGCTATCGGAATATATCGAAAACGCAGGCGGCTATCCCTCCTATAAAAACACCGGTGTGAAATATTTTCCTCTTGGAGACGACGCGTTTCCTGAAATCATACGCCAGCTGGAAAAAGCGGAAAGCTTCATCTTTCTGGAATTTTTCATCATAAAAGAAGGCGTTTTCTGGAATACGATTTTGGACATACTGAAAAGAAAAGTAAAAGAAGGGGTAGAAGTCCGTGTCATGTACGACGATATCGGATGTATGACGACGCTGCCCAGAAACTATGTGGACTACCTCACCGCGCTGGGCATAAAAGCCCGCGTATTCGCTAAAGTCACGCCGTTTTTCTCTACCCATTACAACAACAGAGATCACAGAAAAATTTTAGTGGTGGACGGAAAGGCGGCGTTCAGCGGAGGCATCAATCTGGCAGACGAATATATCAATCAGGAGCGCCGCTTCGGCAAATGGAAAGATAACTGCTTTCTCATCGAAGGAGACGCTGTGAAAAATTATACGCTGATGTTTCTTCAGCTCTGGAATACATCTGTTGCGTCAGGCGATCGAATCTATCAGCCCTATATGAATGTAAAAAGCGACAGGCAGCCCCAGGAAGGTGACGGCTTCATTATCCCTTACGGCGACGGGCCTCAGTCCCGAGTATCCGTTGCACAAAGCGTATATCTGAATATCATCAATTCCGCCGTCGATTACATCCATATCATGACGCCGTATCTCGTCCTGGATGATGAAATGCTCAACGCTCTGAAACGCGCTGCAAAAAGCGGTATCGACGTCCGGATTCTGATGCCGTATATTCCGGATAAAAAATCCATCAATCTGATCGGAAAAACATATTATCCGGAACTTCTGGAAGCTGGCGTACGCATTTACGAATATACCCCTGGCTTTGTCCATTCCAAGGTGATAGAGGCCGATGGAAATATCGCGGCAGTAGGAACCATTAATATGGATTTTAGAAGCCTCTACCTTCACTACGAATGTGCGTCGCTCATCTATGCAAATGACGTTCTGAAAGATATCACCGCCGACTTTCAGAGCACATTTGCCGATTCTCACCGAATCACACTGTCCGATTATAAAAAAATCAATATTTTAAAACGATTTACCGGAAGGGTGCTTCGCATCTTCGCACCGCTGGTATAGACAAAAGGGGATTTCTGCCGTATAACAAGGGTTGGCGTGTCGGTTTGCGTTTTTTAACAAGCGGGCTCGCCGAGAGTCCCGCCCTGTTTTT
>CAZGBL010000032.1:3461-12099 GCA_964523955.1 uncultured Oscillospiraceae bacterium | reverse complement strand
ACAAGCGGGCTCGCCGGGAGTCCCGCCCTGTTTTTCACAAGCGGGCTCGCCGGGAGCCCCGCCCTGTTTTTAAAATTTTTTCATCATGGGTTGACATACAGACTCAGCAGCGTTAAACTGTATAAGCATTTAGATAATCACGTTAACTTATAACATGATTATCTATTTTTTCAACTATATTTTTGCCGCTGTAAAAAAAGGAGAGGTACCATGGATCATGAAGAGATAAAAAACAGATATATGCAGTTATTTCATCGATTGCACCGAATCAGGTTCGATTCCTTTTTCCGCAATATATCACAATCGGAATTTATACATCTCCAAAAAATACACTGCTTCTCTTCAGAACACCCTGAAGCAGAGGGAATCTATGTATCTGAAATCGCTGCGCAGCTGAGAATATCCTCGCCTGCGGTTTCGCGCACCCTGCGCCCTTTAGAAGCGAAGGGTCTCATCGAACGTTTTCCCGATAAAAATGACAGAAGAAACACCTTTATTCGGCTGACGGATAAAGGTGAAAAAACTCGTGAGGAGTTTTTTTCAGGCATCGGCGAATATTTTAACGATGTATTCGCTCGCATGGGAGCCGAAGATATGGATCACCTGCTGGATCTCTGGGAACGGCTCTGTTGGATCATGGAAGATGAAATGCAGCGAAAAAACGCAGGTGTCCGCCATATCCAGGATAAAACAACTATCGATAAAACGGAAAGGAGACGATAATTTGCGAAGTATATTCCAGTATCTCGCAGAACATAAGACCGCAGTTCTGCTGATTATTCTTTTCCTGATCGTAGAAGCGTGGTGCGATCTTTCGCTTCCACAGTACACCTCGGATATCGTAGACGTCGGTATTCAGCAGGGCGGTATCGAAAATGCAGCGCCTGATCAGATTCGGCAGACTTCCTTCGATGATCTGAGTCTGTTTATGACACAGGAGGAAATCCGTACGTTGGAACGCTTCTACGATCTCAGCGGCGGCGACGCTTCCTCACGCACGGGCGTATATAAGATCAACAAAGCCGGACAGGAAAATACAGAAGAGCTGAGCGATATCTTCAGCGTTCCTATGGCGATGCTTTCCTATATATCAGAATCAGAAGACGTCAGTCTGGAACAGCTCCGCAGGATGAAAGAAGCCGGCACTCTGACAGATGAAGCCGTTCTTCAGGTCAGAGAAGACGCTCTGAAGCAGATGGGAGACATAAACGGCTCCATCGTATCTCAGATCGCTCTCGTCTACGTTCAAAAGGAGTACGAGGCTCTCGGCGTGGATATCCACGCAATACAAACATCTTATCTCTTGAAAACCGGCGGTATAATGCTGCTCTATTCCCTTATCATGATGCTTGCCGCCATCGCTGTTTCCCTGATCGCCTCGCGGACATCGGCGGCCATCGGCAGAGATCTGAGAGGACGTGTCTTTAAAAAAGTGATATCTTTTTCTCACCGGGAAACCGATCGTTTTTCTACCGCTTCTCTGATCACCAGGAGCACTAACGATATTCAGCAGGTGCAGATGGTCTGCGTCATGCTGCTTCGTTTGGTTCTTTACGCTCCGGTATTGGGTGTGGGCGGTATCGTCAAAGTGTTCGGCACCCGGACGGGAATGTCCTGGATCATCGCCGCGGCTGTCGTGGCTATCGTATTGTTAGTCGTAATCCTGATGTTGGCCGCACTTCCGAAATTCAAGATACTCCAGACGCTCGTCGACAGAATGAACCTCGTCTCCAGAGAAATTCTCACCGGCATCCCTGTCATCCGTGCCTTCAACAGAGAAAAGCACGAAGAACAGCGATTTGAAGAGGCGAACCGCAATCTCATGCGTACACAGCTGTTTACCAACCGCGTCATGACATTTATGATGCCCGCCATGATGCTGATCATGAACGGGGTCTCCGTACTTATCGTATGGCAGGGCGCAAAAGGTATCGATTTGGGCAGACTTCAGGTAGGCGATATGATCGCGTTCATCACCTATACGATGCTCATCGTCATGTCTTTCCTCATGCTCACTATGATTTCCATCATGCTGCCGCGAGCCGGCGTAGCAGCTGGCAGAATCGATGAGATCCTTCAGACAGAAGTCTGTATCAAAGACGCTGATATCGTACGCGATGCAGAGCTTGAAAATTCAGCCGGCGTCATCGCCTTTGAAAATGCGTCTTTCCGTTATCCTGACGCCACAAAAGATTCTCTGCAGCATGTCACGTTTACTGCAGAACCGGGAAAGACTACCGCCGTCATCGGCAGCACCGGCAGCGGAAAATCGACGCTCCTCAATCTGCTTTTGCGCTTTTATGATGTGACAGAAGGCCGAATCACACTGGACGGCATCGATATACGCGAAATCTCTCAAAAGAAACTCAGAGAAACGATCGGTTATGTGCCTCAGAAAGGAGTCCTCTTTTCCGGTACCATCGAATCCAATCTGAAATTCGGCGGGGATCACATCTCTGACGAAGATATGAAACGGGCTGCAGAAATCGCGCAGGCGTCCGATTTTATTGCAGAAAAAGCGGATGGCTTTGACAGCAGCATTTCTCAGGATGGCACAAACGTGTCCGGCGGCCAAAGACAGCGCCTTTCTATCGCCAGAGCCATCGCAAAAAAACCGAAAATTTTCCTCTTCGACGACAGCTTTTCCGCCCTCGACTATAAGACAGACGCAGCGCTGAGGCGTGCGCTGGGCGAAAATATCTCCGAAGCCACACAGATTATCGTCGCGCAGAGGATCAGCACTATCCTGCATGCAGACCAAATCATCGTTCTCGATGAAGGACGTATCGCAGGTATTGGAACACACAACGAGCTTTTGAAAAGCTGCAGCGCTTATCGTGAAATTGCGCAGTCCCAGCTATCACAGGCGGAACTGGAAGGAGGTCTTTCCCATGAGTGAAAATAATTCATCCGTAAGAAGACCTGTGAGACGAGCCCGGGGATCGATGAGAGGCGTGGTTCCGGGAGAAAAAGCAAAAGACTTCAAGGGAACCATCAAAAAGCTTTTGAAATATATCGCGGCTCATCGTGCCGCACTGGCTGTTGTCATCCTGTTTGCCATCGGCAGTACAGTATTCAGCATCCTGGGTCCTAAAATTCTGAGCGCAGCCACCACGGAGATATTTACAGGCCTCATGGCAAAACTCAACCAAACGGGCGGCATCGATTTTACAAAGATCGGCCGCATCCTGACAGCGGTTCTCTGTCTCTATCTTATCAGTTCTGCCTTCTCTTTCGTTCAGGGCTGGCTCATGAGCGGAGTCACGCAGAAAATCTGTTTCCGTATGAGAAGAGAAATCTCAGAAAAGATCAATCGTATGCCTTTGAAGTATTTTGAATCCAAAACGGTCGGCGAGGTCCTCTCCAGGATCACAAATGATATAGATACTCTGGGACAGAGTTTAAGTCAGAGCATTACGCAGCTGATCACGTCCGTAACTACCGTAATCGGCATCATCATCATCATGCTGACGATCAGTCCTCTGATGACATTGATCGCCGTTCTCGTAGTACCGGTATCCGCCATCCTGATGGGGATCATCATAAAGATTTCTCAGAAACACTTTAAAGCGCAGCAGAAATATCTTGGAGAAATCAACGGTCAAGTAGAAGAAATCTACAGCGGCCACAGCGTCGTAAAGGCATTTAACAGAGAGGAATCTGTCACAAAGGAATTTGATCGCACAAACGACATCCTGTTTGAATCCGCATGGAAATCTCAGTTCCTTTCAGGGCTCATGCAGCCTATTATGAACCTCGTGGGAAACCTGGGCTATGTGGCTGTCGCCATCAGCGGCAGTATCTTAACTATCAAGGGCGTCATTAAAGTCGGTGACATTCAGGCCTTCATCCAATATGTGAGAAATCTTACGCAGCCCATTTCCATACTGGCTCAGGTCTCCAATATGCTTCAGTCTATGGCTGCCGCCGCAGAAAGGGTTTTTGAATTTTTAGACGAAGAGGAAGAACCTGCGGAGCGCGATAATTCTTTTGATCTCTCCGCCTTTCGCGGAGATGTGGAATTTGATCATGTCAGATTCGGCTATGAGGAAAACAAAACGGTCATCCATGATTTCAGTTCTTTCGTCAAAGCCGGGCAGACAGCGGCTATCGTAGGCCCTACAGGCGCGGGAAAGACGACGATGGTAAAACTTCTGATGCGGTTTTACGACGTGACGGGAGGAAGCATTCGTGTTGACGGCTGCGATATTCGCGATTTCAGACGAGGCGACCTCCGCCAGCTCTTCGGCATGGTGCTTCAGGACACGTGGCTCTTCAAAGGAACTATCATGGAAAATATCCGTTACGGCCGTCTCGACGCTACAGACGAAGAGGTCATCGCCGCAGCAAAAGCAGCGAACGCTCATCACTTTATCCAGACGCTTCCGGGCGGCTATGAAATGGAGCTCAATGAAGAAGCCAGCAACGTATCTCTCGGGCAGAAACAGCTTCTTACCATCGCTCGCGCCATCTTAGCCGATAACAAGATCATGATCCTGGACGAAGCTACCAGTTCTGTCGATACCCGTACGGAAGCCCGTATTCAGCAGGCCATGAATACACTGATGGAAGGCAGAACGAGCTTTGTCATCGCCCATCGCCTTTCTACGATAAAAGATGCCGACGTCATCCTCGTTATGAAAGATGGGGATATCATCGAACAGGGAAATCACGAGGAGCTGCTGAAGAAAAATGGATTTTATTCCGATCTCTATCATTCCCAGTTTGAAGAAATCGGATAAAGGATATCCTCTGCGATAAAAGCGAGGGCGTCTGCGGCAATGAAATAAAGCCGCAGACGCCCTCGTTCAAAAGTATAGATTCATTATCCGCAGCAAAATCGATGCTGCCGCAGCTCAGATTCTGACTTATCGTCCCTCATCCGATATCATCCGATATCATCCGATATCTCCGGATATCCGTTTCAAAATATCGTCGATTACAAGAGCAAACGGACGGATGGTATCCACATGGACGCGTTCGTGAACAGTATGAGGATCGATAATATCAGCTCCTATATTTATCATGGAGAGCCGATCCGATTTTTCGCAGAACGCCGATGGCTCTAATCCTACGTGAACCGCCGTAATTTCGGGCTCACAGCCTGTGATTCTTCGATAAGCATCTGCCGCCATCCTGAGAAGAGGATTTGAACTGTCAAACCGCCAGGTTCGATACTCATCGATTTCCTCCAGAAAGCCGTACTTCTGTGCGGCGCGGCGATGCGCGGCGATCACGTCGTCATGATAAGACGGCGTCATACTTCTCACGAACGACATGACATGTATCGGCACCTGTTTTTCCTTTTCTTTCCTGTTGAAAATCAAGCCGTCCTCGTTCTCATCCTTTTGATTTCTGCTTTGATCCATTTCTTCTTCCGGAGCTTCGGCCTGGAGGTGCCGCAGCGA
Source organism: uncultured Oscillospiraceae bacterium (assembly GCA_964523955.1). GTDB lineage: Bacteria > Bacillota > Clostridia > Peptostreptococcales > Anaerovoracaceae > Alangreenwoodia. The sequence continues at coordinate 6,691 of CAZGBL010000032.1, read as the reverse complement.
ATCTTCTGCATGAAACCGCACCACGCCCAGATTGGATGAGGTATCCACCACGCCGTCCAGCTCTTCCATAAGAGAAAATACGCCATCTTCTATTTCGTCGATAAAACCGGTCAGCCTGCGGCATGCTTCCGGCGCCAGCACATATGCAGGAAGAGCCGTCTCATGGTAACGCAGTACTCCGTCGGGATCAGTTATCGCATAAGCCTTGACGATCCGATTCATCAGGCGGCCGAGAAACTTCTGAAATTTCAGGCGTTCGCTTTTTTTTAGGATCAAAACTACAGCTGCTTCTCCGGGAATGACATTGTGGCCGATTCCGCCGTCATACAAAGCCAGACGATATTCCATACCCGACGACTCCATCTCGGTCAAAAGTCCATTGAGCAATTTGATCGCATTAGCTCGCCCTTTATCGATATCATAACCGGAATGTCCTCCGTGAAAGTCTGACAGACAGATTTCAAATGCAAGACATTCCTGGCAAGAAAGAACATCTTCTGAAAACAAGCAGATCTGCGCATCCAATGTGTACGTCTCCCTGCTTCCTCCTGCGCTTCCCGCGATCAGCCTTCCCCAGTGAAAACCGTCCACATTGATCACGTAAGATACATCGTCAAATACCGATGCGTCCATTTTCTTCGCCCCTGCCAGCCCCCATTCTTCTTCCACGGTAAAAATGAGGCGCAGCGGCCCATGCTGACAGCCGCCCGTAAAGACGGCCCACATCAGCACAGCATTTCCCAGACCGCAATCTGCTCCCAGAGAAGATCTTCCGTCAGTACACATGATCAGCCGACCGCTCTCGGCGTCATCTGTCAGCTTCCACATAATAGGATCGGTTTCAGGCGAATAAGAGCCATCCTTCACGGCACAGACCATGTCTACATGCCCTTGAAGCGCCGTCAGAGGACTGTCTTCGCATCCTTCTGAGGCGGGGATATCGCAGATGAGATTTCCCCACGCATCGATATCGGGACATAGACCGTAAGACAACAGACGTTGGAATAAATACTCTATTATCTGTTTTTCATTGCCTGAGCCATGGGGAATCCGGCAAAACTGAGCGAATTCTGTTATGACCGCAGCCGTTACGCTGTCGTTGACGCGTCCGGAAAGTAATGTCGTTATATCTTCATTTATTATCATAGGCTTATTTCCAGCTTTCCATATATTTCACGGCGGAGTTTTCTCCACGCGCACTGCCCTCCTGCATCAGCGTCTCCGCTTAGAGCCGCCGATCCGCTTAACGTCGGAATTTTCTCATGGCAGCAGATACAATACAGCTTGCCTGCCCTGTCATTGTAAAAGCAGGGACGGCATTTCGTCCCTGCCCTGCCAGCGCAAAAAACAGAGGCGGCAGCTTCGTCCGCAAATCACGCAGCCCCTATATTATCCGCGTTTTTCAGGAAATTCTCAATGTATTTTTCTGAGTCTTCCGACATGACGAGCAATATGTAATTTCCTACATTTTCTACTCTGATATCGTCATCTTCTACGCCGACGCAGATCCATTTTCTTCCATCTGCATTTTCTTTTATGCTCTGTTTGGCCGCTTCGATATCCGCGCCGCGATTCATCTCGATCAGTACGACCGAATGAGGTATGGCGTTTATCATCGCGTCACTGCCGACGCCCGCTCTGTAATCCAATCCTTCCACGCCGAGGAAATATTTTTCATTTTGTGAGGTCAACGGTGCCTGCATCGTTGCCGGAGATTCAACGTTCTCATATACCATAGCCAGGATCTCTTCCAGCTTTTCGTCCACCTTATCCTCTTCTCCGTTTCCAATATCCGGATCTTGAATTTCAGGTTTGATATAGGTAATCGGCGTCGTACCGTACGTTTTCTTGTAGAGGTCGTAATTTTCTCCGTAATTCTCCGCGTATACCGCTTCAATTTCAGGATCGAACGTATACGTTACGCCGTTGATCGTAATCTCCGTCCACGCGTGAACCGATTGATTTCCCTTTGCAGAAATGCTTTCTCCCGCGATGGCTTCCGCCGGATAACCCACCTTGCGGGCCAGATAAGTAAAGGCCGCCGCCCAGGAGTAACAGTTTCCCTTTTTCGTCGACAGCATGGTCTTCGCGATATCCTGTTCCCATCCATTGCTTCCCGTCTCTACGTTCTGAGCGCCTCGGTAAGAAAATGTCTCTTTCGCATAATCATACATTGCCCTGAGCCTCTGCTCCTGTGTCATGCCGCTGTTCAGAGCTTCCTTCGCCGCCTCGGTCAGCATCGCGTCAAGCTCTGCGTCGCCCGTCGTATATCTTCCGTGAACGTCCAGCTGCAGTCCGTCCACCGACGTCTTGTAATCGAAAAGGCCGCTGTCGTTCACATGAAACAGTTCACCGTCGATATTATGCCATCCCTGAGAAAGCTCTACCGTGCCCGGCTCATGGGAAATCCATGTTTCGCCCTGCTCCGATACGGTACAGATATGTTCCGTCAGAGCCTCCGCCAGCTCATAATACGCCCAGTGAGAGCTGGTCACATCCGGCATTACACGAAGATCCGACGCTATATTCATCGTAAAACGATCCGCTTTCCTGCCGAGCATACGATTGATCATCGTCACAGCTTCCGCTCTGGTCGTGTCGGAAAGCGGCTGAAACTTTCCGCCGTCATAGCCTGTAATCCATCCGTTTTTCGCCGCTGACTCCACCGCGTCGAAATACCAGCTGTCCGAGGAGACATCCGTAAAAGAGGAAACGCCCGCAAAGTCTGAATTTATGTTCTGCGCGTTTTTCGTATTGTTATCGTCCGCATGATCAGCATTACTCACGCTGTCAGCATCCGCAGCCGCTGTGTCATCGATCCGATCTGCGGTATCTGCCGCGCTCGATCCGTCCGACAGGATATCCGCCCGCCTCATATCATAATATGCTGAAAGAATGGCCGCAAATTCCGCTCTCGTAATTTTTTTGTCCGGACGGAAGGTTCCGTCTTCATATCCTTTAAAAACGCCCTCAGCCGCCAGTACGGTGACGGGAGAATAATACCAGGCATTCTCCGAAACATCGCTGAATTTTGCGCAATTTTGAGAACGGAGATCCTCCGCCTTCCCTTGAGCGCCTCCGGATACACTGTAAATCATCTGCGCTGCCTGTGCTCTCGTCAGCTGCTGCGACGGGCGAATCGTTCCGTCCTCAAATCCGTTCAAATATTTAACATGCTTTATCTTCGTCTCGGAACCGCCTCCCGCCGTATCTTCGGCGCTGCTATTCTC
>CAZGBL010000032.1:0-3361 GCA_964523955.1 uncultured Oscillospiraceae bacterium | reverse complement strand
GCTTTATCTTCGTCTCGGAACCGCCTCCCGCCGTATCTTCGGCGCTGCTATTCTCGGCGCCGAACGCCGCCGCAGGAAGAGCCGCGGTGAAACCCAGCGCCGCCGCCAAAACAGCGCTCGCCACTTTCATTTTTTTCTTCTTCATGATCGCTAAATTCCTTTCCATATATCGCCATCAGACTCCAGATATTTCTATCTGTGTCAGCGTCCGAACCATCCCCGATAAGCGAAACTCACAGACAGAACAGCAGGCAGACGCCGTCCGCCGCGCCTGTACACAGAAATACGGGGGAAATGCCGTTAAACTTCTCAGGCTCTTCGCACACTTTCAAATATCCTGTTCAATGCGCGCCCGCCCCTGTTCAATGCCGCTTTCCCGCCGGCATAAAAACTCTCTATTGAATTATAGCAGAAGACGTATAATTTTGAAACAAATCAATTGCCTAGTCTTTTTTGGAATGCTATAATGAACTCAATCGGGCATAGATTCATGAAAAGCAAGAAAGGAGAATAACCATGGCCGACGATAGGATTCTCGATAACGAAACACTCGATGACGACGCAGAATATATCACTCTCCAGTTTGACGACGGCGACGATATTGAATGTGAAATCTTAGGCGTATTCGATTTTGAAGAAAAAGAATACATCGCGCTCCTTCCGCAGGATGGAACAGATGATGTCTACATCTACGAATACAAAGAAATCGACGATGAGGAATTCGATCTCATCGATATCGAGGATGACGCTCTGTTTGAGAGAGTTGCTGCCGAATTTGAACTCTTATCACTCGAAGAAGAATAAAATATCACTCGAAGAAGAATAAAAAAATTCCGTACAAAATAATATCGCAAATAAACACAAAAACTCAAAAAGTGCTCTGACACGTTTCTGCCAGAGCACTCTATTTTTATTTCAGACGGCCGTCCCTCCCATCCGTAGAAAGGGATTTCACTTCAAGACCGCCGCCTGTGGGCGTTTTTTATGGACGCAGTCCCATAACGACTTTCAGCGTCAGTGTTTCGCCGGACATAAACTTAAAATCCGGAATCAATTGCCAGATCGAAGTTTTCCATCGTGTGATCCTTCAGCGGAACGCCGGAAGCGGACGCCTGAGCGTTGTTGATCGCACCCGGATGCCGCCGAACGCGGAGACGACCTGTTCCACCGCGTCCTTCGCTGTCTGAAGAACGTCTGCTTCCTTGTTGATGTCCGCCTGAATCGGAAGAACCTTCACGCCGTATTTCGCTTCCAGCTACTTCTTTCGCATCTTTCAGCTTCTGCACATTACGGCCGGTAACAGCGATATTCGCTCCCTCATTTTTTCTGTTCCTGTCCAAAAAAGCGTTCTTTTTCCTGCCCTAAAAGCCGATCCTTTCTTTCAAAAAAGCTCCGTACCTCCTCCGCGCTTTTTCGGTTCATTCCGTCCACCTCAGCCAATTCATCAGCGCTGGCTTTTCGGATGCGGTCCACACTGCCGAAAGCGGCCAGAAGCGCCTTCTTGCGCTGTCGGCCGATTCCCGGAATATCATCCAATACGGACCGCTGCATCGTCTTATTTCGCAGCCCATGATGGTATTCTATGGCAAATCTGTGAACCTCATCCTGAATCGACGTGACATAACGGTATAAAACAGGATTCTTCTTCAAATCCAGTTCTTCTCCATCGATGATCAGACCGCGCGTCCTATGCCTGTCATCCTTAACCATACCTGCAGTCACAATATGCTCTCCCATAGCGGACAGCACTTCCTTCACCGCGTTCACATGGCCTTTGCCGCCGTCGATGAGCAGAAGATCCGGACGCCTTTCAAAACCCGGCGCGCCCTCCTGCGCCCGCTTAAATCTTCGATAGATCACTTCCTGAATACTGCTGTAGTCGTCTGGACCGTCCACTGTACGAATCTTAAATTTCCGATAGGATTTGCGGTCAGGCCGCCCGTTTTCAAATACCACCATCGCTCCCACGGAATCCACGCCGCTGGTGTTGGAAATATCATAGGATTCGATGCGCCATGTCCGCGGACTGTGAGCCGTTAATTCCTGTGATATACGAGATTCCACATTCCCCGCGCGGTATGCGCTTTGCTCCTCAGCCGCAGCCTCGGGGGATAAATCCTCTGCTCTGCGCGCCTCCTCCATCGACACAAGAGTTCCGAAAAGCTTTTCCAGTTCTGCCGCCACAGCGCCGGTTCGTTCTCGGTTGGAGACTGCCCTCTGATCCAGCACTTTCATCATTTCGATGACGTCGCGGCGCGCCATTTCCATCAACGCGCGCTTATCGCCCTTCTGAGGTATGAACAGGCGCACCTGTGCGCCCCGCAGTTCCGTCAGCCATTCCGTCAGCAAGGCCGCATCCTCAGGTTCTTCTTCTACAGCGATTTCTTTTGGAATGAGCATATCGTCCCTGTAATATTGCTTTATAAAAGACGACACGATTTCTTTCCTGTCTTCGCCCAATTCGGATTCCATCGTATAGCTTTCCCGTCCGCTGAGCTTACCGCCCCGGACATAAAATATGACGATATAAACGCCTTCGTTTCCTTTGGCAGATAAGATCAAATCCATGTCGTTCGCCGAGCCGAGAACCACCTTCTGCTTCTCGCTGACAGCCTTTATCGCATTGATTTTATCCCGATATTCTGCGGCTCTTTCATAATTGAGCGCTTCCGACTCTTTCATCATACGCTCGGTCAGATCCTCCAGCAATTCTTTATTCTGACCTTTCAAAAACGACAGAACTTTCTGAATCTGCTCTGCGTATTCTTCCTTCGATATCAATCCCGCGCAGACGCCTCTGCACTGTTCGATATGATAATTGAGACATGGCCGGAAATGATCCGGAAAGGAACGTGCAGAACATCGCTTCAGCGTGTAGATATTATTCAGGAGATCGATAATCTCGTTGACCGCCCCCACATCGCTGTATGGACCGAAATAACGAGAACCGTCTTCCACCACCCGGCGTGTCTTTAAGATCCTTGGAAAATCTTCCTTTACCGTAACTTTAATATATGGATATGTCTTATCATCCCGCAGAAGAACATTATACTTCGGCATGTATTTCTTGATGAGATTGCATTCCAAAATGAGGGCTTCCATCTCCGAATCCGTGGTAATATACTCAAATTCTTCGATGTTCGCAACCATAGCGCGAACCTTCGGAGCCATATTCGTCTGAGATTGAAAATATTGGCGCACCCTGTTTTTCAGAGAAACCGCCTTTCCTACATAGATGACGTGCCCCAGTTTATCCTTATGAAGATAAACGCCGGGCTTGTCCGGCAGTTTTTTCAGATTTTCCTTTATGTCGAACAAAATATACACCTTCCTGTTTCGTTCCTGCCGCTTCGTCCCGCCG
>CAZGBL010000031.1:6262-15541 GCA_964523955.1 uncultured Oscillospiraceae bacterium | reverse complement strand
TTATTACCCAACCGCCGAAAGTCGGAGATGGAACCCGCCGCTTACAGAAGCGGGGGACATCTGGCGCTTGTTATATATTAAGGTACGCCGCCGATTTTTCTTTCGGAGCAAACCTTGATATATCCAAAAGAAGGAGGTCAGCATGATCGTATTCAAAGTACTGCTGATTGCAGCTCTCGTCATACCTCTCATATATGTCGGCGCTATCATGATGAACTCTGTTGTAGATGAAATTCTGAAAGATAAGGATAAAGACAACAAAAAATGAACGGCATATTTATAACTTTTGAAGGACCGGATGCTTCGGGCAAAACGACGCAGATTCAAATTCTGCGCAGGTATTTGGAAGAGGCAGGCATCGGCTGCATCGTGACGCGGGAGCCGGGAGGCACGCCGATCAGTGAAAAGATACGTAATATCATACTTGACAAGGAACATTCCGAGATGCTGCCGGTGACAGAAGCTCTGCTCTATGCCGCTTCCAGAGCACAGCACGTAGGAGAGATCATTCTTCCGGCGCTGGAAAGAGGATGTGTCGTCATCAGCGATCGCTTTACGGATTCCAGCATCGCGTATCAGGGATTTGGAAGAAATCTTGGAGATGTCGTAAAAAATATAAACGAGCCAGCGACACGAGGCTTAAAACCGGACATCACTTTTTTGCTGAGGATCGATCCGGCCAATATGAGAAGCAGGCGGGATGCGTCCCAGGAGGATCGCATGGATGCTCAAAAGTTGGAATTTCATAGAAAAGTGCTGGAGGGCTATCTGAAGCTTGCGCAGGCAGAGCCGGAACGCATTCGCGTCATCGATGGAGAACGGACTGTGGAGGAAATTGCAGACGAAATTCGCTTTTTCGTGGACGGTTTGATAAGAAAATGAGAAAGCCGCCGAAAGCGATTGCAGATTCGGAGGCAGACCTTTCTCGCCGCTCCGTCGTAAGATGCGGAGATCCGAAATTTGCAGCTGGCGGGGCTCGGAAATAACAGGAGTAGATAATTAAGATATGTCATTTTCAGACTGGCAGAAAAATGAGAATCTCATCGGGCGGCTGAAACAGATGATCTGCGGAGGGAATCTGTTTCATGGATGTCTGTTTGAAGGCAGCTCTAAAGATACGAGAAGACTGGCAGACGATTTTGTCAAGGCAGCGCTGTGCCGGCGCCAGGATGGAGATTCCTGCGGTATGTGCGCCGCCTGCAGAAAATTTGAAGCGGGAAACAGCGAAGATGTCACTGTGATCGGAACAGACGGTTCTGTTAAAGATAAAGATATTGAACTGTTAATTTCTGCAGCCATGAAAAAATCGTATACCGGCAGACCGATGTTTTTGATCATACAGAATGCGGATCGAATGACGCTTCGGGCGCAGAATCGTCTGCTGAAAACGTTGGAGGAACCGCCTTCCGGCATTAAAATCATACTTCTTGCAGAAAATCCAGAGCTTTTGGCCGAGACAGTGCGTTCGAGATGCATCCGTTTCCGTCTGGATAATCGCAGGTCGAATATGGAAGAGTTCTTGCCGGAAGAAGACAGAAATCGGGCGATTCGCTTTGCGCTTCGTATTTTGAAGGGAAAGCCATTTTATTCCATGGCGGATGACATTTCATATTTTACCGCATCGAGGGAACTGGCAAAACAGTTTATAGAGACGGCAGAGCTGCTGTTTCGGGATATTTTTATCTCATCTTATGATAGAGAGGGTCTTCTCATCATAAATAAGGCGGATCGAAAGACCATAGAAGAGTGTGCCAGAGCATTTTCGACGGAACAGATGATTGCGGCAGCCGGCTGTACAGAAGCGGCTCAGCAGGATCTTTCATTCGGCGTCAGCCCGGGCCACGCATTGAAATATATGATATTTGATATACAGGGAAAGATAAAGGTAAAATGAACAGACAAACGGAGGATATCGGAAAGGATAGAGAAAGAGACGATGACAAGATGGTCACCGTTGTAGGAGTTCGTTTTAAATCCGCAGGAAAAATTTACTATTTTGATCCGGATGAAATGGAACTTAACCTGGGGGACTGCGTAATCGTAGAGACCGCCCGGGGACTGGAGTATGGCGAAGTCGCTTCTCCCATCACAGAAGTAGATAAAAAAACGGTAATCCAGCCGTTAAAAAAAGTGATCCGTGTAGCGGATGAGCAGGATACCGAAAGACATATAGAAAATTTGGAAAAAAAGCAGAGTGCACTGGAGATCTGTCAGAAAAAAATCGACGGCCGCGGCTTGGATATGAAACTGATCGATGTGGAATATACCTTCGACAATGCGAAGATCATCTTCTATTTTACAGCAGACGGCCGCGTGGATTTTCGTGAACTTGTAAAAGACCTCGCCAGCGTATTTAAAATGAGAATCGAACTGCGTCAGATCGGCGTAAGAGATGAAGCGAAAATGCTGGGCGGCATCGGCACCTGCGGCAGGGGTCTGTGTTGTCACACATGGCTTCCTGACTTTGATCCGGTGTCCATCAAGATGGCAAAGACACAGGGACTCTCTTTGAATCCGGCAAAGATTTCAGGCATCTGCGGCAGGCTGATGTGCTGCTTAAAATACGAGAATGAGGCTTACTGCGCGTTGAAAGCAGGTCTGCCGGACGTAGGAGATCGCGTCAAAACGCCGGACGGCGCAGGTATCGTCGTAGAGACGAATGTGCTGCGGGAACAGGTGAAGGTGCGGCTTCTCATGGAGCCGGACAAGAATACGCCTCCGGGAGAGGATAAACTCAGTCCCGATGTGAGCGTCTATAAAAAATCGGAAATTCGAGGGACCAGAAAAAAGAAGAACAGCAAAAAGCATGATGACGATGATCTTTCCGTTCTGCCGGAAGAGGTTAAGAGTCTTCTGGGAAACTGATATGCCGGAACGAATCGATGAGATCGGCTTCAGAGGGCTGAAGCTGATTCAGGATACGGAGATGTTCTGTTATGGAATCGACGCTGTTCTTTTAGCATCTTTTGCGTCGCGTTCACAGCATAAAAAGGTGATCGATCTGGGAACTAACAACGGTATTATTCCCGTGCTCATGAGCCGAATGGGAAACGCTGAACGGCTGATCGGTGTAGAAATGCAGGAAAGAGCCTGCAGTCTGGCGCGCCGAAATATAGAGCTGAACGGTCTTCTGAACCGCGTTTTCGTAGAAAACATGGATATTATGAAGCTGACAGGTCGTTTTTCGCCGGGAAGCTTCGATTGCGTCGTGACAAATCCGCCCTACATGGCGGCGGGGACGGGGATCGAGAATGCGGACGACCCTATGAAAGCAGCGCGGCATGAAACGACGGCTAAGCTTTCGGATTTTATCGAAAAAGCGGCATGGCTGCTTGCGGATCGAGGTTATTTTTATATGATCCACCGACCGGCTCGAATCGTGGATATTTCGGTTCTCTGCAGGCAGAATCGATTGGAACCGAAATACGTGCAGCTGATCAGTCCCCATATCGGAGAAAAACCGAATCTCATGCTCATGGAATGCAGAAAAAATGGAGGAAAAGAACTGAAATTTCTCGAACCGCTTTATGTTTATAAAGCAGATGGCAGTTATTCCGATGAGATTTTAAAAATATATGGACGAGATAGGGAATAAAATCAAATATAACAAGCGCCAGATGTCCCCCGCTTCTGTAAGCGGCGGGTTCCATTTCCGACTTTCGGCGGTTGGGTAGTAATCCCCCGCCGAAACCCGGCTGAGCTAAAGCTCCTGGCGCTTGCTGCAAGCGTTCGCATCGTCCTTGACAAGCAAGCTTGTCAGGAGCGCTGCTCCGCTTTAAATGAAAGGAATCGGTATGAGGATATAGATAACGCTTGTACCGCATAAATATACCGCACACAGAGCCAGCGGTAGAACGGAGAGTATTATGGACTACAATAAACTGGCGGAGCTTCTTTTTCCGCATATCACGAAAACACCGGAGGATTATGAGAAAATTTATCCGCCGAGAGCTCTTGCAGACGGCGCAAGAGTGACGAGACTGGCGCCAAGTCCCACAGGCTTCATACATCTGGGAAATCTTTACAGCGCTTTCGTCAATGAAAGGCTGGCGCATCAGAGCGGCGGTACGTTTTTCCTGAGAATTGAGGATACGGATGATAAACGATACGTGGAAGGCGCAGTGGAGACCATCGTCAACGTTTTGGATTATTTCCGAATCGGTTTTGATGAAGGTGCGTCCATCGACGGCGATAAAGGCGATTACGGTCCGTATCATCAGAGTGAAAGAGCAGAGCTGTATCAGACTTTCGTAAAACAGCTGGTACAGAGGGGACAGGCCTATCCGTGTTTTATGACCGAGGAGGAGCTGGCGGAAATTCGCTCGAAGCAGGAAGCGGAGAAGCTCAATCCGGGCATTTACGGAAAGTGGGCGGTCAGCAGAAATCTTTCTTATGAGGAAATCGAAGAAAGGATAAGGGAAGGACAGCCGTATGTCGTCCGTCTGAAATCGTCGGGGAAGACAGATGTTCCTGCAGAGGAAATGGATACGATCACAGTCGATGACGCCATCCGCGGTGAAATCAGTATGCCGGCGAATAACATGGATATCGTCATTTTGAAAGCTACAGGCATTCCGACCTACCATTTTGCACATGTCGTAGACGATCATTTTATGAGGACGACGCATGTGGTCCGAGGGGAAGAATGGCTCTCATCTCTTCCGATCCATGTGGAATTATTCGGGCTGTTGGGCTGGCAGATGCCGATTTACTGTCATACGGCTCACCTGATGAAGATCGGAGAGGAAGGAACGAAAAGGAAACTTTCAAAGAGAAAAGATCCGGAGCTTTCTTTGGATTTCTATCGAAAAGACGGATATTATCCGCCTGCAGTCAGAGAATATCTTATGACGATTCTCAATTCCAATTTCGAGGAGTGGAGGCTCGCCAATCCGGATGCGCCGCTGGATTCTTTCAAATTTTCCGCGGAAAAGATGAGCAATTCCGGAGCCTTGTTCGATCTTAATAAGCTGAGCGACGTCTGCAAGGATGTTCTCGTCAGAGTGCCTGCCGCTGAGCTGGTAGAGTTTATGAAGGGATGGGCGGCCGAGTTTCGTCCGGAAGTTCTGCCATTGCTGGAAGGCCACGAGGATTATATCGCTAAAATTTTAGACCTGGGGCGGACCGGAAACAAGCCGAGAAAGGATTTGATCTATGGGGAACAAATCTTTGAATTTATTAAATATTTCTTCGATGACTATTTTGAAATCGAAGGCAGTATCCCTGAAAATGTGTCAAAGGAAGATGCGGAAGCCATCATAAAGGCATATCTGGAAACGTACGATCACAGCGACGGCCAGTCCGCGTGGTTTGAAAAGATCCGGACGCTGGGCAGTGAGCTGGGATATGCTGCCAGGCCGAAGGATTACAAGAAAAATCCGGATCAGTACAAGGGGCACGTAGGGGACGTCAGCACGGTGATCCGTCTGGCGATCACCGGCAGAACGCAGTCGCCTGACGTTTGGGAGATCCAGCAGATTCTCGGAGAAGAGCGTACGCTGGCGAGGATAAAATCTTATATTGCAGGATAATCTGTCTTGCTGTTAAGATATATTTAATTTAGAATATAAGATACAGGATGTTACTGCGAACAAACACGCTAAAAGGAGTAAAAACATGGAAGAATTAGTAAAACAGAGCATTGAAGAGATCAAGCCGTTCCTGAAAAGAGACGGTGGCGATATCGAATTCGTGGAACTCACACCGGAAAATGTCGTAAAGGTACGTTTAAAGGGCGCTTGCCACGGTTGTCCGGGCGCGCAGCTGACGCTTCAGACGATCGTCGAAAGAATCGTTAAAGAAGCTGTTCCTGAAGTTGCAGGTATTGAGGCTGTATAACCGGAAAAAGCGCTGTTTGATCCGGAAAGCATCACGCGGCTTTTTGCAGCGGATGATTGAAGTTCAGAATTCAGAATTCCGGAATTGGAGAACAGCTTTGTCACGATTCGTGAAAAGCCGGAATGAGTAGATAGAAAACTGCAGGGGCGCTTGAGTGACAGGCAGCCCCTGTTTGTTCGTTTTTCGACAAAAAAATCAGGTTTTTTTTAGAAGCAGAAGGGAAAAGGGAAATATATGCAGTTAAATCAGAGAAAATTAAAAAGGATCTTGATCGCCGCGCTGGCGCTGGTTCTGATCGCATCTCTTGCGGCCTGCGGCAGTTCGGAGGGAAGCTCTGCAGAGGAGGGCGGCGGTTTTTCAAAGAAGTCGGAGGAGCCTGTTTCTTTGAGCATCCTTTGCGTGGGAGATATTATGGCGCATTCTGCTAATATTCAGGCGGCTCTGAATGCCGGCGGCGGAAGCACGTATGATTTTACCGACAATTACGAGTATGTCAAACCGTACATAGAGAATGCGGATCTGGCTTTATGCAACGTGGAGACCACCTTCAGCGGAGGAACGCCGTCGGGATACCCGCTGTTCTGCGCACCGGACGAGCTGGCTTATGCTATGATGGATGCGGGCTTCGATATAGGTATCACCAGCAACAATCATATGATGGATACCGGCTTTGACGGTATGCAGCGCACGCTGGAAATTCTCAGAAATCAGGGGATGACTACGGCAGGAAGCCGATATGACGGCGAGAACAGATGGATTGTAGTGGAAAAAAACGGTTTGAAAATCGGAATCATCGCTTATACTTATGAAACGACAGGTATCAATGCCCAGTCTGTATCGATTAACGGAAATTATGTATCAAAAGAAGCAGCAGAGCTGATCAATTCTTTTAACTATAATGAAATCGATGAAGATCTGGGAAAGATAGAAGAAGATATAAAAGCGGCAAAGGAAGAAGGCGCAGATCTTATCGTCTGCTATATGCACTGGGGGAATGAATACCAGAGAGAGCCGGATCAGCACCAGACGTTTATGGCTCAGGAACTGGCAGACCGGGGAGCTGATATCATTTTCGCATCCCATCCTCACGTTCTTCAGAAGGTGGATGTTTTGGGATCGGCAGATCATCGAAATGTTTCCGTGTTTTATTCCATGGGAAATTTCATTTCCAATCAGAGATATGAAACTTTAAATCAGAATCGATATACGGAGCAGGGCATGCTGGCTCAAGTAGATCTTCAGATCATGAAGAGCACCGGACAGGTCGTGGCAGAGACGGTCAGAGTCATTCCAACATGGGTAGATCGCTACGGCAGCCCGCTGAAATACTCGATTATACCGCTGGACGAAAATCTAAGCTCCAATCCGGTGTTGACAACGTCCGGACACCTCGACAGAGCGCAGCAAGCGCTATCAGATGTGACAGAACTTATAGGGGAAGAGTATCTGAAGGGCAGAGCTGTTTAGACATATCCGATCAGAAGGAGTAAAGCGTATCGTGAAAAGAACAGATTTTTTAAAAAAAATAGAATCTTATCGGGAAGAGATGATCCATGATCTCTATGCGCTGGTAAGGCGCAGAAGTGTCTCAGGCATTCCGGAAGAAGGGGCTCCGTTTGGAAGAGGCGTGGCCGATGCGTACGCCTGCATGATGTCTATGGCGGAGAGGGAAGGCTTTTCCACTTTCGATGCGGACGGTTACGGAGGCCATATCGATTTTGGAGTTTCGGAAAAAGATGGAATTATGGGTATTTTATGTCATCTCGACGTAGTGGCAGAAGGGAGCGGATGGAGCTGCGATCCTTTTGGAGGCGAAGTGAAAGACGGCGTCATGTACGGCCGGGGGACGTTGGATGATAAAGGCCCTACTATCGCCGCGTTTTATGCGATGAAGGCTTTGAAGGAATGCGGCGCCGAGCCGAAGAAAAAAGTTCGTATGATTTTGGGACTCGATGAAGAGACGGAAAGCGCAGGAATGAAATATTACATGCAAAAGGTTAAAGCGCCTGATTTCGCTATCGTCCCCGACTCTGATTTTCCGCTGGTCAATGGTGAGAAGGGCATCATGGTATTCGACCTGGCGAAAAAGGTGGGAAAGCCGGAGCAGGGCGGCGTCTCGCTGAAGCGTCTGTGGGGCGGAAACGCTGCGAATATGGTGCCGGATACCGCTTCTGCGGTCCTTATGAGCGAAAAAGGATATGATGAAATCCGGAGTCTGGCGGAGACCTTTGTCCAGCAGACGGGTTACGCCGTCACGGTTAAGGGCCGGGGAAAAAGTCTGGAGATCACCTGCATGGGAAAATCGGCTCACGGCGCTATGCCGTGGAACGGTGTCAATGCTGTTTCTATTCTCATGAAATTCCTGGGAAAGATCGAATTTAACTGTGCGGGAATCAATGACTTCATCTCGTTTTATAACGATCACATCGGATTTGAAAACGATGGGACTTCCATAGGGTGCTGCCTGGAAGATGAAATTTCCGGCAAGCTGATCTGGAATACGGGAAAAATTATGATGGAACAGGAAGCGGTTTCCATTACTGTAAATATCAGATGCCCGATCAGTTTCTGCGATGAGGATGTTTATCAGGCTATCGATCCCGTTCTGGAAAAATATGAGATGGGTATCGTCAAAACGATGTATAAGCCGCCGCTCTATTATCCGACGGACAGCGAATTGGTACAGACACTGCTGTCGGTATATCGGGAGCACACCGGGGATGAAGAATCTCAGCCTCTTGTCATCGGCGGAGGAACCTATGCCCGGGAGATGGAGAATGCCATCGCTTTCGGAGCGCTTTATCCGGGAGATCCGGACATTATGCATGAGGCGGATGAATGCATCAGCATCGACCGTCTGATTTTGACGTCACAGATTTATGCAGATGCTATTTATCGGCTGGCTGTGGAAGCGGATTAGAAAAAAGCAGCAAAAAAGCAGCGAATATTGCAATACAGCATGTCAGACGAAATTTTCGTCTGATGACTGACGCGGAGGAAATATGCTCTTAAAGATAAAGAATGAAGACGAGACTCGGCGCTTCGGTCTTTCTTTGGCCAATCAGCTCATGCCTGGAGACATCGTCTGCCTGATAGGAGATCTTGGAACAGGGAAAACAGCTCTTACAAAGGCCATTGCCGAAGGACTGGGAATCAGGGAGAATATCATCAGCCCGACATTTAATATCGTCAAAGAATACCGTTCCGGCAGACTTCCGCTCTATCATTTCGATGTATACCGGTTGGGAAGCTCAGAGGAATTGTTTGAAATCGGCGCACAGGAGTATTTTTTCGGTGAAGGAGTCTGCGTCATCGAGTGGGCGGATCTCATCTTTGATGAAATCCCTTCGGGGAGCCGTCTCATTTCTATCTCCTATGGAGAAAACGCTCAGGAGCGGCTTTACGATATAGAGATGAAAGAATAGAAGTCAGGCGGCAATG
>CAZGBL010000031.1:0-6162 GCA_964523955.1 uncultured Oscillospiraceae bacterium | reverse complement strand
GCTCAGGAGCGGCTTTACGATATAGAGATGAAAGAATAGAAGTCAGGCGGCAATGATGCGGCAATGACGTGAACAGAAAACGGCCGCTTTACGCTGGCCCGTAGAGCGGAAGAGAGAACGAGACAGCAGGAAGATCATATGATTATTTTAACGATCGATACGACGGGCGCCTCGGCGTCTGTCACCATTTTTAATGAAAGAAAAGAATTATTTGCAGAACTGTCTTCTGATACCATGAGCCATCTGCAGATGCTGATTCCTATGGTGGAACGAGTGATCAAAAAGGCGGGTGTTTTGAAAACCGAAATTACCCATATTGCAGCAGTCGTAGGTCCCGGATCATTTACCGGCATCAGAATCGGTCTGGCTACCGCCAAGACGCTGGCTCAGGCGTGGGATCTGCCGATGATCGCCATTTCTTCACTGGCGGCCTTTTCTTATGCGATTCCAAAACCTCGAACCATGGTATGCCCTATGATAGATGCCCGGCACGGGCAGGTATTTGCAGGCGCTTTTTCTTCAATATGGGAGGAAAAAACTCAGCCTGCGGCGCCGGAAAGATGGAAAGCGGAAGATGTATGGCCTGCGGAGGAGTTCATACAGGCGGCCGTCTCTGAAGCAGTGCGGAGCGATAGCGTTGAGAACGTGGTGTTTTGCGGGGACGCAGCGGAAAAATATTTGGAAGAAATCGATAAAGCAGTCCATCGAGCGGAGAAATCCAATGTCAAAGTAACCTTTCTGGATCAGCGGGAGTTCGATTCTGTCAGAGCAGCGGCTGTCGCTCAAATGGCGCGTCGCATGGCAGAAGAAGGACTGACGGTAACGTATGACGCTATTGAACCCGTTTATCTGAGAAAATCAGAGGCGGAACGTAAATTAGAAGCTAAGGAACTGGGTAAGAAAAAAAAGGACGAAAGGAAAGAAGAGATCGTTTTTGAAATGCCTCCGGCCGATGAAACGATCACATATCGGAAAGCGAAGCTGCAGGACGGATCTGCCTTTGCAGGACTGGATCGTCTGTGCTTCAGAAACGAGTGGAATGAAGCCGCGTTTAACGGCGAACTGGACGGCGGAAAAAATGCTGTATACATAGCAGCGGAAAACAGTAAAGGTGAAATCGTCGGATTTGCAGGAGCGGCTTTTGTCTCAGATGAAGGCGAGATCAACCGCGTGGCAGTTCATCCGCTGTATCGGGGCAGAGGTATTGCAGATCATATGATGACGGCGCTCATGGAAGAAAGCAGATATCGCGGCGCAGCGTCTTTATATCTGGAAGTGCGGGAAGCTAATCGCTCTGCTATCGCATTGTATAAGAATCACGGATTTCGAGTGACGGGAAAGAGAGAAGGCTATTATGCGGAAACCGGGGAAAATGCGCTTCTGATGAATTGGAGCAGCGATGAGAAGGACGAGTAAAAATCGGCTAAAGCCACAGGGATGGTTCCATGGCTGTATACCGCCCTCAGCGATAAAAGGCAGAAGCGATCTGCGGGGCGAAAGACCTGCAGGGGAGGCTGCGGTAATTTGGAAAAATGCGGAATATTATTTACATTTCCTGTAATACTCCCTACAGGAGGTGAATCACGATGATGACAGATACTCGTTTTGAAGATCGTGAAAATAATGTCAGAGCGTCCGGTTTCGGAGACTATGATGTTTCCTGTCATTGTAAAAATTACTCGCCCAGAGGAAGCGTCCGTACCATAAATATGGGAAACTACAGCAGCTGTGACAGCTGTATGTATCAGAGAGGCGATGCGAAGTGCGGTCTGGCACAGCAGACGCTTCAGTGACGTTGTTTTTTAGGAGTGGTACAGGAAAAAAAGGATGAACGAAAGAGGAAGACAGGTGGTATGACGCCCTGTCTTCCTTAAAAATTGAAAGTAATAGAGAAGTGACATGGAGAAGCAGAAATGAAGAACGGCAGATTTCTCACTCTCGGCATCGAGAGCAGCTGCGATGAGACAGCCGCTGCTGTAGTTGCCGACGGAAGAGAAGTATATTCAAATATCATATCGTCTCAGATCGATATTCACACGCTGTATGGCGGCGTCGTTCCGGAGATCGCGTCGAGACAGCATCTGAATAATATCAGCGCTGTCATATCACAGGCGTTGGAACAGGCGGGAGTTTCAGAAGAAGAAATCGACCTCATCGGCGTGACGCATGGTCCCGGCCTGGTAGGAGCTCTGATCATCGGGGTGGCGGCGGCGAAGGCGCTTTCCTTTGCGAAGGATATTCCTCTGACGGGCGTCCATCATCTTCATGGCCACATCAGCGCGAATTACATAGCGGCTCCTGATCTGGAACCGCCGTTTACCGCTGTCGTCGTGTCCGGGGGCAATACGGATATTATCGATGTGAGAGGCTACAATGATCTCCGGCTTTTGGGAGTGACGCGTGATGACGCGGCGGGAGAGGCCATGGACAAGGTTGCCCGTATTCTGGGGCTGGGATATCCCGGCGGCCCGAAAATCGACGCTGTCGCAAAAAAAGGAAATCCTCACGCATTTGAGTTTAAGCGCGTATTGCTGGAAAAGGGAAGCTACGATTTCAGCTTCAGCGGTTTAAAAACAGGCGTATTAAACCACGTCAACGGCATGAAGCAGCGGGGGGAAGAAATCTGTACAGCGGATATCGCCGCCAGTTTTCAGATGGCAGTTATGGAAGTCATCGTCCAGAAAGCTGTTCATGCGGCAGAGGAGTTCGGCAGAGATAAGCTGGCTCTTGCAGGAGGCGTAGCGGCAAACAGTTTGCTGCGGACGATGATGCAGCAGGAATGCGAGAAACGGGGAATCGAATTTTATCGTCCGGATCCCGTTTTATGTACGGACAATGCCGCGATGATCGCCTGCGCGGCATATTACAGGTACCGGGACGGTTATTATGATGACTTGACCTTAGACGCCTGCCCTGTTTTGGATTTTTGATCAGAGCCTGAGTCGTGGCTGCGGCGCTGAGCACAGATGCAGAATTCGTGTATGAAAAAAATGACACGATGTCATGCATCTGTTTTTTCAGCGGCGCAGCCCCCGTCTGCTATATTCAGTGTATTCAGCAGAATGAATTTCAAGAGGAAAAAATTTCAGACCTGTGCGCGGAAAGCCATTCTAAGAAGTTTTCCAACGCCGGGTTTTTATTATTTTTGTTTTGTGCAGTGATGATTTTCACCTGTTCGTCATCGCCGTTTAACGGGATAAACACCAGGTTTCCAAAATGCTCTAATTTTCTCGCAGCATAGTCTGGAAGAACAGAGATTCCCTGTCCGGCGGCGACCATCATAAGGATGCTTTCCACATCGTTGGAAATCTGGACGATGTGCGGCATATATCCGGCATTTTGATGCTGAGCATAATAGCGCCGATCTACATAGGATTGGCCGTCGCCGGAAGGACTCATGTAGATAAAAGCTTCCTTTTTTAAATCTGAGCGGCTGAGGCTGCTCTTTCTGGCAAAAGGATGATCGCTTTGGCTTCGCGCAGAAAAACTTTTCCCGACGGTGCCAGGAAACTGCGCAAGCACCTGGAGTGGAGCAACCGGAAGCCAATGCGCACGCCGGGAAACAAATCGCCGCTCGATCTGCTGTGTGAAAAGCTGGCCGCGGCCTGACGGCCTTGGCGAAGGTTTGCATTTTGCTTCCAGCTATGCTGAAATCAAAACACAAACCTGCTGTTCCACATCTCTCCTGCTTCTCAAAAAAATTGGGTCATATCTATTTACACCGCAGATATTTTTTTTAAAACTTTTTGAAAAGCCATTGACTGTCAGCGATTTTCGTTTAGAATATGGTATAATTAAATACCTATTAAATACATATTCATAATAGGAAATGGGGCGGAAAGCGATATATGATCTGCGGAGAAAGGAAGAAAATTTATGCACTATTATGAATCTATGCAGGAACTGGTCGGAAATACTCCTATGGTAAAGCTCAGTCACTTCGATGTTCCGTCGGGAGTCACTTTTTTTGCAAAGCTGGAGCTGTGGAATCCGTCGGGAAGCGTAAAAGACAGGATCGGGCAGTATATGATTGCGGATGCGGAAAAAAAGGGACTTTTAAGACCAGGCGGGACGATCGTAGAAGGAACTGCGGGCAACACGGGCCTTGGCATCGCCTTTGCTGCGCTGAAGAAGGGATATCGCGTTATCTTTGTTGTACCTGAAAAGTTTTCCCGGGAGAAACAGATTTTGATGCGGGCTTTGGGAGCTGAGATCGTCAATACGCCTCGGGAAGAGGGGATGCTTGGAGCAGCGGCTAAAGCGGAGAAACTAAGAGATTCCATCGACGGCGCGGTGGCTCTCGAACAATTTAAAAACCTGAGCAATCCATTGGCGCATTATGAGACTACCGGAAGAGAGATTTACAGAGATTTGGATGGCAGGATCGATTATTTGATAGCGGGCGCGGGAAGCGGAGGTACTTTTTCAGGGATTGTTCGGTTTTTAAAAGAGAAGAATCCTGAGATCAAAGGAATTTTAGCGGATCCTTTTGGTTCTACGATCGGCGGCGGAGAACATGCCGATTATGATATAGAAGGTATCGGAAACGATTTTATCGCGGATACGATGGATATGTCGTTGGTGGATCAGGTGATAAAGGTTACAGACGGCGAGGCATTTACAGAAGCTCGGAATCTTGCGTCGAGAGAAGGTATTTTTGCGGGATCTTCGTCAGGTGCGGCGCTTGCAGCGGCAAAAAAGCTGGCTGCTTCTGGCGCTGAGGGAAATTTCGTCATCGTTTTACCGGACAGGGGCGATCGTTATTTCAGCAAAGGGCTGTACGACGGGGAATTTTCGGAAAGCGGCGGGAAGGAGGTATAAGACAGCGGTCTCTTTCTCCGGAATTGGAAGGATTATCGAATGTTCCTCAGCAGATGGCGCAAATGATATCGGAGCCTGTAAAATGTCGGATTGTGAAGGGAGATGACAAAGGATGACACTGCAGCAGATCTATTATGCTCTCATTACTGCCGAGTCGGGCTCGATGAATAAGGCTGCGAAAAAATTATATATATCACAGCCGACGTTGACCAGCGCTATGAAAGAAATGGAACAAGAGGCGGGAATTCAGATCTTTTTAAGGACGAGTAAGGGGATTTCTCTCACAAACGAAGGCAGAGAATTTTTGATGTATGCTCGACAGGTCTATCAGCAGTATGAGCTTTTGCAGGATAAATATGGAGAGAAAGGCAGCAGAAAGCGAAAATTCGGCGTATCCATTCAGCACTATTCGTTTGCAGTTAAAGCATTCGTCGAAATGGTTAAAAAGTTTGGCACGCTGAAATATGAATTTGCTATCCGGGAGACAAAGACGTACGATTTGATACGGGACGTGGCGACTTCAAAGAGCGAGATCGGAATTCTATTTTTGAGCAATTTTAATCGGAAGATACTCAGTAAAATTCTAAACGAAAACGATCTGGAGTTTCACGGACTGATCGATTGTGATGTCTATGTATATCTTTGGAAAAATCATCCTCTGGCTGATCGGGAGTCGATAACCATCGATGAGCTGCAGGATTATCCATGCATGTCATTTGAACAGGGAGAAGAAGGATCGTTCTATCTTGCGGAGGAAATACTCAGTGAAAATGACTATCAGAGAACGATCAAAGTCTGTGATCGAGCTACGATGCTCAATCTGATGGTGGGATTGAACGGGTATACGCTCTGTTCCGGAATCATATGCCAGGAGCTTAACGGCACCGATTATATTGCTGTGCCGTTTCAATATGATGAGGGGGAAGAACAGGACCGTATGCAAATCGGTTATATTGTCCGAAAACACAGCATTTTAGGCGAAATAGGGGAAGCATATATCGCAGAGGTCAGGAAATATTTTGAGATTACTGCGATGCAGGATGAGAAAAATGCTGAAAAAAAAACAGTCTTAGCAGGGATCTGACGAGCGAGGCTTTTGATGAGCAGAAAGGCGACGGCTCGCCTGAGAGCCTGCGGAGCGAAAGCTCCTGGCGCTTGCTGCAGGCGTTCGCGTCGTCCTTGACAAGCAAGCTTGTCAGGAACTCTGCTCCGCTTAAAAAAGTCAATCGTTTTCATTGCGAAATAAATAATATAAAATTTTTTTAAACGGGTTACCGTATTTATAGATAAAACTTATTGACATTGTAGGTAAATGGTGCTAATATTCTGATTAAACCTATT
>CAZGBL010000030.1:0-16733 GCA_964523955.1 uncultured Oscillospiraceae bacterium | reverse complement strand
TCTTTTCGCAGTGAGACTTCTTATTCCGACGGCAGACATCCGGATCAGGTGGAATTTGTGGAAGATGTAAGACGGGATCTTGCCCGACGCGATTTCACTATGAACGCGATTGCGTACTCGCCGAAACGCGGCCTTATCGACCCTTTCGGGGGAAAAGAAGACTTGAGGGCAGGAATTTTGCGCTGTGTGGGCGATCCGTACGAACGCTTTTCGGAGGATGCTCTTCGTATTTTGAGAGCGCTTCGCTTTTTAGCGGTGCGGGATCTCACGCCGGCGAAGCAGACAGAGGCCGCAGTGAGAGAGCTGTATTCCGTATTGGAATCTGTGTCGCAGGAGCGTATTACCCAGGAATTTACCCGGCTGATCTGCGGAAAAAACGCTGCGTCTGTTCTCGATAATTATAGAGAGATTTTCGCATTTTTGATACCGGAGCTTGAAGCGATGTTCGACTTCGACCAGCGGAGTCCTTACCACAACCGAGACGTCTGGCATCACACGTTAGCGGCGCTTTCCGACGTTCCTCCCGTCTCTGATCTGCGCATGACTATGCTGCTTCATGACATTGCAAAACCTGTGGTCTGCGTATTGGATGACCAGGGCAGAGGCCGCTTCGTCGGACATCCGCAGAAAGGGGCGGAGATGGCGCAGATCATATTGAAACGCATGAAATTTTCCAATCAGTCGATGGAAAAAATAACAAAACTTATAAAGTATCACGATATAAAATTAAAACCCCAGCGGCCTGACGTCAGGCGCATCCTTTCGATCTTCGGCGAGGAAGGATTTTCTGAGCTGTTGGCTGTCAGACATGCGGATGCGGCGGGAAAATATGAAAAATATCTGGCGGAGGCGGAAGCGAAGAACGAAGCGCTTCGCGTCTGCGCGGAAGCGGCGCTGCGGGACGGCGATTGCTTCTGCCTGAAAACGCTGGCCGTCAGCGGGCGGGATCTCTGCGAAGCAGGCGTGCCGCAAGGCCCGCAGGTAGGGCGTATTTTAAACCGGCTGTTAGACGGAGTAATCGAAGGAACCTTAGAGAACGAAAAGTCAGCGTTGCTTTGCGCTGCGAAAGCGAGTATGAGATGAGAAACAGATGCTTAATCATATCGGGGGCGCCAAATTGCTTTTTTCCCTCCGACTTTCGGAAATCCGATTTTGTGATCGCCTGCGACAGCGGTTATCTTCATGCGGTGAAAGCGGGAATCGTACCGGATCTTTTAGTCAGCGATTTTGACTCTTTTGACGGTATTCTGAACCCTTCTATGGAAATCGTAAGAGCGGCGCCGGAGAAGGACGACACCGATACGCTGCTCGCTTTAAAAGAAGCCATGCGCAGAGGCTACGACAACATCGTGATCGTAGGCGCTCTGGGCGGCAGGATCGATCATGCGCTGGCAAACATTTCGCTCACTGCGTTTGCTGCGAAAAACGGAGCTATCTGTCATCTCATCGATGAGCATCATCAGATTTTTGCCATCAAAGATGATTCCATTCTGGTAAAGCGGGGTTATTGGAAATGGCTGTCCGTATTTGCTATGGACAGCGAAGTGAAAGGCGTAACGCTGAGAGGACTTAAGTATCCTCTTCGGGACGCGGTACTTACAAATACGTATCCTCTGGGCGTCAGCAACGAATTCATCGATTCCGCTGCGATTATAACGGCGGAACAGGGAACTCTGCTCGTCGTCCTGTCGGATCTGGAGTAGAGATATATTCGCATAACATAAAAAAAATTATGAGAGCCGAGTGCAATAATCCCCTGTTTTAGCTGCGGGGAATATCAAGAGAGCCGCGAAGAGAGCCTCGCTGCCGATGGCGTTAAAATGGAGATGACTATGATCGATTTTCATTCACATATACTTCACGATATCGATGACGGATCCCACAGTGTAGAAGAGTCTATCACTATGTTGAAGATGAGCTACAGTCAGGGGATCGATACTATGGTGTTCACGCCCCATTTTCGCCTGGGTGAGCACAAGATCAGCACGTTTCTCAAAGAACGGCGGGATCGTCTCGACGAGATCAGAGAGGCGCTGACCGATGAAGAGCGGAAGGTGATACCCAGGGTT
Organism: uncultured Oscillospiraceae bacterium; assembly: GCA_964523955.1. GTDB lineage: Bacteria > Bacillota > Clostridia > Peptostreptococcales > Anaerovoracaceae > Alangreenwoodia. The sequence goes on along the minus strand of CAZGBL010000030.1, from coordinate 14,664 downwards.
ATTCTGGGAGCAGAGATCGAATATATTCCGGGGATGAATCGATGGGATTATCTGCCGGAGCTCTGCATCAGCGGCACGAAATATCTTATGACCGAAATGCCTTTTATACCGTGGTCAGATTCCGTTGTAAAGACCATCGATGACATTGCGCTGAACACGGAAATGACGCCTATTATTCCTCATATCGATCGATATTTCCATACTTTTACAAAAGAAGAGTATATACGTCATTATTACGAAATGCCCGTAAAAATTCAGATGAACGCTATCTATTTAAACGACCCGAAAAACATACCGTTTTATACTCCGCTGTTTGCAGAGCATAAAATTCATCTGTTAGGCTCGGACTGTCACAGCTGCGAGTGGAGGCCGCCTGACCTGGGCAGCGCCGTAAAGACTCTGGTGAAAGTCTGCGGGCAGGAAGCCCTGGATTTTATCGAGAAGAACGGCAGGGAAATCCTGAAAGATGCTGTTTATGAGGAGATGTAGCATTTTGAAGTTTATGAGATCGGCTGCAATAAACGAAAAACCATACGAAACATATTTTTTTGAAATGATTTCAGAAGGGAAGGGAGCATGACAGAGAAAAAAGGAAGAAAGACATATCAGGAAAAGCGGAAAAAAATGATCACGATTACGGCGGTGGTCATACTGGTTATTTTCATCGTCTGGACGGTACTGGGCACACTGTTGTCAGCCGTTTACGCCGACGGCGGCAGATCCTCGGAATCGGATGCTGTCGAGATGAAAGGCGTCTGGGTTTCTACCGTGTATTCGTTGGATTATCCCACGTCTGCCACGACAGATGCGTCGGCGCTGAAGAGCCAGGCTGATGAGATCCTTGACAATTCCAAGGCCATGGGGATGAACGCCGTCTTTCTTCAGGTCAGGCCGTCGGCCGACGCGTTGTACGATTCCGCATACTATCCCTGGAGCAAGTATCTCACAGGAACTCAGGGAACCGCGCCGGAGGGAGGCTTTGATCCTCTGGCTTACTGGGTGCAGGCAGCTCACGACAGGGGCATGGAGCTTCACGCGTGGATCAATCCGTACCGCGTGACACGGAGCGGCGATGCGGAATATGCGGCGATGTCTGCGGACAATCCGGCAAAACAGCATCCTGAATGGCTGATAAAGTACAGCGATAACTACTATTTCGATCCTGCTCTTCCGGAGGTCAGAGAACTGGTCGTAAACGGAGCTCTGGAAATTGTCAATAATTACGATGTGGACGGTATCCACCTCGATGATTATTTCTATCCGGGCAGAGATTTTAACGACGGGGATTCCTATGCGAAATATGGCCAGAATTTCAGTGACATAGGAGATTTCAGAAGGGATAACGTCAATCAGCTGATCCGAACTTTAGATGAAAAGCTCCACGCAGCCGACCCTGATATTTCTTTCGGCGTCAGCCCATTCGGTATTTGGGCCAATAACACGACGCTGCCGGAGGGCAGCGCTACGCGGGGAACGGAATCCTACAGCGATTATTACGCGGATACCGTTTACTGGGCGGAGGAAGGTCTCGTGGACTACTTGGCTCCTCAGATTTACTGGAATATCGGTTATTCCATCGCGGATTACAGCGTTCTTGTCCAGTGGTGGAACGAAACGCTGAAGGATACCGATGTGAAGCTTTACATAGGAATGGCAGACTATCGTTCGGCACAGGCTGCCGACGCTGCGAGCGTGTGGTATGGGACGTCCGAGCTGAAGCGTCAGATGGATCTCAATCGGACCATATCGGGAATCAGCGGGGAAATTCATTTCCGATATCGTCTGATGCAGGAGGATGCAAACATTCCGGCATTTTTAGCCGATTATTACGCGGTCGGGAATAACGGAACAGATGATCCCGAAGTCGTTTCCCATAAAATTTCTGTGAACACGCCTTCGGGCGGTTCTGTGGAAGTCGGCAGGAGCAGCGCGTCGGCTGGAGAAACCGTGGGGATCAGCGTACAGGCCGACAGCGGTTATCGCCTGGTTTCTCTGACGGCGGCGGCAGGCGATGAAGCGGTCAGCCTCACGGATTTAGGCGGCGGGACGTATTCGTTCGTAATGCCTGATGCGGACGTTTCCGTTACAGCGGGATTTGCCGGAGAGAACGGCTCTGAAGTCAGCTCGTTCGCCGACGTTTTTGACGGAGATTGGTATTTCGAGGCGGTAAATTACGCGAAGCAAAATAATCTGATGAACGGAACGTCGGATACGCTCTTTTCTCCGGCAGAAAATCTCAGCCGATCCATGATGGTTACGATACTGTACCGCCTGGCAGGCGCGCCGGCCTCCGGCGTATCGTCGTCGGGCGCGCGGAACAGTTTCAGCGACGTTCCTTCCGGAGTGTGGTATACGGACGCCGTGGCGTGGGCCAGTGAAGAACAGATCGTTACGGGCTACGATGAAAAAACGTTCGGTCCCGCAGACAACATTACGAGAGAGCAGATGGCGGCCATCTTATGCCGTTATGCGAAGGCGTCGGGATATGATGTATCACAAGCCGGCTCGTCTGTAGATCTGAGCGCGGCGTCGCCGGTCTTTAAGGACGGAGCGGCCGTCAGCTCATATGCGGCAGATTCCGTAAAATGGGCGGTGGGAAGCGGCCTGCTCAGCGGAAAGGGCGACGGAGTTCTCGACCCTCAGGGCACGGCTACGAGAGCCGAGGTGGCGCAGATTCTGATGCGTTTTTGTGAAAATGTTTTAAAATAGATACAAAAAATTGGACGAAATGAGGATTTTTGTCAGGAAATTTTATTAATCCAAAGGTGTTTTTCTTTTAAACGTAACGCCATGGTGATATAATTTTTATGAGTGGTTAAAGACAGGATGTAGAAGCGGGAGTGTGTTTTGCACTCGATATTTCTGCAAAGGAGAAAATTTATGGATTGTAAAACGGCTGTGATTCTGGCGGCAGGCGCCGGAACGCGCATGAAATCGGATCGGCCGAAAGTTCTTCATCAGGTCTGCGGCAGGCCGATGGTGTCCCATGTCATATCTCAGACAAAAAAAGCAGGCGCGGAGAATATCGTGGCTGTCGTAGGCCACGGCGCGGAGATGGTTAAAGCGGATCTCGCCGATGAAGGCGTCGCCTTTGTTGTTCAGGAAGAACAGCTTGGTACAGGACATGCGGTCATGCAGGCTGCAGATTGTATTTCCGCCGATGGAGACGTATTTGTACTCTGTGGAGATACGCCCCTGATCACCGGGCAGACACTTTCTGATTTTTCAGCTTATCACAGCAAAAGCGGCAACGCGGTTACTGTGCTCACTGCTATTTTTGAAAATCCCTTTGGATATGGCCGGATTATCCGGGCAGAAGACGGAAGCGTTCTGAAAATCGTAGAACAGAAGGACGCCAGCGAAACAGAAAAAGCGGTAAAGGAAGTAAATGCCGGTATGTATTGTTTCCGCGCATCTTTTTTAAAGGAAAATGTCAAGAAATTGAGCAATCAAAATGCGCAGCATGAATACTACATCACGGATCTCATCGGTATGGCGGCAGACAGCGGCGCAGGCGCAGGAGCGTTTACGGTCAGCGATCCGCACGAGATCATGGGCGTTAACAACAGAATCCAGCTGGCGGACGCGGCAAAGGTCATGCGGCGCCGCATTGCAGAAGAGCACATGCTGGCGGGCGTGACGATCATCGATCCGGACAGCGTATATATAGAAGAAGACGTCGTAATCGGAAATGATACAGAGATCTGGCCGGGCGTCGTTTTAAAAGGAAAGACGATCATCGGCAGCGGATGTGTTATCGGAAAAGATACGATCATCGAAGACAGTACGATAGGCGATGGGACAGACATTCTCAAGTCTGTGATCAAGAGCAGCGAGATCGGCGAAGGCACGCATGTGGGGCCGTTTGCGTATCTGAGACCGGGAAGCACGGTAGGCAGCGAATGCAGGGTCGGCGATTTCGTCGAAATTAAAAATGCGGTCTTCGGCGACGGTTCCAAGGCCTCTCATCTGGCGTATATCGGAGATGCCGATGTAGGAAAGAATGTTAACGTAGGATGCGGCGTCGTCTTTGCCAATTACGACGGCGTTCACAAGTTCCGCACGACCGTAGGCGACAGAGCTTTTATCGGGAGCAATTCCAATCTGGTAGCGCCTGTCGAAGTAGATGATGACGCGTATATCGCAGCGGGAACTACTGTTACGGTTCCTGTTCCGGAAGGCTCACTGTGCGTGGGAAGAGCGAGAGAGATCATCGAAGAAGGCTGGGTTGAAAGGAAGGGACTGAGCAGAAAGAAGTAGCAGCAGACTGCCTGCCGCCGGCGATATGTATTTTACACAGCTCGTGCTGTCTATGAATGCGGACCGGAAAGCGACTTTACATAACGTCGGGAGATAAATCAAAAGAAGTACTGGGTCGCAAAATTCAATTTAATCTAATCAATCGGAGGAAATGAGAATGAAGAACGGTGTATTTAGTGAGTATAAGATATTCGCAGGAAATTCCAACACTGAACTGGCGGAAGAAATCGCAGCGATTATGGGAAAGCCGCTGGGAAAATCTACGGTGAGCAAGTTCAGTGACGGCGAAATATCGGTCAGCCTCTGGGAGAGCGTCCGCGGTGAAGACGTCTATATCATCCAGTCTACCTGCAATCCTACGAACGATAATCTCATGGAACTCCTCATCATGATCGATGCAATGAAAAGAGCTTCTGCGTCCAGAATCAATGCCGTTATCCCTTATTACGGCTATGCGAGACAGGATAGAAAAGCGAAGTCCAGAGATCCTATCACGGCAAAACTGACGGCGGATTTGCTCAGCGTAGCGGGCGCAGACAGGGTGATCACGATGGATCTGCACGCGTCTCAGATTCAGGGATATTTCGATATTCCGGTAGATCATCTCGTGGGAATGCCGATCTTGGGAAAATATTTCAAGGAATTGATTAAAAACGGAACGATAGATAACGATATCGTCGTAGTGTCGCCGGATTTGGGCAGTGTGACAAGGACGAGATCTCTTTCCGGCATTTTAGAGTGCCCTATCGCTATCGTGGACAAGAGAAGACCGAAACCGAACGTGTCTGAAATCATGAATATTATCGGCGATATCAATGGGAAAACGGCCATTCTCGTAGACGATATGATCGATACGGCAGGTACGATTACAAATGCCGCAAACGCCATTAAGAAACTCGGAGCGAAAGAAGTCTATGCGTGTGCGACGCATCCGGTTCTCTCCGGTCCGGCAATTCAGAGAATTCAGGATTCGGAAATCAAGCAGATGATCCTGCTCAATACGATTCCTGTACCGATGGAAAAGAGAATCGCAAAGATGAAGATTCTGTCAGTAGCTCCTCTGTTCGCGGAAACGATGATGCGCGTGTTTAATAACGAATCTGTCAGCAAGCTGTTCGATTAATTTTTCAGGACAGTATACGAGCGCCAGATGTTTGCCCGCCGCCCGTCGCTTCTATAGGAGCGACGAGCTGCATTTCCGCTTAAAAACAGTGTCCCCCGCTGTTCTCTTAGAACTTCGGTTCAGCAGATCATGCGGGGGAATTTCGTTTTCCAGGCATAAATGAAAGGAAGAGGGAGGAGCATGATGTGTATATAATCGTCGGTCTCGGAAATCCGGGAAAACAATATGAAAATACAAAGCATAATGTGGGATTCCTCACCATAGATATTCTCGCTGAAAAACTCGGAGTCCGGGTGAGTAAAATAAAGCACAAAGCGTTGATGGGAGAAGGCCTGATCGGAGGAGAAAAGGTGATTCTCGTCAAGCCGCAGACATATATGAATCTCAGCGGAGAGAGTGTGAGGGAAATCATTTCCTTTTACAAAGCAGATACGGAAAAGATGATCGTTATCTATGATGATATCGATCTTCCCATGGGAGCGCTCAGAATACGCAAAAAAGGCAGCGCCGGCACGCATAATGGTATGAGATCTATCATCTATCAGATCTCTTCTGAAGATTTTCCGAGGATTCGAGTGGGAATCGGCGGAGAACATAAGGGCAGTCTGGCCGATTATGTGATCAGCGGATTTCGCGAGGAGGACAGAAAAACGATGGAGGAAGCCATTCTGCGTGCGGCGGATTCCGTGATCTGTACGATAGAGAAGGGTATAGATATCGCTATGAGAGAATATAATTCCAGAGCGAAGAAAAAATCTGAAAGTAAGAAAGGGGCTGCAGACAGATCGCAAGCTGAAAATCTTACGGCGTCGGCGGAGGAAAGAAAATGAGTGTTCCTGGGATATCGGGGCTGGTCGAAACACTGAAAGCCCTAAAAACAGACGGCGGTATTGTCCATGTCACCGGAATGACAGGCGGCGCGTCGGCTTTGGCCTGCGCGTGCTTTGCAGAAACGGCGGGAGGACAGCTCCTCATCATAGTTTCGTCTCATGAAAAGGCAAAGCAGATGGAGGAGTTTTTGGCGTTTTTTGCAGCAGGCAGAAAAATATATGTGCTGCCTGACGAAGAGCGAAGTATGTTTTCTTACGAGGCAAAAAGCAGAGTGCTGAGTTACAAGCGTTTAGAGTGTCTGACGGCAGCTTTGTCAGGAGAAGACTGCATTTTTATCGCTCCGGTCATGGCGGCCGTGAAAGGGATGCCGGACGTTTCCAGATTTCAGGACGTCTGTATCGATATTTCTGTCGGCGATACGGCAGATTATGAGCAGATCCGCGAAATGCTGGTCTTTACGGGATACGAACGGGCTGAAGTCACCGAAGTAAAGGGACAGTTCAGCATACGGGGCGGAATTATCGATATTTTTCCTCCGGATCGTGAATACCCTTGCCGAATCGATCTTTTTGGCGATGAGGTGGATGATCTTAAAATTTTCGACCCTATGACGCAGCGCTCCGTACGTTCTCTGGATAAGATTCACATTTCACCGGCTATGGTTCCAAATCCGGTGAGTGAGGATAAAGCGGCCTTTCTTTGGGACTACATGTCGTCCGACAAATTCATTTTCGCCGACGATTGGGATAGAATCTGTGAGCAGAGAGATCTCGCAGACAGAGAATGGGCGGCGAATATCACCGCTCAGTCAGAGATCGAAACGGAAAGCAGCGCCGATTTCGATCTGAAAAACGCCGATCTCGCCGATCTCGCCGATCCCCGGCAGAGTGAGGAATATATTTTCAGGATGCATCGCCGTCCAGAGCATTTTGCCGATTTGCAGCAATTGACCTCTCAGATGGAGCGCATCGGCGCAGCGGTTACTCTGCCGTTTCAAAAGACTCCGAGGCATGTGCGGCATGCAGCGGCGTCCATGTCCGTCAATGTGCTGTCGGCTCCGGAATTCGACGGCAGAATGGATCATTATGCAGAGGAACTGAGACGTCTGATTCGGGAACGATATCGGATTACTATCGTCTGCGTCAGCGAAGAGCGCGCCCGCAGCCTTTCTGAGTTTGCGGAACGCATGGAAGTGGAACATGTGGAAGAACGGGTTTCCTATGTGAACGGTTTCTTACCTCACGGGATGCTTCTTCCGGAGTCTTCGGAGGCTTTTATTTCCGATAACGATATTTTCCGTTCCTCCAAGCGGCGAAAGAAGAAAAAGAAAAAACAGTCGAAGGACATCAGTCTGTTTGCCGATCTGAAAAACGGCGATTATGTCGTCCACGAAAATCACGGAATCGGGCGGTTTATCGGAATTGAGCCTTTGAAGGTGGAAGGCAATCGAAAAGATTATCTGAAAATAAAATACGCCGGAAATGATCTGCTCTACGTCCCTGTAGAGCAGATGGATCTGGTGCAGAAATATATCGGTTCCCAGGGTTCGGCGCCGAAGCTCAATAAGCTGTCCGGCGGAGACTGGAAAAAGACGAAGGCTCGGGCTAAGGCAGCTATCGAAAATATGGCGGAGGAATTGGTGAAGCTCACGGCGGAGCGTCAGATACAGCAGGGATACGCTTTTTCGCCGGATACCGTGTGGCAGCATGAGTTTGAAGAGATGTTCCCTTATGTGGAGACAGATAATCAGCTGCGCTGTATCGAAGAAATCAAAAATGATATGGAGCTCCCATGGCCGATGGATCGCCTGCTCTGCGGCGACGTGGGATTCGGAAAGACGGAGGTGGCGGCTCGCGCTATTTTTAAGTGCATCATGGACGGCAAACAGGCTGCTCTTCTCGTACCAACCACCATTTTGGCAAATCAGCATTATCATACGTTAAAAGAGCGTTTTGAGAGGTTTCCCTGTACGGTTGAGATGATGAGCCGGTTTAAGAGTGAGGCGGCTCTGAAGGAGATTGCGGACGGGGTCGCTGACGGCCGTGTAGATGTGCTGATCGGAACGCACCGAATACTGTCAAAAGATGTAAAATTTAAAGATTTGGGACTTCTCGTCATAGACGAAGAGCAGCGCTTCGGTGTGAAGCACAAAGAAGCGATAAAATATATGAAGAAAAATGTAGACGTCCTGACCCTGTCAGCGACTCCGATTCCCCGGACACTTCATATGTCCCTTTCCGGTATTCGGAGCATGAGCACGCTGGATGAGCCGATTGAGGACCGCTATCCTGTACAGACCTACGTCCTGGAGCAGGACGACGAGATGATCCGAGAGATTCTTCGCAGAGAAATCGAGAGAGGCGGCCAGGCGTTTGTGGTATTCAATCGGGTGAAGGGAATCAATCAGGTCGCCGACGGATTGCGTCAGCTCGTTCCGGAGGCGCGTATCGCAGTAGGCCATGGCCAGATGGCGGAAAATAAGCTGGAAGACGTTATGCTGGCGTTTACGAATCACGAATTCGATGTGCTGGTGGCCACCACGATCATAGAATCAGGTATCGATGTGCCGAATGCCAATACGCTGATCATCCTGGACGCCGATAATTTCGGCCTGGCACAGCTGTACCAGCTGCGGGGAAGGGTAGGACGCTCTAATCGAGTTGCGTATGCGTATTTTATGTATAAGAAGAATAAGATCCTTTCAGAGGTAGCGGAAAAGCGGCTCCGGGCGATTCGCGAATTTACGGAATTCGGTTCCAGCTTTAAAATTGCCATGAAGGATTTAGAGATCAGAGGCGCGGGAAACCTTCTGGGAACAGAACAGTCCGGACACATGATGATGATCGGCTACGAGCTTTATTGTAAGCTCATCGATAACGCCGTCCGAAGGCTGCGGGGAGAGGCTATCGTAGATGAGGAGCTGGAAGTAACTCTCGATATCAAAGTCAATGCGTACATTTCTTCGGAATATATCGACGACGAGAAGCTGAAGCTCGATATGTACAAACGAATTGCGGAAATAAAGACGGACGGCGACATTTCGGATGTTACCGATGAGCTGATCGACCGTTTCGGCGACGTTCCCGCTGAGACCAGCGCGCTTATGGATGTGGCGCTGATCAAGGCGAAATGCCAGATGGCGGGAATTCGGCGGGTTGCTCCGGACGGAGGTAAGATCTTATTTGAATTTGTGCCGGAAAATAATGGCCTCAATCCGGGCGCTCTTCTCAAATTGTCAGAAAAATACGGTATGAAGCTGATCATCAACATGAGCAAGCACCCATTTATCAAGATGCCTGTCGAAAATACCCGCAGAATGCTAACAGAGATTATAGATTTTCTCAGTGTTTTCGGGTAAAAAAAGAAGATAGATTGTGGTATGATAAACGTAGATGAAAAAGAGCCGTTTTTAGTTTTCAGAGGACGGACATCCGTCGGCGTTTTAATGCGTTTCGAACGAGCGCCTGAATGGAAAGCGACGATAGTCTGAGACAGACAGCTGCAGGTTTTTAACGGAGGGTTAGACGATGAGAAACAGGCATTGGAAAAAAATAACCGCCTTGCTGATGATAGCTGCCATATTGTTCGCAGCAGTCGGATGCGGAAATGAAGATCCTGACGCGCAGGTAGCAAAGGTGAACGATACGGTGATCACGAAGGCGCAGTTCGACAATTTCTGTATACTATGGCTTTATACACAGGGATACGATCCTTCGGAAGATCTGACGTCAGAACAGAACGCTATGGTATTGGGCGACATCGTAGATGCGGAAGCGCTGAAGCAGTACTATGAGGAGAATGATCCCTCCGTCTTTTCTGAATCTTATCAGAGCGGACTGGAGACATTTTTGAATCAAACGAAAAAGAATGACGCGGAATTTATAACGAATAATAATATCAGTGACGACGATATCTCGTTTTATTATATGTCGCAGTATCTCACACAATTCTGTTTTAACCAGATCAAATCGGATTGCACACATGAAGAACTCTATCGTCAGGCGGACGCCTATTATAACGAGCATAAGGAGGATTTCGGCGACGAGACTCTTGACCAGGCGTTGGAGGAGATCTACTATCTGCTCTACAGCAATATGTATAATGAAAAACTCGATGCGATTAAAGAAGATATGTCGATTAAACAATAGAGGGAGCAGCTTTCAGGAGAATCGATATGCACCCATGGAAACATTTTAGTACGATAACGAAACATAGAAATACGGTCATGCGGATGTGTTTTCGCATCGGTCTGTACCGGCAGGGCCTGCTGCATGATCTGTCCAAGTATTCGTGGACGGAATTTTCACGAGGATGCCGTTATTTTCAGGGAAACCGAAGTCCGAACAACTATGAGAGAGAACTGTTCGGCTATTCGATTTCCTGGCTGCACCATAAAGGCAGAAACAGGCATCATTTTGAATACTGGCTCGACTACAATGAACATAAAAAGGGCCAGGTCAAGGGAATGCCGATGCCTCGGCGCTATATCGCAGAGATGTACTGCGACCGCGTAGCGGCTTGTAAGACATATCAGAAGGAAGCTTACACGGATTTCAGCCCGATTCGATATTTCTATAAAGGATCGGGAAAGGATTTAATGCATCCGGAAACACGAAGGGATATCGGATTTCTGTTGACTTTGCTCGGTGAGCGGGGAGAGAAGGCGACGGCTGCATATATCAAAAATGAATATCTGAAGGGCAAAAAGATACCGGAAACGTATAAAGAACTGGAAAGCTTAGAAGCATATGATGCGAAGATCGCAGACGGAGAAGACGCATGAGTTTTACACATTTACACGTTCATACAGAATACAGCTTACTCGACGGAGCCGCGCGCATCGAACCGCTGGTGGAGCGCGCGGCTGAGCTCGGTATGGATTCCCTTGCGATTACAGACCACGGCGCTATGTTCGGCGTCGTGGATTTTTACCGTGCGGCAAAAAAGGCCGGTATTAAACCGCTCATCGGATGCGAGGTTTATACGGCTGCGCGGACGCGGTTCGATAAGGATGTGGAACGCGATAAGCGAAACGGACATCTGATTCTCCTGGCGGAGACAAATGAAGGTTACAAAAACCTGATAAAAATCGTCTCCCGGGGTTATACAGAGGGGTTTTACTACAAGCCGAGAATCGACAACGAAGTGCTTCGCCGCTACAGCGGAGGAATTATCGCCACCAGCGCATGTATCGCCGGAAGGGTGCAGCAGGCTCTCGTCCGGGGAGATTACGATGGAGCAAAGGCAGAGGCGTTAGAATATCAGGACATCTTTGGAAAGGATAATTTCTTCCTGGAAATCCAGGATCAGGGGCTGGAGGAAGAGGCTGCGATCAATCCTCTGCTGAAACGTCTCAGCGGGGAAACAGGGATCGGCCTGGTGGCCACGAATGATGTTCATTATGTCCGGCAGGAGGATTCCGAATTCCACGACATTCTCTTATGTATTCAGACAGGAGCTTTTGTCAGCGATACGGACAGGATGCGTTTTCCAAACGATCAATTTTATCTTAAATCAGAAGAAGAAATGCGGCGCATCTTTGCCGACATTCCGGAGGCTATCGACAATACGCATAAAATCGCGGAACGCTGTAATGTGGAATTTGAGTTTGGACATCTGCATCTGCCGGAGTTTATTCCTCCCAACGGCATGGATACAAAGGAGTATCTGCATTTTCTCTGCGAGCAGGGGCTGAAGGAACGCTACGCTGAAGAGACGCCGCAGCTTCGGGAACGCCTCGAATATGAGCTCAGCGTTATCGAAAGCATGGGATACGTGGAATATTTTCTCATCGTATGGGATTTCGTCAATTATGCGAAAAGAAATCATATTGTCGTGGGGCCGGGCAGAGGTTCCGGAACGGGAAGTATGGTAGCATACTGTCTCCACATTACAGATATCGATCCCATCAAATATGGACTCATTTTTGAGCGTCTGCTGAATCCGGAACGTGTCAGCATGCCGGATATCGATGTGGATTTCTGCTATGAACGCAGAGGAGAGGTTATCGATTACGTCATTGAAAAATACGGAAAGGAACGCGTATCCCAGATCATTACTTTCGGAACGATGAAAGCCAAGGCGGCGATCAGAGACGTAGGGCGGGTGCTTCAAGTGAGCTACGCGCAGACGGACGCCATCGCAAAGATGATTCCTTTCGATCCGCGTATGACGATCGATAAAGCGATGACGCTGAATCCGGAGCTTAAGAAGGCCTATGAGAGCGACAAGCAGGTTCAGTATCTCATCGATATGTCAAAGGCCATCGAAGGGATGCCCCGGCATGCGTCGACTCATGCCGCCGGCGTTGTAATTTCCAGAGATCCGCTGGACGATTATGTACCGCTGTATCTGTCGGATAAAGGCGTCAGCGCCCAGTTTAATATGACGACCATCGAAGAACTGGGACTGCTCAAAATGGATTTTCTGGGACTGAGAAACCTGACAGTCATCCGGGACACGCTGGATGCGATAGAGCACATTCACGGCGTTCGGGTAGACTTCAACAAGATGGAATACGACGATAAATCGGTATACGAGCTGATCGCGTCGGGAAATACGCTGGGCGTATTTCAACTGGAATCATCCGGTATGACACAGTTCATGAAAAATCTGGCGCCGGACTGCTTCGAGGACATTATCGCGGGAATTTCCCTGTATCGTCCGGGTCCCATGGACTCTATTCCGACCTATATTGCGAATAAAAAAAATCCGGGACACGTGACGTATACCCATCCGTCGCTGGAACCGATTCTTTCCGTCACCTATGGATGTATTGTGTACCAGGAGCAGGTCATGCAGATCGTTCGTGATCTCGCAGGATATTCCTACGGAAGAAGCGATCTGGTAAGACGTGCCATGAGTAAAAAAAAGGCGGCAGTGATGGCGCAGGAGGAAGAATATTTCGTCTATGGCAAGCTCAATGAGGATGGTTCCATAGACGTTCCCGGGTGTGTGAGAAACGGGGTGCCGGAGGAAGCCGCCAAGTCGATCTTCCAGGATATGGCCAAGTTCGCTTCCTATGGCTTTAATAAATCTCATGCCGCGGCGTATGCTGTACTGGCGTATGAGACAGCGTGGCTTAAGCGTTATTATCCGGCGGAATTTATGGCGGCTCTGATGACCAGCGTAAAAGGGGAACCTCGTCAGGTATCCAAATATATCAGAAATTGTAAAGAAATGGGAATTGAGGTGCTGCCTCCGGACGTGACCATGAGTGAGAAAAAGTTTTCTGTCCATGACGGCGCAGTTCGCTTTGGTCTCATGGGCATAAAAAATGTGGGAGACGCTGTCATCGATGAAATTATCCGCGTACGGGACGAATATGGACCCGCTTCCGACTTTGAGGATTTCATCAATTCACTGGATATCAGTAAGATCAATAAAAAAGCCATCGAGAGTCTGATCAGGGCGGGCGCTTTCGATAAAATCAACGAGAACCGCGCGCAGCTTTTAGCTGTTTACGAATCATTTCTCGAGTCAGCTCATAATATGTCAAAGAATAACGTGGCAGGTCAGCTGTCTCTGTTTGGCGATTTGGGAGATATGGGCGTCGGAATCAGCGCGGCCGTGGGCCAGGCGGATATGAAAGCCCGTATGCCGGACATAAGGAATTTCGATAAACCGGCCATTTTGGCGATGGAAAAGGATGTGCTCGGCGTCTATGTATCGGGTCATCCTTTGGAGGACTATGCGGACCGTATGCGTCAGGTGTCGTCTATCAGTACGGATATGCTGGAAACAGAAGAAGGTCAGAATACGAAAAACGACGGAAAGCGCGTGGCGCTCGCCGGAATGATCGTATCAAAGCGGACGATGATCACGAAAAAAAATACGATGATGGCATTTATCCAAATCGAAGATTTATATGGTATGGCAGAGGTGATCGTCTTTCCAAACGTATACGAAAAGGTGAAGGATAAGATACGGGATGACAGTATTGTCGTGGTCCGGGGAAATCTTCAGTACAGAGACGACGAGCAGCCCAAAATTATAGCTTCGGATATTCAGGACATCGATTCTTTTGAAAAGAGTGAGCCTTACGGGATCCGCAGCGACATGTTCGGACGAAACAGCGATTATGGCCGTGGAACAGGCATCGGATCAGGGCAGATGAGCGGCCGCGGCAGCGTGTCGGAAGATGCGTCTGGGCAGAGCGAAGGCTATGCTGCGTATGCTGCGGATTCCGGCCGTTTTTCGGGAAATGGCTCTCAAGATTTGCAGTCTCAGAGCAGAGTGATCAAGATTACTGTTCCCGAGGGCAGAGATAAAGACGAGGTCAGGAAACGTGTGGACGAGATCGTTCGCAGGTATCCTGGAAAGCGAGCCCTCGCTGTTAAGATGGCGAAGAACGGCGAGGTATACGAAGCTGAAACCGGCGTCTGCCCATGCGATGATCTGTATGCAGAATTGTATGAGCTGATTCGCAGGAAATAACAAGCGCCAGATGT
>CAZGBL010000029.1:0-16880 GCA_964523955.1 uncultured Oscillospiraceae bacterium | reverse complement strand
AAAGGGAGACGTCCGCAGCGGAAATCGCTGCGGACGTCTCCCTTTTCTTTTGAATTTGTGTGTAAAGAGGAATATTTCCACGCGATTATCTTATTTTATCTTATTTTATCTGTAATCCAGCTAAGCTGGCAATTTTTCGATATTTTATGCAGATGATACTGGTTAGAACAGCTGATCTGAAGCGCAGCTCCGATTGAAAAGATAAGGAACCGTGGCCTATTTATTTTTTTAATAAATGGAAAAAATTACATAAAATGGATTGACAATTTTTGTAAAACGTAATATATTAAAACCAGATGGAAAATATTTACATAACTCGGACTTCAAAACCGATTTTTAGCAATATTTAAATGTTTTCCGTCTAAAAAGGAGAAACCGAGTGTTGAGAGGGCGATAATGAACAAAAAATTATTGGATTACGAGAAAATAAAAAGCCGTATTCTGTGCAGACTCGTGAGCGCCGAGAGAAGCGAGAACCTGCCGGAAGAAGTCGTACGTGTACCATATCTCGACTTATCGGTGGTATTCTGTGTGTTCCCGGAAGAGTGGGAATATGGAATACAGAGAGGATTTAAGATTACTTATGAGATGCTGCAGGGATGGAAGATAAGTGAGGAAAAGATGCGGCGGGATGCGTATGAGAATACAAAAAGAAGATACCGATATATTTTCCGCGATCTCAATCTAGTGACAGAGGCTTTGTCTGCACACGCAGACAGGTTTCTGACAGATCCGGCGGGCGTGATCGAATCTGTACCGATGAGGAGTGACAGCCGGAAAGAGGAGAAGAGCATGCGTATGTATACGCTTGTGAATCAAGAATTGTGCAACGGTTCGGTAATTCTACTGTTTCCGGATCAACTGAAGGTATTTGCAGAACAGATCCAGACGGATCTTATCATTCTGCCGTCTTCTGTTAATGAATTGATATGTCTTGAAAAGAACGATGATCTGGATTATGGAAAATTACGCAGCATTGTCATGTCGGTTAATCAGACTTGTGTCAGTGAGGAGGAAATTTTAAGCGACCAGCTGTATCAGTACATACGCGAGGAAAACAGAGTGAAGCTGCTTTTAGAATGACCAGGTATTTCGGCAAAAGCGCAGAACCAGAGAGGAGTAGAATGGTTGCAGAAGAGTAAAAAAAAGAGAATCGCAGAGAAAGGAATCGCAGCTTTCTGTGCAGCAGCGGTGCTGCTGTCGGGCTGTTTCAGTGAATGGGGAATCCGATCGTCTGCTGCAGGAAAACAATACGATTATTATGTTCACGTATCGTCAGCGGGAAACAATGATACCGCAGCGGTGAATTCCAGCAAGCCTTTTCAGGATATCCAGCTGGCGTACGATGCTCTGATCTGCAGATGGGCTGAAGACGGGGGCAGTACATCTGCGGAGCTGGGCATCATTTTCGATACGGATCTGACGGTAGATTCTGCTTTCATGATGGGTTTGGGAGATCGGTACGGGCGCGCTCATGACGGCACAGATATAGACGCTCAGACGGGAAAATACCAGCGGCTCAGTGTCAATACGAAGAAATTAGACGACGTGGAGTATAACGATTACCGTTTGACCATTGAGGGACAAGGCCACAGGATTTCACCGAATGAGGATAAAATGTGGAGCACTTTTTCTCCTTATACTATCATGAATGACAGATATCGTTCTTCGGTTATGATGGCGGCAAACGGCGGCAGTCTGATAGTGGAAAACCTCACGATAGACGGCTGCGGCAAGGACCTTACGGGTTTATTTTTGTACAATAATACCTATCATTCCGATGTAGGCGTAAGACGATTAGAAGCAGTGGACTGCACGTTTCAAAATCTCTGTGCGCAGCAGGGAACACAATATGGAGGAGGAATCGGAACAGGCACATCCGGTGTATCTCACGGCGTACACTGCGATATGGAAATTACCGGATGTACCTTTAAAAACAATGAGATGAATACCGGCTCCGTCACATATGGCGGAGGATTGTATATCGGAGCGGATATTCGATGTATCGTTCGCAGCAGCACTTTCTCGGGCAATATGGCAAATACAGGCGGCGCGGCAGCTGCATATAAAGGGCTTCTGGATATCGACGGCAGCTGCAGCTTTTCCGGAAATGAAGCTTCGCAGAGAGGCGGAACGATCCATGATGCCGGTACCGTTCTGATGAAAGGCATGAACGCATCCAATTTTAGTACGGGAGAAAGCGGCCAGTTCGGAGGTGCGGTTACGGTTATTTCCAATCCGGACTTCATCGGCAGAATGGTACTGGACGATTGTGAAATTACCGGATTTACTGCAGGAAACGCCGGAGGCGGAATTTATGTCTATTCAAATTCGGAATTGTATCTTTACGGAGGGTCATCGGTTATCGGAAATACGAATACGGAAAATGTGAATCATCAGGCCGTTTCCTATGCGTCAAATATTCATATCGCATCTTCCTCTGCGCGAGTTTACGTGGGGGATAAAACAGGCGAGAATGGTATTTCCACATCGAATCCCACGGAGCACAAGGTACTCGTATATTCAGCTTCTTCCGACGTCGTCAGCACATTGAACGAAGTCATTAAAAATCTGGGAGGTACACAGGTCTACCGCGCGTATTCCATGGAGAAAAATTTTGAAGAGGCGGATTTCGATAAAATTTCCTACGATTCTGAAGTGTATCATCTCGTGCAGGACACAGAGGTGCGTGACGACATGTGGCTGGAATTATCAGCGGGATCCTATATCTTCTGGGATCTCAATATACCGGGGATTGCATCTCCCGCAGCTGTAGCCGGCACACCGGGCTGCAGAGAGAATGCGCCGACGGTATCGACAAGTATGGCGTCACAGAATACCAGCTATAAATTCAGAGGCTGGTATACGAAAGCTTCTGGAGGAGACAAGGTCACGTCGGGTGTATATCCTCAAGCAGGAGTTCAGGTTTATTACGCGCAGTGGGATGTGGAAAACAGCGGCGATGGAATGCCGGAACCGCAAAATAAGTATTTTACCGTTTTCTTTGACCAAAATTATGACGGAGGAGGAATTGCCAGCGAGTTGACGGGAGATACGGTTTTAACCATAACGGTGACGTATGACGACGGCACGCAGCGCACACTGATATGTCATCTGCTTTCTGTGGGATTTACGTTCCCGGATGATCCCGTCAGAGAAGGATACGATTTCGTCGGCTGGTCGCTCACTTCAGACAATTCCTCCGGAATTGTGGAATCTACCTATCGTCCGGAGGAAAGCGTAACGCTTTACGCTGTCTGGAAGGTGCATCAGCATACATTGACCTGGGATGCAGGCGAGGGAACGCCCAGCAGTACGACGAAACAGAATTACGGCGCTCTGATCGAATTGCCGAAGCCTCCATCCAGAAGCGGTTATGAATTTTCCGGGTGGTTCAGTGATAAGGAGTGTACAGTACCTCTGACGGACGGAGAACGTGTCAGCAGCGATGCGGTTTACTATGCGAAGTGGACTCCGGTCTCCTGCCTGATCACGTGGGATGTCAGCTATACAAATGGATCTGTCACAACTGTCCGTCAGGATTACGACGAAGATCTTATCATTCAGAAGGAACCGATAAGGTATGGCTACGAGTTTGCCGGCTGGTATACGGGAACGAATGGAACGGGAACGAGAGCCGAAAGCTACGGTAACGTCAGAGAAAACGTTACATTTTATGCGTATTGGGTTCGTGAGACGATGGATTATGACGTTGTGATCCAGTGGGATGACTTTTCGGATAACGACGGAATGCGGCCGGATGAAGTGACCGTCGCTTTGGTGAGAAATGGGATTGAAACGGGCGATTTCTATACGTTCACGGCAGCTGACGTAGCTGTCGCAGATCCGGATGCCTGGTGGCACACGTTCAAAAATGTGGCGGTATCCGATGATATTTCTGCTCACTATGTTTACTCTGTTGCGGTGAAGAGCAGCGTAACAGATGAATATGAATACACAGGCGATTTTACATCAAATGCGTATGCGGGTTACATTCATATGAAACATTCTCTGGTGCTTACGGATATCCCTGTTTATCTCACCTGGGATGACAGCGGTGATAATGACGGATATCGTCCGGCTTGCGTAAGGGTGACGCTGACAGCCGACGGTGAACCGGCGGACGAAGCGGAATTTATTTATCGCGAGGGAAGATACCAGCCGTCAAAGGTGTCTCTGACCGGAGATCAGAACACGTGGACATACCGTTTCGAAGGATTTCAGAAATATCGTCAGGAAGACGGAAAACGAGGCAGTGAGATCAGCTATGGAATTGTGATAGAAGAAGTGAATAAAGGCGATTTGATGGAATACGAAATCTCTTATAACGATTATACGGCCATTCTGACTCATCAAAAGGATTGTCTGTCCAAAGCGGTTACGGTGTTCTGGGATGACAGTCATAACCAGGACAACAAGCGGCCGGCGAATGTTATCGTTCAGCTTTATGCCGATAAGTCAGCTGTGGCGAATAAATATGTGACGCTGTCCGATGCGAATGACTGGACCTATACATGGAAAGGTCTTCCGAAATATACTGACGGCGGAGAACTGATCCATTATGAAGCATATGTTGTCAGCACGCTGATCGACTACACAGCCTCGACGGCAGGAATGACTATCCGAATGACTTATGTGCCGAAGAGTACTTCGATCACAGCCTATATCACCTGGGATGATGAAGAGGACACTGACGGCCTGCGGCCGGACTATTTGCTGGCAGAATTGTATGCTGACGGTCAGCCTACCGGAGACATTCAGACGCTTTCGGATACTACGCATTGGTCGGTATCGTGGGAAAATTATCCGTACTATGCCGACGGGTCGAGAGTAGAGTATACGTTCCGAATTACGGATGCGCCGGAAGAATATCAGACGTCGTATTATGGAATTTACGATTCTTCCGGACTTTCAGCGGTTATGACGCATAGCCGCATCAGGCGCAGCTTTTCCGGTATTATCATTTGGGATGACCGTGACAATCAGGCTTCCGCGCGGCCTTCGCGAGTCAGTGTCTTATTGTATGCGGATGGAGAACCTGTTGCAAACAGTGGGCAAGTGCTGTCGGCAGATGAAGATTGGCGTTCTGTGTGGACGGATCTTCCTGTATACCGCGATGGCGGCGTCGATATTAACTACAGCATGAAAGTCGTTTCCGATGTGGGAAAATACACTTCTTTATCGGAAGGTATGACCGTCTATATGTATTATGACGCGGTTACCTGTGATGTAGAGTGTATGATTCTCTGGCAGGATGAACACGACGCTGACGGTAAGCGTCCGAACTATCTTCCTGTTACATTGACGATCAATGGCGAATCTTCTGTTTATTCCACCGTAGCGCAGCCTAACGGCACAGATGCATGGTATGTGGAATTCTGCGGATTTCCAAAGTATGCGTCCGACGGTTCTGTCATCGACTATGGAATTACAGCGAATTTCCTGCCGGACGGTTATACGGCGATCTACACATCGAGTACGTTAATTCTGACCAGAAACGCGGATACTGTCTCCGTCAGCGGAAATCTGATCTGGGACAGCGCGTTCGATGAGTGGGACAAAAAGCCTCAGAGTACAGAAATCGCACTTTGGGGATATTCCGTCGAAACAGATCAGTATGTCTATTTATGTGCAGATACGGCGAGAGCTTCGGAACAATGGCGTTACGAATTTTCAGAGGTTCCGGCAAGCGATTCCGTAACCGGAATAAAATTTACAAGTTATGCGGTTGGAATTCCTCAATTAGAGTCTTACTATAGGGATGGAGACGGTTCAAAATGGCAGCATTACGTTGCAATTTCTTATGACGACTACAGCAGCAGAGAAACTGATAACGGCGGAGATGAAATATCATTTCATACTTATTTAAAGCCGAATCAGAAATATCATGCGTCAAATGCTTTAGCGTATACTGTAAGCATCGCCTGGGAGGATAATGACAATAAAAATCTTTCCAGAACGTACGGTACTGTTATCTGTCTGACGGGGATGACCTCATCGTCTGAAATATCTTTCCAGCATACGGTTACACAGGCGGACGCAGGGCAGAAAAATACGATGGAATATGTTTTTGAAGATCTGCCTGTGAAAGATAGTAACGGAGCTGTTTATCAATACAGTGTACAGCTTATGGATTATCCTGAAAATTATGCTTTAAAAGAACATCAGTCAGATCAGAAAAATGCAGCATTCACTCTGGTTAATGTACGAGATTTGGACGTAACTGTCGTGTGGATGGACGAGCAGGATGCAGACGGGAAGAGACCCGAAGATCTATTGCTGCAGTTATATTCTGACAATATTTCATCTGGAAAATATACTTTTGTGAATGAACTGGAACAGAAATCGGTTTCGGAACGAGGCGGACAAAGTGTCTGGATCTATCGATTTGAAGATATCCCTGTCTGGTCGAATTACAATACAGACCGCGAGGTCGATTATCTGTACTATATCGAGCAAAAACAGGTGGAAACGCTGTCAGACGGCGGATATGTTATCGATTACAGGGAATACGCCACGGACGCTAATGTGTACAGTAACGGGAATGAATCCTATTTCCTGTATCTGTCCAGAGAACCGGAAAAAGCAGATTATCAGACTACGATTACATGGAACGATGAGCGAAATAAAAACGGTATTCGGCCGTCTTCTGTCAAGGCGCAATTATACGCAGACAAACAGGATGGAAACGGTTCACAGCCAGAAGGAAAAGAACTCGTGATCACCGGTGGACAGAGAGAGGATGTCTGGGATACTTCGTGGGAAGGTCTTCGAGTGTATGCAAATTCCGGAAGAAAAATCATCTATACTTTGGTGTTGGAAGATATAAAAGGATATCAGGCGGAATATGAAGCAGACTTTCCTTCCGTTACGTTAAAGTTAAATCCGGATCTTTCAGGAAGCGGCAGCTCTTCCGGCGGAAACGGCAGCTCTTCTGGCAGCGGCAGCTCTTCCGGCGGAAACGGCAGCTCTTCTGGCAGCGGCAGTTCTTCCGGCGGAAACGGCGGCTCCTCTGGCGGCAATGGTTATGGAAATACGGGAGATTCTGATGCTTCTTCAAGCATAGACGGACAGGTGTCTGCAGAGAAGTCAGAGGCAGACGTTTCCGGCTTACTGAATACACAGGATCATATCGCTTATCTGAAGGGCTATCCGGATCAGTCTTTTAGAGCGGATGGAAATATGACGAGAGCAGAAGCTGCGCAGATGTTTTTTAATCTTCTCCGGGAGCACGATGTAGTATCGTCTTCTTCGTTTAAAGATACAGGGCAGGGCGCCTGGTATGAAGAAGCGGCAGTGAAGCTGAACAGTCTCGGTGTTATCAAAGGATACGAGGATGGAACCTTCCGGGGCGACCGGACGATTACGAGAGCCGAATTTACTGCGATGGCGGTACGTTTCGCTAAGATCGATAAAACAGCGTCCTGTTCTTATTCTGACGTTTTAAAAAACAGCTGGATGTACGAAATCGTATCCTCAGCGGCGAAATACGGTTGGATTCAGGGATATGAAGATAATACGTTCCGGCCGGAAAAGCAGATTACCCGTGCTGAGGTGACTGCTATTGTGAATCGTATGCTTGAGCGCAGTGCAGATGAAAAATATGTTACAGAAAACAAAGATAAATTGAAATCCTTTAACGATCTGTTTGAAACGCACTGGGCGTATATCGATATTGTGGAAGCTGTTAATGAACACGGCTTCAGCAAATTATCAGATCATGAGGTATGGGGGGATTTATGAGAATAAAGCGAATGATAGCATTTATGCTGTGCATCGTTCTGTCACTGACGTCAATATCGTTCTCTGCAGAGGCGGAGTCCGATTTGGATGGGATGGCAGAGGAACTTCCTACAATCTATGTCAGTGAATCCGGCAGTGACAGCAGAGGAGACGGTTCGGAATCGTCTCCTTACGCCTCTCTGCAGAAGGCCTATGATGCGTCGGGAGAAAAAGGCCGAATCGAAGTATCCGGAACGATAGTGATTGACGATTATATGAACATTCTGAAATTTTCTGCCGATAAAGAGGTGGAAATTTACGGCCAGCCTGAAGGAATCATCTTATATGACGGGGATCAGAATATCGATCCCAAGTCTGCTGTAATGAAAATCACTGCGGGAAAAATTACATTGAGAAATATTACAGTTAAGATGCCGGATATTCGGGGGAAAAACGGCAGAGTCCTCTATATTTCCGATGGAGGAAAGATCCATATGGAGGAAGGGACGATCATCGAGAACGGTTATCTGGCTGCTTCTTCCGGTAATATTTATGTTGGAAAGGGTGGATACGCCGTTCTCGACGGAGGAATTGTGAGGAATGGTTATCTGGCTATTTCCAATGCGGATGCATACGGTGCGGGTGTTTTCGTCGATGACGGAGGCACGTTTCTGATGAAGGCGGGCGAGATTTCGGGAAATACAGCAAAGACTACCGTTTCCAGTTATCGCACTTTTGGAGGAGGCGCAGCCGTCATGAACGGCGGAACCTTTGAAATGGACGGCGGCAAAATCTGTGGAAATACAGTGGAAACAGCAGGCGCAGGCTTATATCTGGAGGAAGGTGCGAATGTCCTGATGAATGCGGCAGCGTCGGCAGTCAGTTCGGAAGATTGTGAAGCAGCCGGAAGCAGCGCTGCAGATCATTCGGAAGGTGATTTAAAAAACGAGAAACCGTTTTATATCTGGGATAATCTTCTGTCTTCCTCGGAAACACAGAATCTGCAGAGTAATATGTACTTTGCAGAAAAGGCTGTGGCGGGACTCAGCGGCAGTATGGAAGGCGCGAAGATAGGTATAACTTGTGAGGACGACTATTATGGAAGAGTGGTATTTCAGCCTGCAGGAGACAATACGATCAGTCCGTCTGATGAGTCGGCATTTTTCTATGACGGCGGCGCTTATGATGTCCGAATGGATTCTTTTACAAAAAATGAAGGAAATCTGATTCTCTGGCACTGGGCGGTCGGAGTGGAAATCGTAGGAGAACATATCCTGTCGTCTAATCCAGCGAGAGAAACGCCTGTGGATCGCGATTATGAAACCGTAATCACACCGGATGAAGGATATGAGCTTCCAGAACAGATCGCCGTGGTGATCGGCGGAAAGGAACTGGATCCCGATGCCTACTTCTGGGATCCGGAAGCAGGCGAGATTAGGATCGGAAAGGAGCAGATCGACGGGGATATCGTTATCAGAATTAATACAGAAGAAGTCTATGAATTGAATGTGTCTTGCAGCAATGTGTCGGCAGATAGAACATCGATATCGGTCACTTATAAAGACGAAGTGCAGATCGTCTTTCACACAGTCAGAAAATATGGACTTCCCGAAAAATCTGATATTGATGTCAGAGGAATCTGTGATTGGAATTATGATGAGGACGCCGGAATACTGACGGTAAGCCATGCAGAGGAAGACGTTTTCATAGCAGCGGAAGGATCAAAGATCAAACATGTGATCTTGTTTGATCCGGCAGGAGGAACATTGAAGCCGGGAGAAGAAACGAAGGAATTTTATGAGAGTGATCCGACGTATGGAGATCTTCCGGAACCGGAAAAAGAGGGATATCATTTTGACGGCTGGTTCGATTCAGATGGAAACAAGGTGACAGAAGATACGCCGAACGATGATGAGGACGATATTACTTTGGAGGCGCACTGGTCTGCTAAGACGGATATTACGTATACGATCAACCATTATATCGAGTATACGGACAGCGGAATAAATCCTGAAACGGAAAGCACGGATAAAACGGCAGTAAATTTGACGGATACTTTTGGCAGAGAGCGAACGTATTACCTTTACGCTTCTGTTGAATATTATGACGGCCTGGCTGACAGTGTGCAGACGCTGAATGATCGTCTCATGGACTGTGACGGAGCATCCATGAACTATTTGTCTATCGACGGGTTTTCTTCGGCAGATATCAACCAATATGAGTATAAAATTGAAGCGGACGGTTCTACAGTGATCAACTGGTACTATAACCGAAAAGACGTTGCCGTATATTACAACGGTAACGGAGGTACGGCCTCTCAGGCGGAGACTTCTGTAAAATACGGCTCTTGCTTTGGAACATTGGCAGCAGCCGAAAGAGATGGATATTCTTTTGACGGATGGTTTACCGACCCGAGAGGCGGACGGCAGATTAACCCTGATGAAATCTGCATGGCTGAAGCAGAGCTTATTCTTTACGCTCACTGGGAAGCAAAAGGTACGACAGAATATAGAATTTATCACCGGATTCAGAATCTGGAAAATAATAGAGTCGATGATGCGCATACATTAGCTAATACAACGCTATATCAAACGCAGATACTTTATGGAACATCAGATGTTATTACAGATCTGTATGCGATGGCCATCGACGGATTTATTGCTTGTCCTGATAATCGTTATCAGGTTTATATAAATGCTGATGGATCGGCGTCTGCGGTGCTCTATTATGATCGTCTGTCTGCAGTTGTGAAATATGACGCAAATGGAGGAACGATCGTTTCTGACGCCGATCTTCAGACGAAAATATGGTATGGCGGCGTAATGGGAGCTGTGCAGGCGCCTCCTTACAGAGAAGGGTACCTTTTTACAGGATGGTATACAGCGGCGGAAGGCGGCGTGAAGGTAGATGAGAATACCGAGTTTAACGTTGTCGCTTCCGATGGTAAAGAAACTTGTACAGTTTTCGCTCACTGGAAGAAGGAGGAGACGTCCGGAGAACCGCAGAAACCGAGCGGCAGCGGGAGTGGAGGCGGCAGTTCCGGATCGGGAGGATCAGGAACGAGCTCCGCAGAAAATGCGGTAAAAGAAGAAGACAAACCTGGGCTTACAGGAGATCATATAAAATATCTGAACGGGTATCCCGACCGTACCTTTAGAGCAGATAAGGACATGACGAGAGCAGAGACGGTTCAGATGTTTTATAATCTTTTGGAAAAAACTGCAGTGGGAAGCAGCGATTTTCGAGATGTCTCCGCATTTTCATGGTATGCGGAAGCTGTGGGCGCTCTGTCAGAGGCGGGAATTATAGAAGGATATCCCGATAAAACATTCCGGCCGGACGATTCGATTACCAGAGCGGAATTCGTGATGACTGCCTCCAGATTCTTTGATCTAAAGCCGGCAGCAGAAATTGGGTTTAACGATGTAGAGCAGGGAAGCTGGTATTATGATGTCATCGCCTCTGCAGCGAAAGAGGGATGGCTGGAAGGATATCCTGACGGAACCTTCCGTCCGAATGCGAAGATTTCGAGAGCTGAGGCGGCGGCTATTACGAACCGGTTACTGGGTCGTGAATCCGATCCATCCTATATCGATGCTGACGATGGAAAAATAATATCT
Source organism: uncultured Oscillospiraceae bacterium (assembly GCA_964523955.1). Taxonomy (GTDB): domain Bacteria; phylum Bacillota; class Clostridia; order Peptostreptococcales; family Anaerovoracaceae; genus Alangreenwoodia. The sequence continues at coordinate 5,538 of CAZGBL010000029.1, read as the reverse complement.
TTTTCTGATTTAAACAGCAGCTTCTGGGCCTATTATACGATTATGGAGGCCGCTAATGGCCACGATTTCAAAATAGACAGTGAAAAAAAGGAGTGTTGGCTGAACCTCATATAGAGAAGCGTTCAGACAACAGGTCTGCAAACAGAGCGGAGAGTTTCATCCTTTTGAATGAAAAAATAGCAAACATATTTTATGTAGCCAAAGTATTGACAGATAACGTATAATAATCATAAATAGATATTACATTGAATCAGTCCTTTGCAGTAAAAAAGCAAAAAGTCTGTTTTTTCTGCAGATAGGAATGAAAATCAGGAGGATATAATATGGCGACATATACTGAAAAAGATAAGTTTGCAAATTGCTTTGTCTGCAGTCCTACAAATCCTATCGGACTTCATCTGACAAATACGCCTGTTGACGGCAAAGCTCATATGGAAATCGTGCCGAATGAAAATATGGCAGGTCTGAATGGTCTGATGCATGGGGGATTTTCTCTGATGCTGATGGATGAAGTAATGTATTATGCGGTGGAAGGCTATGGCGTTGACAGCGTAACGCTGCATTCAGAATGTGACTTTAAAAATCCGGCGGTCGTCGGCCATAAGCTGGTTGCAGAAGCATGGGTAGCGAAGCGCGAGGGCAAAAAGTTTTTTGCCGAAGGTGAACTGAAAGACGGAGACACCGTAATTGTCAGCGCTAAGGGACTCTACTACGAGATGGATATGTCCAAGTTCCTTCCGGATGAAAGTGAATAATTTCAGAAACAAACGCATATCTGTGCCCTGTGAGGATGGATTTTCCAAGAAAGCAAAATCTATTCCTGAGGGCACATTTTATTACCGTAAAAGAAGAAAAACGGCAAAAGAAAATTAAGAATTATTGAAGGATTTCGGCATATCCCGATTTTTGCGTATATGCTATAATAGGATATACAAATAATATATGGATTCGGAAGGGAATCCTTTGGCACTGCCTGTGGGGGCAGGTGTTATTTTTGTCATCAGGGGGATGAAGGAGAGAAACTATGAGCGTAGACATTGTGGTAGTAGATGATGAAAAACCCATTGCTGACTTGGTGGAATTATATCTTCAAAACGAAGGCTATGCCATCCACAAGTTTTATACGGGGCGTGAGGCGTTGGATTATATCAGTAATAATCATACGGATCTGGCCGTACTCGATCTGATGCTGCCGGATATCGACGGTTTTACGATCTGTAAGACGATTCGGGAAAAATACTTCTTTCCGATTATTATGCTGACCGCAAAGGTGGAAGATGTTGATAAGATCATGGGACTGACCATCGGAGCGGACGATTATATTACAAAACCGTTCAATCCGTTGGAACTGGTGGCTCGTGTTAAAACGCAGCTTCGCCGTACGACACAGTATAATATGAATTGTTCACCGGGAAGTGCGGGCAATATGCCGGAGGCGGCGGATGAGATCGAAATTAGGGGACTCGTTCTCAACAAATCGTCCCACAAATGTTGGCTTTATGATAATCCGGTTACATTGACGCCGCTGGAATTTTCTATTCTTTGGTATTTATGTGAACATCAAGGAAAAGTAGTATCTTCCGAACAGCTTTTTGAAGATGTTTGGGGTGAAAAATTTCTCGATAATAATAATACCGTTATGGCTCATATAGGTCGGCTTCGCGAGAAACTGAACGATTCTTATCGGAATCCGAAGTTTATAAAAACAGTATGGGGAGTAGGTTATCAGATTGAGTAGATCGAAAAGGAACATGAAAAAATTCCGGCGTTCTCTCTCAATGAGGATCTTTCGGAAATATATTTTTACAGCTATCATTTTTACGATCAGCATGATCGTAATATTGATCGGTTCCAAGATCTTCTTAAGCCAATTTATCTGGTATGGAGACTCGATAATCTATCAGCTCTTTCATTGGATCGATCAAAATGCGATGTTTACCATCATATTTATCAGCGTTGCAGGATGGGTTCTCATCTTTTTTTACTATTGGCTCAGAACGTTTCGTTATTTGGAACGTCTGATCTATGCTACGGAAGAACTTTACGAGTCGGACGATCTGATTCAGCTTCCGGATGAATTGAAGGAAGTTGAGAATGTTCTCAATGAAATCAAACTGAAGATTCAGCACAATGAACGTGCCGCAAAAGAAGCGGAGCAGAGAAAAAACGATCTGGTCGTCTATCTGGCTCACGATCTGAAAACACCGCTGACATCGATTATCGGATATTTGAGTCTTTTGAAAGAAGAGAGCGGCATTTCAACGGAACTCCGTCAGAAATATCTGTCGATAACGCTGGACAGCGCCGAGCGTCTGGAGGAATTGATCAATGAGTTCTTTGAAATCACACGGTTTAATCTGACGCATATTACGCTGGAAGCAGCGCGAGTCAATATCAAGCGTCTATTTGAGCAGATCGTATTTGAATTTGAACCGGTGATGCGTGAGAAAAAGCTGATCTGTAAAATTGAAGCAGATCCGGATCTTACGATTCAATGCGACGGAGATAAAATTCAGCGCGTCTTCGATAATCTGGTGCGTAATGCGGTAAACTACAGTTTTCCTAATTCAGAGATTACTCTTCGCGTCAGGGAGAACGGTGAAAATGTTATTTGTACCTGTGAAAATCATGGAAATACAATTCCACAGGAGAAATTGGAGCGTATATTTGAGCAGTTTTATCGTCTGGATGCGGCAAGAGCGACCCGTTCCGGCGGCGCAGGATTAGGACTTGCTATTGCGAAGGAGATCGTAGAGCTTCATGGAGGAAGAATCCGTGCGGAAAGCCGTAATGAGATGATACGATTTACGGTAGTGCTTCCAAAAGGCTTTTCACAGGCCACGCCTTTTACACAGAATATATATAAAATAGAAAAAAATAAGAATTTTCTTAACGAATCGTAGGAACTTCTTTATAGGATGTTAAAAAACAGCACCCGTTTTTTCGGTAGGATATAAACGGCTGTTCATCAAAAGTCTGGCAGTATGAGAAAAATGCCTGTTTAGGATGAACCGCCGCTGTATCGCGAGTAAACCGAAAGCGGGTGTTTTTTTATGACAAGCGTCAGATATCCCGCCGCTTCTGTAAGCGGCGGATTTCATATCCGGGTTTCAGCGAGGCGGCTGGTTAATCATCCTCCGCCGAAACCCGGCGGGGCGGCCGGTTAATCATCCTCCGCCGAAACCCGGCGGAGCGGCTGGTTAATCATCCTCCGCCGAAACCCGGCGGAGCGAAAGCTCCCTGGCACTTGCTGCAAGCGTTCGCGTCGTCTTTGACAAGCGAGTTTGTCAGGAGTTCTGCTCCGCTTTAAAGGAAGGAGAGTGATCGTCATGTATACAAATAATGGAAGGCAATACAGCAGAGGATATAAAAAATATCGAAGGAAGTTTTTACTCATCTTATTGGCGATTATCGCAGGCTGTCTGCTTTGGAATATGTGGAACGGGATCGTCGTCGGTGAGAATGATAAAAGTATATGGACGTCTGCTGGAAATGCGGATCAAGATCAGATGGCGCAGCTCAAAATGATGATTTCCGATTATCCGGAGTTATCAGATGTCGTGGAAAACAGCGATAAATATCCGAAAGAGATCATCGAACTCTTTTTGAAGAATCAGGAGACGGTTTCTTATCTGGTCGATTATCCTGTCGAATCGATAAAAAAACATGAGGTGGATGTGGGAAATGAATTAAAAAAAGGGGAGATTCCACTTCTTATCCAGTGGGACGAGCGTTGGGGATACGAAAGCTATGGCAGCGGTCTCATCGGTTGGACGGGCTGTGGCCCCACGTGTCTGTCAATGGCAGTCGTGGGTCTGACAGGGAAGGAAAAGTGGACTCCGGACGCAGTTGCGAGATTCAGTGAAGGGGAAGGTTATTATATGCCTGGGTCGGGAACGAGCTGGAGTCTGATGTCGGAAGGCGCTGCTCGACTGGGTGTTTCTTCCAGAGAGATTTCACTTTCAGAGAGCGCTATGCGCTCAGAATTGGAGCTGGGTCATGTAATCATCTGTTCGGTGGGACCGGGTGATTTTACGACAGAGGGACACTATATTTTGATTCGAGGCTATGATAACGGAGCATTTTTCGTCAATGATCCCAACAGCCGTATCCGAAGCGGCGAAACGTGGACATATGAACAGCTGTCTCCACAGATTAAAAATTTGTGGGCAATTTCCGCATCATAAAATTTTTAATAAAGTAAAGGAACTGTTGGAAATGCAACAGTTTTTTGCGAAATATTGTATTATAATGAGCGCCAGATGTCATCCGCTTTTGTAAGCGGCGGATTTTATATCCGGGTTTCGGCGGGGCGGCCGGTTAATCATCCCCCCTGCCGAAACCCGGCGGAGCGAAAGCTCCCTGGCGCTTGCTGCAAGCGTTTGCGTCGCCCTTGACAAGCAAGCTTGTCAGGAGCGCTGCTCCGCTTTAAATCGTAAATCGGCGCGAGCAGCGACGTAGCCGCTCGAGACAACAAAATTCAGCTTTATATGAAGAGAGGGAACATTATGATTCGGAAAATTGTAGAAATAAATGAAAGAAAATGTACAGGCTGCGGACTGTGTGCAGAAGCATGTCATGAAGGCGCTATTATTATGGAATCGGGTAAGGCAAAACTGATCCGGGACGATTACTGTGACGGTCTGGGAGACTGTCTGCCAGCCTGTCCTGCTGATGCGATAAGCATTATCGAAAGAGATGCTCTTCCTTATGATGAAGCTGCGGTGCAGGCGAATATAACATCAAAAAAGAAGAGCGTCACATCCGACCGTTCATCCCGGTGTGAATGCGATGATCCGGCGATGGTCCGGAGCTGTCTGTCTCAATGGCCTGTACAGATTCAACTGGCGCCTGTCGATGCAGCTTATTTTGAAGATGCGGATATGCTGATCGCTGCCGATTGTACAGCATATGCGTATGGTGATTTTCATAATCGTTTTATCAGAGATCGTGTAACTTTAGTGGGATGTCCAAAACTGGATCCGGTGGATTATTCGGAAAAGCTGTCGGCGATATTTCGACATAATTCGATTCGCAGCATTACACTGGCACGTATGGAAGTCCCTTGCTGCGGCGGTTTGGAGTATGCGGTTAGAATGGCGTTAGAAGAGAGCGGAAAATCTATTCCTCTTCAGACGTCAGTTATTTCTATCGACGGAGATATAACAAGCACCAGCTGTCCCCCGCTTCTGTAAGCGGCGGGTTCTATTTCCGACTTTCGGCGGTTGGGTAATCATCCCCCGCCGAAACCCGGCTGAGCGAAAGCTCCTGGCGCTTGCTGCAAGCGTTCGCGTCGTCCTTGACAAGCAAGCTTGTCAGGAGCGCTGCTCCGCTTTAAAAAGTACGACAGCGAATAAGCACGACAGAGAAAAAGTACGACAGCGAATAAGCACGACAGAGAAAAAGTACGACAGCGAATAAGTACGACAGCGAATAAGTACAGAAAGAGAATAAGTACAGACAGCCAATAAAGTAAGGATAGCGAATAAACGGTACAGATAGCGAATGGTACCGATCTCCAATCGTTAGATTTAAGGT
>CAZGBL010000028.1:17018-17244 GCA_964523955.1 uncultured Oscillospiraceae bacterium | reverse complement strand
TCATCAATACGGAATTTAAGTTTACAAGTGGAATTTAACTTTTCACTCAATCAAATTTAATTTTATTTGTTTTTATTTAAAAAATAGGTAATATGATTAAAAATATCTAAAATTGATATGATACAGTGCCTTCGGCAGGTATTATGTAAAAACTTTCGAAAACAGAACAAGAAAGAGAGCGATAGCGAAGATGGAGCCGAGGTAAGACAGATACCTGTCCCTCGAT
>CAZGBL010000028.1:14203-16918 GCA_964523955.1 uncultured Oscillospiraceae bacterium | reverse complement strand
GAGGACGAGCGAGTAAGTAAAAAAAGCGATGCCCGAATCGTAGTCGACATGGTATGATGCTCTTGACCCGGAGAACATCGAGCGATAGCGAAGATGGAGCCGAGGTAAGACAGATACCTGTCCCTCGATGAGGACGAGCGAGTAAGTAAAAAAAGCGATGCCCGAATCGTAGTCGACATGGTATAATGTAATTAGTCTCAACATACACGACAAGATTCCGAAGGCATATACCTCCCTTATCATTATTTTGCCGGTTTCGGAAGGCTTGTATGAGAGAAAATTCGATCATCGGATATATTAACGAATGAAAAGCCTGTGAGTATTTCATTGGAAAAACGGAGAAGAAGTTATGGAGCAAATTAAGAAGCCGGCAGGATTGATTCTCGCAGCCGGATTTTCATCGAGGATGAAGGATTTTAAGCCTCTGATGAAGATCGGTAATCTGAGTCCGCTGGAAATTCTGATCAATCATTTTAAAGCAGCGGGAGTAGAAGACGTCTTCGTTGTAACCGGTTTTAACGCTGACGTAATCAGCGATTTTCTCGCCGATAAAGGCGTGATAGTAGTCTATAATGAAAATTATGAAAAAGGAATGTTTACTTCGGTTCAGGCTGGTGTCAAGGCGGCTTACGAGAACGGCAACGACTGTTTTTTGATGACGCCGGTGGACATTCCGTTAATTCCGCCTTATATCATTAAGGCGGTTTTAAACAGGCAATATAAGACGCCTGATTGTTTTGTAGTGCCTTGTTATGAGGGAAAAAAGGGACATCCGCTCTCGATTCCTACAGATTTTACGCGGGAGATTTTGGAAAGTGACGGAGAAAACGGCATGAAGTCGGTGACGTCAAAGCACGAGAATGAGATGATCTATCTTGAAACAAACTGCGAAAGTATCATTCTCGATATGGATACACAGGAAGCGTATGCTCAGCTGGTACAGTATTATGATGAAAATAAATATCCATCAGAGGAACAGTGCAGAAAAATTCTTGACCGTATGGGAACGCCGTCTCATGTGGTACGTCACTGTGAGGCGGTTACTAATACTGCGGTGCGTATCGCAGAGGCATTAAATGAGAATGGATGTCATTTCAGCGTTCCTCTCGTTCGTGCTGCAGGTCTTCTGCACGATGCATTGAGAGTCCGTAAAAAGCATTGGCAGGCGGGAGCCGAGATGGCTTTTGATTACGGATATCCCGAAGTGGCGGATATCATCATGGATCACATGAATTACATGCATTCTATTCCTGTTTTTGAGATCAGCGAGAAGGATATCGTCTGCTTAGCCGATAAGCTGCGTCAGGAGGATAAGCTGGTGACTCTGGATGAGCGCCTCGATCCTGTCAGAAAACGATGGGCGGATAATCCGGAAGCGCTGCAGGTGATCGAAGACAAGATCAAAGCAGCCCAGGCCGTTATGGAATACATTGAAAATATCATAGGCGTCAGAATTTATGATCTTATGGTTCAGGCGGATGAAAAAAAAGAATCCAGTTCGGACAGCGAAACGCAGCCGAAGAGACGTCTGATTCTCGTTCGCCATGGCGAAACGCAGCGTCACAAAGAAAAGGTTTTTATGGGACAATATGATGTTCCGCTGGATCCGGAAGGCAGAGAACAATGCACTATCGTAGGATTGGAACTTCAGCATTTCAATATCGATACCGATCGGATTTACACCAGCGATTTGAAGCGAGCCAGGGAGAGTGCGAAGATTATTTCAAAAATTCTCGACTCTCAGCCTTCGGTAATAGAATTGCCGGAGTTCAGGGAGATGGCTCTGGGCGCGTGGGACGGTAAGTTTATCAATGAGATTCGGCGGGCTTTTCCGAAAGAATATGAGGAGCGCGGGAAGAATCTGCTGACATATAAAATCGATGAAAATGCGGAAAATTTTGTAGAGCTTCGCGACCGTGTTATGAAAAAAGTCTATGAGATTATAGAATCCACCAGCGGCGACGTGCTCATCGTAGCGCATTCCGGTGTGAATAAGGTCATTATGTGCAGCCTGATGAACAAGAAGCTGGACGATATGTTCCATATTGAATTCAGAAGAGGGACGTATCAGATTATAGAGATATAGACAGGCGATCATTCCACAGGATGAGATACCCGTGTAATTCAACTTCCTCCGGCGACAAGCCGCCTCTGCGCATAAGGCATAGGCGGTGGGAGTATGTCGTCAATAAAAGCTTTGGAAAAACTCCTGTATCTCTAAATTATTCAGTCTAAGAAAACCCCTTTTATCGTATATTTTTATGGTAAAGGGGTTTTTTACTGGCTGAGGAATTGTGAGGGGATTACTTACTCCGCGGTATTTTCGCGGCAGTAAGACGATCTTTTGCCGTCTTTTTTGGCGGCGGAATGGAGTGTGTCATGGAAAAGAGGAAAAACAAGACGGAAAGGCTGAAGCTGAAAATTACCATTTGTCTTTTCATTGCTATTGCCGTACTGATTATGAAAAAGACCGGTGGATATGAAAAGAGTCAGGTCATAAGCACCGTGATGGATTATTACGGCAGGGATTATTCGGTAGAAGAAGTGGCGGAAGCTATGTCAGAGGGAATCAGTAAAGTGGAAAAAATACCGGGAATGCTGAAAAAAACTGACGCGTCAGATTCGGAAGCAAGCGGCGCTGACGATACGAAAAATGAAGAATCGGAAGATCCGGAGCTGTCGGAATCTGGCCAAAATGATAATGGAGCAGATGAG
>CAZGBL010000028.1:0-14103 GCA_964523955.1 uncultured Oscillospiraceae bacterium | reverse complement strand
CGATGATATGGGACAGGAGCTTGCAGGTCAGGAAGGATGAAAACAGGGCTGAGACGTGAAATATATCATTTTTTATCTCATGACGTTTTTCTTTTCCTTTTTGCACGAGTTGGCTCATGCAGGCGTGGCAAAACTTTTCGGCTGCAGTTTTTCCATTGGAACAGCAGGTATTTTCGGAAATGTGGTGTATGTGAAGAGCGAAGGTTCTACCGTTTTTATAAAGACTTCTATTCAGCTTGCCGGTCCGGGGGCAAATTTGATCATGGCCTTTACAGGTTTGGCGCTGATTCAGCGAATCGAGTTCTTCCATACAGAGTTGGTAGAAATGTCAATTTATTCCAACCTTATGCTGGCAGCCTTTAATATGCTGCCCTTTTTTCCTCTGGACGGAGGCCGCATTTTTGAATCTATGATCGCATATCTCGCAGGCGAAAATGCGGCGAGAACAGCGGTCACTTTTTTTTCAAAGCTGTTCGCAGTTTTTGTTTTCCTTTCCGGGCTGTACTTGGTAAAATATAATTTAGGAAATATCATCCTTTCATTTGCCGCTGTATATTTTTGGCGGATGATCGAGCGCGAAAACGAAAATCGGTTTTATTCGCGCGCTGAGGCAAAATGGAAAGAAAGGCAAGTCAATGAATCTTACCGAACGCGTCGAGGAGCTTCTGACGAGGGTTGAAAAACCCGCCGCGTACATGGGCGGCGAGCTCTATTCATGCGACAAAGATGAAAAAAAAGTCGATCTGAATTTCGGTTTCTGTTTTCCGGACACTTATGAAATCGGAATGTCCTATTTGGGACTGCAGATCATATATCATGTACTTAACGAAAAAGACAATATCTTTTGCCAGCGATTTTTCGCACCTGGCGCCGATATGGAGGCTCTGATGAGAGAATGCGGCCTGCCTCTGTTTTCTATTGAAAAAAAGCAGCCGGCAGCTGAGATGGACATTCTGGGATTTACGCTGCAGTACGAGCTCTCTTTTACGAATATATTAAATATGCTCGATCTGGCGGGGATTCCTCTGAGAAGTCGTGATCGCGATGACAGATATCCGATTATTGCGGCGGGAGGGAACTGTTCGTTTAATCCGGAGCCGCTGGCGGATATCATCGATTTTTTCATGCCGGGTGACGGAGAAGAGATTTTAATCGAAGTGTCAGAGGCGATGATCGCACATAAAAAAACGGGTGGAACGAAGAGACAGCTGCTGGAAAGATTATCTCAGATCGACGGTATCTATGTACCGGCGTTTTACGAACCGCAGTACGGTGAGAACGGCGTGCTGGCAGGCTATAAAAAGCTGTACGACGGCGCGCCGGATCGGATAGTCAAACGCATTATCATGGATATGGATGCCGTAACTTATCCGCTAAAGCCGCTGGTACCATTTATCGATGTGGTCCACGACCGATCAGTCATCGAGCTGTTCCGAGGCTGCACGAGGGGCTGCCGATTCTGCCAGGCGGGAATGATCTGCCGGCCGGTGCGGGAAAGGAGCAGGGAAAAAGTGGTGGAATATGCGAAGCAGCAGCTGGACAATACGGGATACGACGAAATGTCGCTCCTGTCGCTTTCCACCAGCGATTACTCGGAAATCGAACCGCTGGTTACGGATCTTATGAAGACATGTAAGGCTCGGGAAGCGGGACTTTCGCTGCCATCGCTTCGGCTGGATTCTTTTTCCTACGATGTTCTAAACGAGATTCAGGAATACAGAAAGACGGGACTCACCTTCGCGCCGGAGGCAGGAACACAGCGGCTGAGAAATATCATAAACAAATCCATTACGGACGATCATATTTATTCTGCTGCAGAGCAGGCGATCCGCCTGGGATATAATAATATTAAGCTCTATTTCATGATCGGCCTTCCAGGAGAGACAGATGAGGATTTGGACGGTATTGTGGAAATCGCGCGGCGCATCAACGAGATCTATCGCGAGGTTGTGGAAAAGAAGACGCGGTTTAACGTGACGGTCAGCGTATCCAATTTCGTGCCGAAAGCTCATACGCCATTTCAGTGGTCAGCTCAGGATACTCCGGAGGAATTCGACCGAAAGCATCATTATTTGAAGGACAAGCTCAGAAAACAGAAAGGAGTTTCTTTCCAATATCACGGTACGGAGACGAGTTTTCTGGAAGCTGTATTTGCCAGAGGAGATCGGCGCGTCTGTGATTCTATGATCCGCGCGTTTGAACTGGGCTGTAAATTCGACGGCTGGTCGGAGCATTTCGATTACCGGAAATGGCTGCAGGCCTTCCGTGAAACGGGCGTTACACCGGAATTTTACTCCCAGCGTCTTCGCAGTACGGAGGAATTTCTTCCATGGGATCTCATCGATTCCGGCGTCACGAAGAAATATCTGCTGAAAGAGTACGAACGGGCAAAGCAGGAAATACAGACGCAGGACTGCAGGAAGGGCTGTACCGGCTGCGGGCTGAAGCGGTTTGTGGAATGTCCAACGTACGTACAGGGAAAAAATTATTCCTGATTTTCGGAGAACGAAACCGGAGAAGCTCCCGGCGCTTGCTGCAAGCGTTCGCGTCGTCCTTGACAAGCGAGCTTGTCAGGAACTCTGCTCCGCTTTAAAAATATATTAAAAAATTTAAGGAAAGAAAAAATGGGAAGATACCTGCTGAAGTTTTCCAAGGAAAACAATTTAAAATATATTTCGCACCTGGATTTGCTCCGGGTATTTCAGCGCGCTTTTAAACGTGCAAAAATTCGCCTGCGTTACTCTCAGGGGTATAATCCTCATGCGAAGATCGGCTTCGGCCATTCTCTGTCTCTCGGCTATGAGAGTATTGCAGAATATATGGAATTTGAGACTGTGGACGAGGAAACGGGAGAAACGTATTTGAAATCTCTGGCTCCTTGCATGCCTCCCGGGATCCGGTTGTTCTGCTGCACGAAGCTGTCTGAGACGGGAAAAACGTCTCTGGCGGCGGCCATCGATTACGCATCCTATGTGGTGAGATTCCGAAGCAGAGCAGAATATCACAGCCTTTTAAGCGATAAGCTGAAGAGCTATATCCGACAGGAGGAAATCATCTGCGAAAAACGGAATAAAAAGAAAAAAGTAGTGGAGACCGATATTCGTCCGCTGATTTTATCGTTTTCCGCAGCAAAGTCGGACGCGTCAGAAATCGTATTTTCTATGACGCTCAAAACGGGGAGCAACGGAAATCTGAACCCAGAAACGCTGGTGAAATCCTTCTGTGAGTACTGCGGCGTGGAGTATCTGCGTCATCAATGGGATTTTCGGCGTACAGAGATGTATTTTGTGCCTCCGAAAGGCCGGGGCATGGAGCCGCTGACAGAATTTAAAGGCTGATTTGTATGTCGGTCAGAAGAATGGACAGACACAGCAGAAAATATTGCTGAGTAAATGATTTAAAAAGGAAAAATAGTGATTATGACGGATAAGATATATCAGAGACAGCCTTATTTGAGAGAACATGAGGCGGAGATTATAAGCTTTGACGGAAGAAGGCTGGTACTTTCCTCCACGATATTTGCACCGGAGGCAGGCGGCCAGCCTTGCGATCTGGGAAGTATCGGTGAATATCAGGTCAAGCACGTAAGTGAAGATAAGGGTGTGGTTTATCACGAACTCTTCTTATCGAAGAACGAATCGCAGGAAGAGGAAGAGAATGCCAGGACACAGGCGAGTATGGACCTCCGTCCGGGCATGGAAATTTCCATGAAGCTGGACTGGCAGCGGCGATTCGATCACATGCAGAATCATCTGGGAGAGCATATGCTGTCAGGACTGTTTAAGTCGGAGTACGATGCGGATAACAAAGGGTTTCACATGGGGGAAGAAGTCGCCTGTTTCGATATCGATCTCAAGGAGATTACGCCTGAAATGCTGCGCAATATAGAACATAAAGCAAATCAGGCGGTGTATGCGGCTCTGCCTGTGAAGGTGGACGTTGCCCAGAGTGCAGAACAGGCGGCGAAATTTCCTCTGAGAAAACCTCCCGCAGTGGATGAGGATATCCTCATCATCACTGTGGAAGGCGTAGATTGCTGCGCATGCTGCTGTCCTCATCCGTCGAATACCTCACAGGTGGGTATCATCAAGCTTCTGCGTACGGAAAAATATAAAGGAATGACACGCGTCTACTTCAAGTGCGGCATGAGGGCGCTGCTGGATTATGAGCAGAAGCACGACGTCGTTTCCGTACTCAGCGAGAAGTATTCCGCAGACGAGTTTACACTGCTGGAAAAAGAGAAAATCGCAGAGACGAAGCAGGAAGAGACGCGGCGTGAACTCAACCGTATGAAAGATAAATTTGCGGAGATCACAGCAAAGAAGCTGCTGGAGGGCGCGGAACGAGCTGTCATTCACGAGTTTGAGGCAGAGAGCATCGATGAGCTGAAACGCATCGCGAAGAAATTGACAGCGAAGACAGATCTGCCGGTGATTTTATCGTCGGAAAAACAGCTTTGCGTATTCATGACCCATACGGGAAAGAGCGGTCTGCGCTGCGGCACTGTCGTCAGGGAATTTGCGGCGGGAGCAGGCGGCAAAGGCGGCGGAAGCGATACACAGGCGCAGGCGATTTTCACGAACGCGGATACGATGAGAAATTTCATACGTCTCGCGGAAGCGCATCTGAGTTAAGTAAATATCTATCCTGAAAAGGCACATTTTGTATTGATTATGATAGTATTTGCGTGTATTGTGAAGGCGGCGAATGGAAAACGGCCGAGCTAGGTATAGAGCATGGATCTTTTTTCAGAGATGGCGGAACAGCAGAGGCAAAAGAGGAGGAAAAGGGATGAAGGATCAGAAGAGAAAAGGACTCGATTTTGATACGGTAGCTCTTTCGGAAGACGGCAGAGGGCTGGTGATCATCGATCAGACGCTTCTTCCCGGCGAGATGAAATTCATCGAACTGAAGGAGCAGAGGGATATCAGAGAAGCTATTTATAAGCTCAGGGTGAGAGGCGCACCGGCGATTGGCGTGGCCGCCGCCATAGGCATTTATCTGGCGGCGGCTGAGATTGCGGAATCAGTTGAGGAAGAGGATATCTTTTTTGAGCGGTTAGCGGAGGCAAAGGCATATCTTCAGGGAGCGCGGCCTACAGCGGTCAATCTCAAGTGGGCTCTTGACCGAATGTATGACTTTGCACAGTCGAACAAGGGAGCGGGGACGGCAGAAATCGTTCGTCAGATGAGATCAGAGGCAGAACGGATTCGTGACGAAGACGTAGAGGTCTGTAAAAAAATCGGTGAATATGGGCTCAGCGTTCTGAAAAAGGGACAGGGGATCCTGACTCACTGTAACGCCGGCCATCTGGCCTGCGTCCGCTACGGTACGGCTACCGCGCCTATCTATCTGGGCAGTGAAAAAGGATATGATTTCAAGGTGTTTGCCGATGAGACGAGACCGCTGCTTCAGGGCGCGCGGCTGACCTCTTTCGAACTTGCAAAAGCGGGCGTCGATGTGACGCTGATCTGTGATAATATGGCGTCCTCTGTTATGCAAAAGGGATGGATCGATACCGTCATTACCGGTTGTGACCGAGTCGCTGCCAACGGAGATGCGGCAAATAAAATAGGAACCTCCGGTGCCGCGATTTTAGCCAATTATTACGGAATTCCGTTTTATATCGCGGCGCCGACATCGACCATCGACTTCCAGACGCCTACGGGGGCTGAAATCGTCATCGAGGAACGCGCAGGCGACGAGATTAAGAAGATGTGGTACAGCGAGCCGATGGCTATCGATGAAGTGAAGACATATAATCCGTCTTTTGATGTGACGGATGCTTCTCTGATCACAGGTATCATAACGGAATACGGTATTCTTTATCCGCCGTTTGAGGTATCCTTGGCAGAGCTTAAGGAAAAGCTTGAAAAAAGGTAAAGTGCAAAGTATGAATTATCTCGTCTTTTGCAGTTACCTGAAAGCGCTGAAAAGAAAGGAGATTCGATGAGTAATCAGATCATATTGCCGGACGATAGAGACGCTAAGGCGTGGATCATCGAGATCGGCAAAAGGATGTATGACAAAAATTATTGTGCCGCAAACGACGGAAATATCAGCTGCAGAACGGCGGAAAATGCTCTGTGGGTGACGCCTTCCGGCGTTTCTAAAGGCTTTCTGACAGAGGACATTCTCGTGAAGACGGATCTTTCGGGCAATATTCTCGAAAATCCCGGCGGCCGGAAAATTTCTTCAGAGGTTAAGCTGCATCTGAAGGCCTATCAGCACAGAGAAGACGTAAATGCGGTGGTTCACGCACATCCGCCTGCGGCTACGGCTTTTGCCTGTGCGAGAAAGGGATTGACGCGGCCGGTGGTTTCGGAGGCAGTTCTGAATCTCGGTGAGGTTCCATGCGCGCCGTTTGCCGTACCGGGAACAGATGAGCTGGCGGAATCAATCGTTCCTTACATTTCCGATCACGCGGCGGTACTCATGGCGAATCATGGGGCTGTGACCTGGGGAGACAGTATGATTCGCGCATATTATCGTCTGGAAACTCTGGAATACTATGCGAATCTTCTGATCCGGGTGGGCGAACTGCCTCAGCCCGGAGTGGATCTCTCCGAAGAAGAGGTGGCGGGAATTATCGCCTGCCGACAGGGCTTTGGAATCAGGCTGTAAATTTTTCCGCAATGACTTAAAGAAGAGGTAAGAGTATGGCATTGAAGCCGATTACAGTTTCCCAGCTGAACCGCTATATCGGAAAGCTTCTTTCTACCGATCCGATTCTGGGCAATATTTCTGTGCGGGGCGAAGTTTCCAATTTGAAATATCACGGGACGGGAAATATCTTTTTTTCGCTGAAGGATGCCGGAAGTCGAATTTCCTGTTTTGTTCCGTCTTCTGCGGCAAAGAGTCTCAGATATGAACTCGCGGACGGTTTGGAGGCGGTGGTGTACGGATATCTTTCCGTCTATGAACAGGGCGGCTATTATTCTCTGAACGTAAGAGATATCGACGTTTCAGGAGCGGGGAATTTAGCGGCGGCGTTTCAGGCGTTATTTGATAAACTGGAAAGAGAAGGACTGTTTGACGAGGAATATAAAAAGCCTTTGCCGGAATTTCCGGGTAGAGTCTGTGTCATCACGTCGGAGACAGGCGCTGCCGTTCGGGATATTCTCAAGATCATCAGGAGCAGAAACAGCATGGTAGACGTGCTGGTCTATCCGTGCCTCGTTCAGGGAAACGCGGCGGCGAGAGATATCGCTGAGGCGATTCGTCAAGTGAATTTGAAATTTTCCGATGTCGACGTCATCATCGTAGGAAGAGGCGGAGGCTCTGCAGAGGAACTCTGGGCATTTAACGAGGAAATTGTGGCCCGCAGCATCTTCGCTTCCAAAATCCCTGTAATTTCTGCAGTGGGTCATGAGACGGATTTTTCTATTTCGGATTATGTGGCCGATCGAAGAGCGGAGACGCCTACGGCGGCGGCCGTCATGGCCGTTCCCGATACGGCTCAGATGGGGCTTCGCGCACAAGAGTGGATGCGTCGTATGGATGCCCGCATCCGCCTTATTCTGGATATCAGCGAGAGCTGGCTGGCTTCTTATCGGCCGGAGGCATTTGTACGGATGCTGAAAGAACGGGTGAAGTCCTGCGCAAATGACGTCGATTTTCTCGAACGTCAAATGCAGCAGAAGATGGAGAATATCGTGCTGAACCTGACACATGAAGCGGAAAAAAGGCGTATTATGCTGGAAGCGGGAAGTCCGGATCGAATTATCGCCAGAGGTTATGCTGTGGTGCGGATTGCCGGAGGCGATACGGTATCTTCGACGGGCGGTATGCAGATCGGGCAGCTGCTGGACATCATTATGAAAGACGGACAGCTGCTCTGCGAGGTCAGGGATGTACAGGAAATGGCGGGAGAAGAGAGATGACAGATAAGAAAGAGGATTTGAAGTTTGAAGAGGCGTTTTCTCTGCTGAAGCAGGAGGCGGAAAAGATCAGCTCTGACAACGTTTCTTTAGAGGATGCGATTGAAAGTTATAAAAACGGGAAAGTATATTATGAGATCTGCAGCAAAAAGCTGGAAGAGGCTAAGCAGCTGATTCAGGTATACGACAGAGAAAACGATGCGTTAAAGGAGATGTGAGCTTTGCCAAAAGATCGATATCATGAGGAGCAATGGGGTTCTTTGACGATTCCGAAGGACGATGGTCGTTACGCTGCATGGAAAAAACTGGTAGAATCACATCTATGTGAATTTCTTCCGGAAGTTTCGGAGAGGAGCAGCGTTCTTTACGAGGCCATGGAGTACAGTCTTTCCGCAGGCGGAAAGCGGCTTCGGCCTGTTCTTCTTCTGGAAGCGTGCAGCGTTTGCAGCGGGGATGTGCCGCATGCACTTCCTTACGCATGTGCAATAGAATTTATTCATACCTATTCCCTGATTCACGACGATCATCCGTCGATGGATGACGATGATTACCGGCGAGGAAAGCTGACAAATCATAAGGTATTCGGAGATGATATAGCTATTTTAGCGGGCGACGGACTGTTAAATTCAGCTTTTGACATCATGCTGGAAGCCGTTTTGGAAGCTGCGGCCGAGGGGAGAAGCACTCAGATGCTCGTACGCGCGGCATATGAGATTTCAAAAGCTGCCGGCGTGCGGGGTATGGTGGCCGGCCAGACGGCGGATGTAAAAAATACGGATGCGAGACGTATGGCTCAGGCGAAGGATGCAGATGATATTGCCTCTGCAATGAAAGACGTTGGCGGCGATTCTGAAATGCTGCTGTATATCCATAGGAATAAGACAGGCGCGCTGATCCGTGCGGCGGTGCGGGCAGGCGCGCTGATCGCGGGTGCATCGGAGAAGCAATTCGAAATCCTGACGGAATATGCGGAGAATCTGGGGCTGGCGTTTCAGATCACAGATGATATTCTCGATGTCGTGGGCGATGAAGCCGCCCTCGGTAAAAGCACAGGGGCAGATGAGCGTCTGGGTAAGCTGACGTATCCGTCGGTCTATGGAATAGAAGAGTCTCGCAGAAGGCTGAAAGAAGTAACGCAAAAAGCCGTTTCTGCGGCTGAGAGCTTAGGAGAAGAGGGAAGTTTTCTCGGAAAACTGGCTATTGACCTTCAGGATCGTATCACATAAAATAGATAGAAAGTGGCGCAGTATTCTAGTCAGAATTTGCTTTTTCTGAAGACGGGGCTAAAAATCCGTCAAATGGCACATCGATGAAGCTCCTTGTTTTTGCTGCTGACGCCCAGTCGGGGGCATTTTCCGGGAGAAAGATGATCAGGGCGATCCGTAATGGCATATGGGCGTGAACCCTGTTCATCGTGGAGGCTTGCATACGAGACAAAACTTAACTGTTGTACGTATGCAAGAAATAAACCTGAAGTAAGGCTGTATCGGCGTTAGCCGCTGACCTTACCTAAGTGTAGCCTGCCTTGAGTGAGCCTGGGGGAGTACAGAACAATGCAGCAGAGTTTGTGGCCAGAACGATGTTTGGTAATCGCTGTGTGAAACCGAGCTTGCAAAAGAGGATAGGAAAGAGCAATACTGTTGAGGAAATCTCCTAGACTGTTTGATATACGTGGATTGCAGTACGGACTTAGTGGCAATCCGGCACCGCAGTTGGCAACGCTGCGGGCGGAGCTTTAAAGGGAAACCGCTGATCTGGCAACGGATCAGCAGCGCCGTAGGAAATCTGACCGGACCTATGCCGTAAGGTTTACACGTGTATTGTCCACTTCATTTTTATATGAAGAAAATATCGACGATCTGGATCGGTGAAAGTGATATGGTGAATTTCACGCGCACAGATTTTTAGGATTTAGGAAGGCTGCGGCGGTTTTGACATCTGTTTTGCCGTCAGAACCTTTCAGATTTATGGGTAAAGGGAGTAAGAGAAAAGATTTATATGAGCGGAAAAAAAGACAGCGATCCTGATAAAATACGACGAAGATGGGTTATTTTTATTACAATATTTGCATTTTTGCTGTCCGTTTTTATGAGTACGTTTTCAGATCTGCTGCTTAAAAAATCGACGACAGCTGTGGCATTTATCGTTCTGATCTCTATCATTTTTATCGGTATTCTTTTTGATATCGTGGGAGTAGCCGTGACCGTTACAGATGAAAAGCCGTTTCACTCCATGGCGGCGTCTAAGGTGAAGGGTGCGAAGAGTTCTTTGATGCTGATCAGAAATGCCAGCAGGGTATCCAATGTCTGTAATGATGTCATCGGTGATACCTGCGGTATCATCAGCGGAAGCTCGGCCGCTTTTATCGTGACTCAGGTGGATTTTCCTCCGGGGAGCTTGATGGACGCGACGCTTTTTTCGGTGATTCTCAGCGGTATAGTAGCTTCTTTGACGATCGGAGGAAAAGCGTTTGGAAAAGAACTGGCGATGAATAATTCCAAAGAGATCATTACGGTGATTGGAAGGATCCTTTCCGTTTTTGGAAAGTAGAAGGAAATCTTTCTCATGATGAAAAGAATAGATGAAGGGATTTTTCCCTCGGATATGAAAGAAATGAATATAGACCAATTGGAACTACTGTGCTATGAGATTCGAGACAAGCTGATTTCCACTGTTTCGGAGACGGGCGGTCATCTCGCTTCGAATCTCGGCATCGTGGAGCTGACGATTGCATTGCATAAGGTGTTTGATGCCCCAAGGGATAAAATTGTCTGGGATGTCGGACACCAGTCTTATGTTCACAAGCTTTTGACGGGCAGAGGCGGATTATTTAAAACATTGCGCCAGATGGACGGCATGAGCGGTTTTCCGAAGCGCTGCGAAAGCGAGTATGATACCTTTGATACAGGACACGCCAGCAATTCCATTTCTGCCGCTCTGGGAATGGCGGCTGCGAGAGATCTGAAAAAAGAGGATTATTCGGTGGTATCCGTGATCGGAGACGGTGCGCTGACCGGCGGGATGGTATATGAGGCGATGAACAACGCCGGCGCTATGGATACGCGTCTCATCGTAGTATTAAATGACAATGAGATGTCTATCTCCAGAAGCGAAGGCAGCATGGCGCAGCACCTCGGAAAGCTGAGATCTTCCGAAGGATATAATAATTTTAAAAAGAAATTGAAAAAACAGCTGAGAAAGATTCCCGTGGTGGGCGATTCGATCTACGGCGGATTGGAGGTACTGCGGGACGCTGTCAAGTATACGATGGTACCGGGCGTTCTCTTTGAGGAGATGGGCTTTGTCTATCTGGGGCCTATCGATGGGCATGATCTGAACGAGCTGATGGAGGTTTTTTCCTATGCTAAGATGCTGGACAAGCCGGTTCTCGTTCACTGTGTCACAGTAAAGGGCATGGGATATCCGCCCGCAGAACAGAACCCTTCCAAATTTCA
This sequence comes from uncultured Oscillospiraceae bacterium, assembly GCA_964523955.1. Lineage (GTDB taxonomy): Bacteria > Bacillota > Clostridia > Peptostreptococcales > Anaerovoracaceae > Alangreenwoodia. Next base: position 2,768 of record CAZGBL010000028.1, on the reverse strand, counting down.
CGGTATCGCGCCTTTCGATCCGGAAACAGGAGCGTTGAAAAAACAGTCCGAAACGCCGTCGTACTCGAAAGTATTCGGGAAAACGCTGCTGCAGCTTGCGCTCTCCGATCCGACGATTATAGCGGTCACAGCTGCGATGTCGGATGGAACAGGCCTTGCGGAATTTGGAAAGTATCTGCCGGAACGTCTGTTTGATGTGGGGATCGCAGAAGAGCATGCCGTTACTTTTGCTGCAGGTGCTGCGGCAAATGGAATGCATCCTGTAGTGGCGATTTATTCCACTTTTTTACAGAGATCTTATGATCAGATTATGATCGACGTCTGTATGCAGAAGCTTCCAGTGGTGTTCTGCATCGACAGAGCAGGTATCGTCGGCGCAGACGGCGAGACACATCACGGGATATTTGACATTTCTTATCTCATACATATACCAAATCTGATCTTTTTCGCACCTTCTGACAGAAGCGAGATGGAGGAGATGCTGGCTTTTGCGGTAAAATATGACGGGCCGTGCGCTATACGCTATCCGAGGGGCGAGGCGTCAGAACCTTTCGAAGCGGCCGGCAGTGGGGCGAGCTGGGAGAATGAGAGCGATTTTCTGCGATCGAGGACGCTTGCAGAAGGAGATGACGTGACTGTTATTTCCGTGGGAAGGATGACAGAAAATTGCAGAAAAAGCTGTGAAATTCTGAAAGATATGGGGATTTCAGCAGAGCTGATCGACGTCAGAGTAATTCGTCCTCCTGACAGAGAGGCATTTGAGCGGTCTGCCGCGAAGACAGGCATCGTCTTTGTTGCAGAGGATAATGTGGATATCGGAGGTTTTGGAAGTCTGGTAGAAGATATTTTTGCTGAAAATCCGAAAATCAGAGTATATAAAATCGCGTGGCCGGACGTTTTTATCGGTCATGGTACGCCGGCACAGTTGGAAGAACGGTACGGTATGGATGCAAGATCTATCGCGGAGCGTATCCGCAGGATCGTGCAGGAGAGCAGAAATACGGAAAAGGTGCGGTGAGGGTCATTGAAGGAACGGCTTGATATTTTACTGGTAAATAAAGGATTTTTTCAGTCTCGTGAACGCGCTAAAACGGCTATTATGTCCGGGGATGTCTATGTCAACGGCGGAATATCTGATAAGGCAGGAACGAAGATCGACGCAGATGCTGAAATTACGGTGAAAAATGACCAGTGTCCTTATGTGGGCCGGGGAGGCTATAAGCTGGAGAAAGCGCTGCGTTCCTTTGACATCGATCTTTTGGGAGCGGTAGCTATGGATATCGGTGCGTCTACAGGCGGTTTTACGGACTGTATGCTGCAGAATGGAGCGGCTAAGGTCTATTCGGTGGACGTGGGCTACGGTCAGCTGGACTGGAAGCTGAGAAACGATGAGCGCGTTGTCAACATGGAGAAAGTCAATGTCAGATATCTGGATCCTGATACCATTTCGGATCGAATGGATTTTGTCAGCGTTGACGTTTCTTTTATCTCTTTAAAGCTGATTTTTCCGGTGGTTCGGCAGCTTTTAAAAGAGGGGTCTTATCTGGTAAGTCTGATCAAACCGCAGTTTGAGGCGGGCCGAAGTCAGGTGGGAAAAAAAGGAATCGTCAAAGATAAGGCGGTACACAGGGAAGTCCTTCAGAATGTGCTCGGCTACGCCGCCGCCAACGGGCTGAAACCGCTGGATCTTACGTTTTCTCCCATGACGGGAGCGAAGGGGAATATCGAGTATCTGCTGAAGGCGGTGAGAACAGATGAGATTTCAGATTTTAACGCAGATGAGGTTTCAGATTTTGACTCAGAGGAAGAGAGCAGAGAAGGTATAGACTTTCTTGCAGCTTTTAATAGGACGATAGACGAAGTGATCGGTGAAGCGCATAAGGAACTGATGAAATAGGAGCGGCGTTCGGTAAGGTACTATTGTAAAATACGACGGCGCAGCTCGCGATGACAGCGGAGGAAGGCGCTTTGCCGCTTTGCGTATTTTACGCAGCTTAATGATGGAAATCTGAGAACGCCGGCAAAGGCGGAAGATGCTTTGGAGGCAGGACTATGAGAAAATACGATACGATTTTGTTCGATCTGGACGGAACGCTTCTCGATTCTCTGGAGGACATGAAGGACAGCGTCAATTATGTCATGGGACGGTTGGGATTTCCGGAGCATACGCTGGAGGAGATCCGCGGCTTTATCGGCAATGGCATCCGAAAGCTGATCGAGCGTTCTGTCCCTGCAGGAACAGACGATGAGACCTGTGAGAAAGCTCTTGAGATGTATCGCGCATATTACAACGATCATTGTATGATAAAAACGCGTCCTTACGAAGGAATTTCAGAGCTTCTGCGGCAATTGAAATCGGAAGGCCGCCGTTTGGCTATCGTATCGAATAAGAATGCAGAAGCAGTGGAAATGATGCGTCTTCATTACTTTAGAGGGATCATCGATGTGGCTTTCGGACAGAAAGACAGTGTTCCGAAAAAACCGGATCCGGCTATGGTATCGGCGGCGCTGAAGGAATTAAAGGCGCCGCCGGAAAGGGCTGTGTACGTAGGCGACTCTGAGGTGGACATTCAGACGGCGGTAAATTCAGGATTAGATTGTATCACTTGTCTTTGGGGATTTCGATCAGAGGAATTTCTCATTGAGCACGGCGCTGAGACGATAGTTCACAGTACAGAGGAACTGAGAGAAGCACTTGGATAGGGAAATTTAACGATATTTAACGATATTTAACGATATTTGAAGAGGAGCAGAGCTCCTGACAAGCC
>CAZGBL010000027.1:10911-17393 GCA_964523955.1 uncultured Oscillospiraceae bacterium | reverse complement strand
TCTTCATTTCGTTCTTTTTTCCGTTAATATCCCTTGCTGACCGCTTTCTGCAGTACGGTATTCGCTACGCTTCCGGCTGCCTTTGCTCCGGAACCGCCTTCTTCCACCATGACGACGAATGCCAGCGGATGATCCTCGTCGTCGAGAAAACCGGTAAACCAGGCGTTGGATGCTTTTGACGTATCCACTTCCGCCGTTCCCGATTTTGCACCGATATTGAGATCCGGGAAATTACTCTGTCCATAATTGTTGAGGACGTCGCTTTTCATCATGGATTTCAGCGTCGAGGCAGTGGAAGGGCTGAGAAGCTCCGAGGTGCTGCGTTTGATGTACAGGCTGTTCCGCACGCCTTCGTGAAAGGCGGTGTGATCGATGATCTGAGGGATCGCCGCCTTTCCTTCATTTGCCACGGCGCCGCAGAAAATCATGAGAGCGCACGGATTGACCAGGTCTTTTCCCTGACCGACGCCGGACCATGCCAGGCCGCCTTCGCCGTCCGCTTCAAAGTCGAAGGTGGAGGCGGCGGTAGAGATGCCGTTGACAGAGTATCTGACGGTAAGTCCTGTTTTTTCGGTATATGCTTCCATGACAGAGCTGCCCAGTTCTACCGCCAGCTTTGCGAATGTGACGTTGCAGGAGACGTTGAGCGCCTGTTCAAAAGTCAATGTTCCATGGGTCTTTACGCATGTGACCGCAGTTCCTCCTATCGTCGTCGTTCCCGTACACTCGAAAGTTCGTTGTTCGATATCGGGAATCTTATCGATGGCGGCGGCAGCGGTGATCAGTTTGAATGTAGAGCCCGGCGCAAATCTGGAAGATAAAAATCGATTGATATAGACTCCGTCGTATGTTTCGTCTCCGTCTTCGACGGTCGGCGGATTGGAAGGATCGTAGGTGGGGCTGCTGACCATGCAGATGATCGCTCCTGTCTTATAGTTATATACGCCGACCGTTCCCTTGTGACCGTTGAGCGCTTTATATGCTTCGGCGCAGACGTCTGCATCGATGGTCAGATAGAGATCGCGGCCGCCGGAAAATATGGTGTTCGTTCCGGTGACCGGATTGTAGCCTGTCAATTTTGATGCAAACTGAGTGAGGGCTCCGGTGCCGATAGCTCCGGAGGGATCTCCCACTGCGTGCAGTACGGCTTTTCGGACGTCTTTGCTGCTGTTATACTGCCAGCCGTCGTCATAGGCGGCAAGAACGCTGCCTTCCGTGTCGAGGATGCGGCCGCAGCTCAGAACGCCGTCGGTATAAAGATGTCTGTTGGAAGGGAAAGAAGCCCAATCGCCGCCTTGTGTGAAGAAGCGAAAGACGAAAAGCAGCGTGCCTGCTAACAGACACAGGGCGAGCAGAAAGCAGATGATCGTTCTGGATGTAATCTTTTTCATCAGTCATGCCTCCTTGAGCTGTCTCTGTTAAAAATTCCTGTGCGGCTCATGTCTTCTTCATATTCGTCAAACTGCCGGAAAAACTCGTCGATTTCCTGCTGCGCCGTATGGGATGAGACGCTGCTGGGCGGCGCGCTGTCGGGATACGGCGCGTCGTCATTTTCTGTTTCTTCAAATCGGCTGAAAAATTCTTCGATTTCACGTTCATTTTCTTCTTCTGTTTTTTTCCTGCGAAACAGGCCCTTGCTGCGCTTTACCGGGATACTTTCATCCGTGAGTTCGTAGAGAGGATCGGGAGGAAGTTCACCCAGCGCCGTCTTTTTTCGGACGGCGAAGCTGGCGTTTTGCCGGGTGTCCGCTGCTTTCAGAAAGGCTAAGAGTCCCCAGGAGGCGATCATGCTCGAACCGCCGCAGGAGATGAAAGGAAAAGTGACGCCGGTAAGCGGCAGGATGTCTACCGATCCGAAGACGTTGAGCATCGTCTGAAAGACCAGCAGAGAGGTGGCTGCACATGCGGCGATCGTATAATAGGAAGAACGTCCCGTCTGAACGACGCGGAAAGCGAAAATGCACAGTGTAATGATGCTGGCTATCGCCAGAAGGGCGATGATCAGTCCCCACTCTTCGCACAGAACGCCGAACACCAGGTCGGTTTCTGAAGCGGCTACGTTGTGCAGCCATCCGTTGCCGGAACCCACGCCGATGAGGCCGCCGCTGGATGCGGCTGACATCGTTCTGACCTGCTGATATCCCATGTCGCTGGCCTGTTCCCAGGCATGCCCCCATACGGAAAATCGATCAGCGATATACGGTTTAAAGCGGAGCACCATGAAGATCGCCCCTGCCGCACCGCCTGTGATCAGCGAGAGCGTGGCAAAATCGCCGGACCGCAGGAAAGCGATAACCAGGAACGTCACAAAGAAAATCGCCGCTGTTCCGAAATCGCTCATGACAGCCAGCGCCAATAGACAAAATCCGGACAGACACATAAAACCGAAGAGGTTTCTCTTTTCAAACAGCCGATCCAGCGTCGCAGCGCCTGCGAAAATGAAGCAGATCTTCGTCAGCTCGGAAGGCTGCAATGATATGCCGAAGACAGAGATCCAGTTTCTCGCTCCGTGAGATACCTCGCTGAAAATGATGTTTACGAGGAGCAGAAGAATTGCAGCCGCTGCCATGATATGACGGGCTCTGACGACGCGGTCTAGATCTCTGAGGAAAAGTCCCAAAATCAGAAAGACCGCAATACCTAAAACGATGGCAGCCGTCTGTTTTATCATGGCGTAAGACAAGGCGGTGGCAGTGACAGAAAGATTCAGCGTGCAGGCGAAAAAAGCCAGGATTTCCGGTTCAAATCCCGTCTTTCCTAAAGCTTTGCAGACGAGGACGTATGTCCACATGACGCCGCACAGAACCGTAAAAGAGATCGCGGTCTGCGTCTTTATTTCGGGCTTTGTGATGAAGAGCTGAACGGCGGTCAGCAGCTGGAAAACCGTGATAAATAAAAAGGAGGTCCAGGGAGGCAGCGGCTTGCTTTTCCTCATTCTGCGAACCTTATTCTGTTCGTATTCCAGTTCTGTAATCGCTTCAAACCGGAGATCTACTCCTCCGATGGTCACCGTATCTCCGTGGCTGACAGGGAGATCCTCTGTGACCTCTTCACCGTTGAGATAGGTGGTGTTTTTATCGGAGAGGTTATGAATCTGCCAGTCTCCTTCGTCATTCCGCATCAAAGCGCACTGCGTCTTAGATATCGTAGCGAATTGCACTCTGATGTCGCAGTGTCTGGCACGGCCTACGGTGCATTCCCAGTGATGGATGGGAAATCTGCCCAGATCCGGCGATATGAGATATCCCCAAGTCTCTTTGGGATTTCGGACACGGAGCATATTTCTCAGCACGTTCCAGAGGATGTAGAGCGCAAGGAGGGGCATCACCCAGCGGATGATACCGGTGTAGATTTGTCCGATGGGCAATGATCCGTCTGTGATGTTGTCGAAGGCATAGCCGATGATTCCGCCGATGCGCTGAAAAATTTGGCTGATAATGCTTCCAAGCTGTGGGAGTACATCGGAGAGATAATCGCGAATATGATTCAGTGTTTCATTCACGGAAATCGCCTCCTTCTCTTCGTTTATCTTTAAGAAGCTTTGAACGGCGCGGCAGATCTTCTGCGCCTGTTTCTTTTACGCAGTCGGATGAGACGGCAGATGAAGCCGCAGCTTCAGCGGAACTGTCCTGTTCCGCATCGTTTGATGGGAGGTTTGCTCTGGATAAGATGATAGAAAAATATCCGGGATTTTCAGGAAAATATTCTATTTTTTGGAATATCCTCTCGTCGGAAAGACTACAGTTTTGCACCATCGAAGCGGTACGCCCGGATTCCTTCAACGCATCATGCACCGATTGGAAACCGCTCTTCGGTTTCATGAGGATTTTCGTACCCGGTGAAAAAAGAGCGTCTTTCAGCGGATAAGAGGCGGGAAGAATTTCGAGTGTCTCGTCTTTTTCGCAGAGAATTTCACCCAGGCTGGCGGCCGCAGCACAAAAAGAGGGAATGCCGCTGATCATCTTTGCGGTATAGCCTCGCTGTGTGAGAATCTGATGTAAATAACCGTAGGTGGAATAGATAGAAGGATCGCCGATGGTGAGAAATACCACATCTTTTCCTCTGTCCAAATAAGCCTGTACCTCACGGGCGTTTTTTTCATGCTGCAGTTTTAAAAGCTCGCTGTCTTTTGTCATAAGAAAAGGCAGCTTGAGCAGCTGTTTATCGGCTACGCTGGGATAAGCGCTCCTGACGGTTCGCCAGGACAGGCACTTTTCTTCCTCTTCCGTTGGAATAGCGATAATATCAGCCTGCCTTATGACATTGAGCGCTTTGATTGTCAGCAGTTCGGGATCTCCCGGTCCCGTGCCGACGCCATATAAGATTCCTGTCATTTCATACCCCTTTGAATGAAAAATCTGTCGTTAAATGCAATTATTGAATTTTATCGAGAATCGATCCTTTCACTTTCTCGTTTCAGTTTCAGATACGCAGGAAATATCGTCGTAAAGCTTAAAGTGGAGGAGGACTCCTGACGAACTCGCTTGTTGTGATGACGATATGACCGGAGCCGCAAGAAAGCCTTCGTCATAACCTTCTTATTACATATATTAAGATAAACTGAGCGGCAATGCAAATGTGAAAGTGATGATTGTGAAAACATTGATATAAATCGCAAAACATGATATATTGATTTTTGGCAGCGGGATTATCCGGTATGGCCGCCGGCGGTATTTTCATGCTGTGCCGCCGCAGAACTTCGTGCTGTACCGCCGCAGAACTTCGTGCTGTACCGCCGCAGAACTTCGTGCCGTGCCGCCGCAGAACGCTGTTGTGTGCAGAGAGTTGAAAATATGCGGTTTTCGGCGGATACGGTTATTATCAGAGAATGTGTACATAAGTATAGAAGAATTTAGCCAGATCGTGGAGAAGAGATCTATTTTAGAATAGTCAGAGAGGTAATTATGGAACCGAAATATAAGCGAGTGATATTAAAAATCAGCGGTGAAGCTCTTGCAGGAGAGAAGCATGTGGGTCTGGACGAAGATATGCTGGAGCAGGTTGCCCGGGAGGTAAAGCGGATTCATGATATGGGCGTTCAGATTGCAGTGGTGGTAGGCGGAGGAAATTTCTGGCGCGGGCGCACGAGCAGCAGTATGGATCGGTCGACGGCTGATTATATGGGAATGCTGGCTACCGTCATCAATTCTCTGGCGCTTCAGGATGCATTCGAGCGCAATGGCATGCCTACAAGAGTGCAGACAGCGATCCAGATGAGAGAAGTGGCAGAACCATATATCAGAAGAAGAGCCATTTCTCAGCTCAATAAAAATATCGTCGTCATCTTCGGCGCAGGAATCGGAAATCCATTCTTCTCGACGGATACGACAGCTGCTCTCAGAGCCGCAGAAATCGAAGCGGATGTTATACTTCTCGCAAAGAAGGTCGATGCTGTTTATGACAGCGATCCGGAGCTGAATCCGAATGCGAAGAGGTATGAGACGCTGACACATCAGGAGATTTTAGAGAAGGATCTCAAGGTGATGGATTCAACAGCTGCTTCCATCTGCCGCGATAATGGTATCGTGATTCACGTATTCGGACTCAGTGAACCGGAAAATGTGATCAAAGCCGTATGCGGAGAAAAGATCGGAACACTGATATATTAGCGATTCCCAGGAAAGTATTAAAGGAGTAAACAAATCATGGAAGACGTTAAAAAGAATTACAGCGAAAAAATAGAAAAAACCCTGGCTGTTTTAAAGGAGGACTTAAATACCGTAAGGGCAGGCAGAGCGAATCCTGCGATTTTAGATAAGATCAGCGCGGAGTATTACGGCGTTCCTACTCCTCTTAAGAGCCTTGCAAACGTTTCTGCTCCCGATCCGAGAACACTGTTGATCGCACCGTTTGACGCATCCTGCATCAGCTCTGTCGAAAAGGCCATCAACGAGGCCAATCTTGGCCTCAATCCGTCCAACGACGGTAAGGTTATCCGTCTTATCATTCCTCAGCTGACCGAAGAGAGACGTAAGGAGCTCACGAAGTCGGTCAAGAAAATGGGAGAAGACGCCAAAGTCGCTCTCAGAAATCTCAGAAGAGACATCAACGATAAGGTGAAAAAGATGGAGAAGGACGGAGAACTGACAGAAGACGATCTGAAAAAGGGTCTCGATCAGGTTCAGAAGATGACGGACGACGGAGTCAGGAAGATCGACGAGATGGTCTCCAAAAAAGAAAAGGAAGTACTGGAGGTATAGCGTCGGTGAGCAGTATACCCGATGTGACCGGAATGAAGATGTCTGCTGCGATTGAGCTGCTCGACGCAGCAGGCGTGTCTTATACGGCAGAAGAAATCAGACCCCATGGGGTTAGAATAAAGGAAAATGAAAATGGAAAAGCAGGCGTGATGAGAGTAGTGAGACAGAGATGTACATCGGAAAATACTCTCATTTTGTCTGTCTGCAGCATTTGCAAATAGCAGCATTTGAATAGAAAATTTGAACGTTATCTGCGCGGCGTGATTCTGTCTGCAGCAGCGG